>NZ_KB897865.1:0-38042 GCF_000377185.1 Rhizobium sp. 42MFCr.1
AAAGCGCCTGCTCGACGATGTACTTCGTGCGACCGTACGGATTGATCGGCACCTGGCGATGCGTCTCGTCGAGCGGCACGCTCTGCGGCAAGCCATAAGTCGCGCAGGTCGACGAGAAGACGAATGCCTTGACGCCAGCCGTCTGGGCAGCTGCCAGGAGTGTCAGTGTGCCGATGACGTTGTTCTCGTAGAAGGCAACCGGATCCTTGACAGATTCGCCGACTTCGATGAGCGCGGCAAAGTGCAGGATGGCGGCTGGCTTGTGCGTTGCCAGGACCTCGTCAAGGCGCGCCCGATCCCTGATATCCCCTTCTTCCGCGGGTCCCCACTTGACGAACTCGCGGTGACCGTTTGAGAAATTGTCGAAAACGACGGGTTTGAAGCCCTTGTTCGCAAGATCGAGACACGTGTGCGAGCCAATATACCCAGCGCCGCCAACGACCAGAACCGTTTCACCTGCCATGCACCAACTCTCGTTGAATCGTTAATGGAGAATGACTGCTCGGCCGCCGCGAGCAAAGGTATAACAGTCACGCTAGCGGGATGAATGCTGCTTTGCAACATCGAGACTACCTCAATCCCACTTTCTCCCGAGACAAGGAAAGAAAAAGAGTGCGCACCGGCAGGAAACTGCGACCTCATCAGTGGGAATACGCCCAGAGGTCGCATGCGCATCTGGATCGACGGAGTCGCATGATGTCAGTCTGCGGAAGTCCCTCTTCCCGCGTTCTACATGGGTACCGAGTCCCATGTAATCCGTGTGATCACCATCGACCAGATGTGAGTTCCTGTTCTTCTCCTAGGCGCCCAGCAATCGGTCTTGAGCAGCCCGTCTGGCGTATCGCGGTGCACTGGCACGCTCAAGGATCCGGAGGAGGAAGATTTTCAAAGCCGTTATCTCGATTTCGATCGCGGCAGCTTGGGCTGGGTCAGCGGATCCCCATCGCCGGATTGTGGAGATCGACCTGCTGATTGTGCCCGGTTGGGTAAGGCATGCCGCGTCAAACCGGCCACTGTCCGCCACGTACCAGACAAATAGGCGAATGGCGACATAGCCAGCATTGGAATACCCTTCGGCACTCACGCTCGCGTGCTCTGCGTCAAGTGCCAGGCGCGTTTCGGAATTGAGTCGAGCGATATCCAGACCGAGCTCGTGAAGCTTCTCAGCGACACCGGATGCATGCAGGTCTGGTCGCAGTCGCGCAAATATCGGTCTCATCTCCATGACGGCACAATACCGCGATGTTGGCTAGTCGGGAACCGTGCCTTCCTCATCCCTTTGGCTTATGCGGCATTGCAGCATGCGCGCTCTGTCGCATCCGGGGCACTTGCGTATGAGGGGGAATAAGCGGTTCAAATCCCCAGTCTTGCCTTCGTAATCGCGATCCTTCAACCGATGCCGATCGGTGGCGGCCTCCACGCTCTCTATTGCATTCGGGTCGGCGCGTACTCGATTTCGACGACAATACCTTGCCTTAGGGCTTCATCCCTTATCTCCTCGATTGCTTGCTCGACTCGATAGACGACAATGTCGAATACAGGACCTTCCAGAGTGGCAATTTCCCTCGCAACGCGGAGAGCGAAGAGCAATTGAGCGATGCTGGCTTCGTCCATGGGCGCTCCTAACCGACGAAGAAACTTAGCGCCATTCAATCCGTGCTGCAATGCACAATATTGGTGGGATCGTCGGTAGAAGCCAGGTGCTAGAGGTAAAGATCGCCAACGCCTAAGCAAGAGCCTAGCGCGCAATCACGCACGGCGGCCAGAAGATCCATGCCCGCCCAAATCGAAGCTGACTGGGCTTTTAGGTTGACGGCGCCCCGACTGGAACTCGAAGACAAACCCGCTGTATTTTCATGGTGGTCCAAACTGTGGGAACGACGCAATACAGGTACGTCGAATCTCTTGAGCATCTTTCTAAGCTGAGCATTCTGCTGGCGCAACTTTTCGGCCAGTCGGGTCCTCAAGCGTCGGATTTCGCCATTGAGCTCCATTACGGGGTCGATGGGAGTTTCCGAAGTGGCGATCTAGCTAGCCCGCTGCCCTTCCGCAAAGACCACGGTTTTCACAACCGCGTCTGACCGGGTGGTCCTCGTACGGTGTACGCCTAAAATGAAGGGTCGACCACTCATGGTGTTTTCTTTCACAGATCATAATTTTGCGGGCCGCAGAACATCAACGTAGCCCCACAGGCGTCTTGTCAGCAAAGAGGAATTCGCGTATAACGCGTATCGTTGCTGCAGGCTAGGTCGACCCGACCAAGACCGCTGGAGTGGCCGTTTCCTCTGATTGTTAATCTTTGTGCTTTAGGCCCGGATTCAGCGGACGCTATGGCCCGTTTGGATCACGGTCGGGATGGAAGTCATTGAGGCGTTTGCGATCATCCGCCCGAAACCTAAAGACCGGGAGCCATGAAAATGCGTATTGGACCGCAGGTGCGAATTTATACCTGCTTCTTCCTCTTTTCGGCATCAACCGGCGCATTGCTCTCTCGCCTTCCCGATCTCCAGGATGCTCTCCAGGTCAACAAGTCGGAACTGGGGCTTACGCTTATCGGCGCTGCCATCGGTGCACTGATATCCCTAACATTCTTCTCGCCCCTGGTTGCCCGATTGGGCGCCCGTACTACAGCGTTTATAACCGTTTTTGGGACGTCCGTGCTGATTGCCTCGGTCCCCTGGATGACAAGCGCCGAAGTCGTTTTTGGGGTCTTGTTTTTGGAGGGATTGCTCGCAGGAGCCCTTGAGATAAATCTCAACGTCGAAATTGACCGTATCGAAGCGCAGCTCGGGCGTGGAGTTATGAACCGCGCCCATGGCTTTTGGAGCCTCGGATTTTTTGTCACCGCGCTCATTTCATCGCCGGTGCGGCAGGCGGACGTATCGATGCAACTCCACTTGGCGCTAACATTTATCGCCGTGGTGTTGGTGGGCACTATCGCGATCAGTGGAATGCGTAGCGCACCGGCGCGGACCTCTAGCGAGCATGCGGACGCAGGCCATGTCGCATTGCCGACGCTCGGTCTCCTTCCGCTCTGCATTATTGGTATTGCTGCGTTTCTGGTGGAGGGTGCAGGCATAGATTGGTCAGCGATTTATATGCGCGATGTTTTCCGGGTTGAGCCATTTGTAGGTGGCCTCGGATTGACATTGTTCACACTGTTCATGGCGCTTACACGACTATTTGCGGATCGCTTTGTCGATCAATATGGCTCCCGGGCGGTCGCGGTTACTTTGCTCCTGATCTCAACAGCTGGTCTCACGGCGGTTTGGCTTGCTCCCCATCCCCACGGCGCCCTGCTCGGCTTTGCATTGATGGGTTGCGGCTGCAGCGCCATCTATCCGCTTGCCGTTTCGGCTGCCGCTCAGCGGACCGACCGGCCTGCGCATATGAATGTTGCAGCTCTAGGTCAGATGTCCTTCATCGTCTTTTTCCTCGCACCACCGTTGCTCGGCTTTGTCGCTGAGAACGCAGGTATTCGAACCTCATATCTGATCTGCATTCCGCTCGTTGTCGTTGCACTCTTTTGCGTCAAGTCGCTCTCAACAAGACGAAGTGCCTTCGCATAGCGGCGTGACCCGAGGACCCCACGCGAGAAAATGAATTGAACCTGGAACTGTCTTCTGAGCGACAGCCAACCAATTTCTGGTTTTTTTTGGCGGCGGGGAAGCGTGGGAATGCAGAACTTGGTCAAAAAGCCTTGGAATCAAGCCTTCCCCGTTGTTGTCCATGCACTATTGGATTTCTTTGGGAAGCCTGTCGACTAAGCCGGCGAGGTACGGCACGCTCACCGGCTGGTTCGAGCGAAACTTTGTGATGCCATTCGGATCGACCAGAATAGCTTCGAATTCGTCGGGGGAAGGTCCTTCAAGATCATCGCGTCCGCGCCGATGTCCGCGGCGGTGTCGAGACTGTCAAAAACGCCTCCGCCAGCAACGCAAAGGATAGTGACCGCTTGCTTTTCGAGTGCGCCTTGCTGATTGGCCAGGAGTTCCTCCTGCATCTCGAGCCGATCATCGGCCGCACCTTCGAAGAGCACGAGGACCCATGACAGGTTGCGAAACCCCAAAAGACTGGGGCACGGATCGTCGGTCGCGGGTGACGCGCCTATGATCTCCTTGAAGAGTGATTTCAGCATGTGACCGGCCACTTCCATGAATTGGAAAGCTGCAGGATGGCTTTTCGCTAATAAGAGACGCGGTCGGGCTTTCCCTTCCGCTTCGTCGAGGCGAACTCTTCCAGCTGTCGTTCGCTCATCGATTCGGCCATTTCCCGAGACGCACCCTTGAGCCTGCTTTTCGGGGTTTGACCGCGCTTTGCCGAAAGGGCGGCGCCGGCCGCCTTCTGTTGCGCTTTGGATTTTGCGGGCATTCTGTTTTTCCTCATTGTGAAGTCAAGGAAGAACTAGACTGAAAAGCAAATGTTCCCCGATCAGGGAGGTAAGCAAAAGTCTTTGCGTCAAACCGCAATCGACGTCGGGTGCAATAGCACAAGCTCGGAACCATGCGCCATGAACTCATATGTGTCGAAGATCGCAGCGGCAGTCACGCTGATGCTAATCGGATTTTGGCATCTGGCCCTTCTCGAAACGGCGTTCCAGCTCAGGCAAGAGCGCCATGCTGAAACGGCCGAGCCAGATGGGTGCGGGAAATCGCTTATTGCAACTGCGCATCAGGAATATTCGCGAGCGCGGCGGAGTTAGGTGAAGATCCGACATACAATCGGATCGCTGACATGACCTATTCGACGCCTTCCTCATCAGGAGTGCTTCCAGGCCAGCCGCTGCGGTTGCACCTTGCCAATTGCCCCCGCGCCGTCCCACGCTTTGCGTTTGGCATCTGCGCTATTTTAAACAACTGGCTGTCCAACAGCGGGAGACTTACACTGGGGTTAGTCGTCCGGCATCCTGTATGCCGATCTCACCATGAAGCTTCTGAAGGAAACTGAAGCGGCCGCATCGGGCGGCCGCTTACAGCTTCAGTTCGCCTACAGGCTGGAACGATATCGGTGTCGTTCAGCGGCGATTTGCTCCGCAGTATAGGGATCGGCGGTTTCGTCGAAACGGGTCCAGCCCTGCTCAACATAACTCGCGCGGCGTGCTCCGATATCTACGGGACGCCACCGGTCAAGGATAGCCTGGGCCTCGGCAACATGTGCTTCCTCCACCCTCGCGGCGACGACCGATCCTCCGCGGCGGACGCCTTCCGCGTAGAGGTGGGCGTCTTCCTCAGGAACGCCTTCCTTGACCATGGCACCGACGATACCCCCGACCGCACCGCCGGCAACGGCGCCGGCCGCAACTCCGGCCGCGGTCGCAACGAGCCAACCGGCAGCGACCACGGGACCCACACCCGGAATGGCAAGCATGCCAAGACCGGTGAGGAGACCGCCGGCACCGCCGGCCAGTGCGCCAAGACCGGCACCGGTTCCTGCGCCTTCTGCGGCGCGATTGCCCTGCGCTTCGACATCAACACCATTCGCCTCGTTGGTGGCAATGCTGATGTCATCGGACGGGACGCCCGCGTCTTCCAACGCTGACACGGCCGCGCGCGCGTCATCGTAGTTATCATATAATCCAGTGATCGTTCTCATATGACTGCTTCCTTGTTTATTCGTGGTTACTTGGCCATGGTGACGTTGCCCTGAAAGTCCAGGGAGACGCTCGCTTGTTTGCCATCCTTGGTGGCGCTGGCCCGCCACACCCCTTGATCGTCAAGCTTGAGGCCGGTGACGTCGGTGTAACCAGCTTCCTCGATCCTGGCCTTTGCCTGGCCTTCGGTGAAGCTGTTCTTGCCTGCTACCGGGGCTCCCGGATTTTGCTCGGTTTTGACCGCGGGTGTTGTCTGGGACGTCGTCGGCGTTTCGCTCTGGGCGAGCGCGACCGAGGCCGTCATCACCATGCCGATAGAAAGGATCATGAGTTTTTTCATTGATGTTTCCTCTGGTTGAGAACAAACAAACAACCAGAAACTCTGCTTGTTCCATTGACACGTTGAGACTGAAGTCGATCGACCCTCGATTGATCGTTTGCGCTCGGCAGGAATTAGATCCTGGGAGTCGGCCTTAAGTTTTCTTCAGAACAGAGCCTTCACCAGGCGGCGCCAGCAGGAACTCAAAGCATTGCCCGGCGTTGATTTACTGGAGGTAAGAGCCATGGCATCAGAGCATCTGTGCTTAATGAGTGAAAGCGATGATGGGTTGGATGTTTTACGAGCGATAAAAATCGCGTTCTCGGCTCATGCAGGCCAGACCGACAAGGAAGGAAACCCATATTTTTCGCACTGCAAGCGCGTCGCTAGCGCCGTCGAGGGGGACGACCAGCCGATCGTCGCCTACCTGCACGACATCGTCGAAAAAGGCCGCGGCTGGACAATTGAGCGCCTGAGTGATGAAGGATTCAATCCTTCCGGAGTGGCCGCCATCAAAGCCCTGACCCGAAGAGAGAACGAAGGCAAGGATGAGTTTGATCGTCCGGGCAGTTAGTGACGAACTTGCCCGTCCGTGACCGGCCTTAAAGACAATCTAAAGCAAGCCCGAAATGCCGGTTTCGATCAGTCAAAATATAAGGAAGGTCTCAAGATCATTGAGGGATTGTACGGCGTAACTGCTAGCAGCGGAAAATAGTATCCCAGCAAATAAGAGGCAAACCTGGGTGAACGGAACGCCAAGTGGCGGGTATCCTCGCCCGATCGTTTGCTGACACTGCTCCCTATCTGTCAGAATCTCCACCCGCGTACTCAATGAATAGATGCAATGAGACTGTCACGATCTTAACTCGGTCCGGATTGTAGATCTCAACTTCAAGCGGCTCCGCTGTAGCAGTGGGAATCCCGTCGATGGCCATCTCGGCAACGAGGCGCTTTGCTTCATCGAGCGCCGCTGGCAAGTCGGGGAACTCATAGCCATCTTCGTCTTGCCAGGGAGTGTCTGTCGGGCCGGTTCGGAAGTAGAATCTTGTCACGATGAATCTCCGTTTGCGAGGTGAACTCACCGACGGTTGCAAGGTTCCGTAGCGCAATCGCGATGGCCTCGCGAAGGATTGAACTTGCGAAGCTTTCAGGATGAGTTTTTTCCAAGCTGATCGAGAGGAGGCGAGTCCTCGCGGCGACAACAGTCACATCAGTCGGGGTCTAGCGCCAAGCGTTGAATACAGATGGAACGATACGGCGATAGCAGCATTTTGGTGGCGACATCTCGTGTGCGCCGTGGTCAAGGTCGCCGGAATTGGAGAAAGGAAGCATCAATGGAGGTAACAGCCAGTCTTCTTTCGCCAAGCGATTGGATCCCGAACAACCAGGCTTTGCCAGTGCTGTTCTATAAATCTGCCGTCATCAGCGAAGAGGCATCGGCAAAATGTTTTGAAAGTCTTTTTCAAGAACACGGTTGGACGGGGCTCTGGCGTGACGGGATTTTTGGCTATCAGCACTATCACGTCCACGCCCACGAAGTTTTAGGTGTTGCTGACGGCCACGCCTCCATCATGATCGGGGGCCCTCATGGTATCGATTTTGCGGTCACGGCTGGAGATTGCCTGATTTTACCTGCCGGTACGGGGCATTGCCTTGTCGCCGCGAGCCAATCGTTTCTGGTTGTCGGTGCTTACCCGCCGGGCCAGAGCGCCGATATCAAGACGTCGGCGGCCACCGGGATGGAAATGGACGTGATCAGAAAGTTATCTTTGCCTACCCTTGATCCGGTTACGGGAACGCGCGAGCCTCTCTTGTCCCATTGGCGATCCGAGAAGACGCGATAACGCGGAAGTAGTGAGCTGATGCTCGACCCGGAATATTAGACGTCACGTCCTGAAACAGGCAAGTCAGGAATGTCAAAGTTAAATGATATTTATTTTAGCATCCACTAAACCATTCCTCCAAACGGAGGAGAGTAATGTCGACCCACATCAAAGAGGGTGATCTCGATACCAGGAAATCCTTGAGGATTTGGTCAGTAAGCGATTATTGCCACCAGCACCAGATAGGTGAAGCCGACGAACGGCGGATGCGCCAGCTATTAGGTCATTTTGCATCTGCAGGCGAACTGCTTTACAACGTAAATAGAAATCCGCGCTGGCGCGTTTGATTTGTCATGAAAAAGTCAAACGTCAGCGGCGTCGCGTGATCTCCGATTGCGTGTCGCCGCCACCTTCCTGTTTTCGTCGCGAAACCGAAATCCTGGATGGGACAAGCGAAGATTCATCTGACACGCCGGATTGTCCCTGGCTTCCCTCCCCTTGCCTTGTGGCGGCTCACGTGCGGCACCAAGGGAGAATGTCGTGTCACCATCATGGCTGGCCATTCGCTACCAAAGCGAGATTTCGCTCCCAAGCTGACCGGCCGTTTCGCTACTTCCCAACACAGAGCTGATTGTGACGTTCTGGAACTTCCGGCGTTGCTGGCAGTTGGGACCCAACCTTGAAGCGGAGGTGCGATGAGGATCGCAAGTAATCTCGAAGAGAACGCGGCTGAGCCGGGAATTTTTACCTGGTCTCTTGCTGGAGATACCGTTTACGGCGACACTGCCATAGCATCTTTGTTTGGCCTCGATCCGGCCGAGACGATCTGTGGATTGCCGATCGCCTCGTATATCGAGCGAATCCATCCCGACGATCGCGCGCGTGTGGCAGCTTTAATTTCGCAAGCCGTGAGAAGCGGGCTGCCCTATCATGCAGAATATCGCGTTCTTGATGCTTTCGACGAAGTGCGGTGGGTGATGGCGATGGGCAGGTGCTTCCGGAACCGGCAGGGCGAACCAAACCACTACGCCGGGATCGTCTATCCACTTGAACTTTTATGAAGGTCAACACAATCACGGTCACCGCGGCGCGCAACCAGCGTATGTCGTCCGGTGTTTAAGGGCGCACATGGCGGAGATAGTTTGCTCATGGTCGTATCGGGGCAGCGGAACGCAAATCCAAGATCGCACCTTACAATGAGTCGAAAGCGCAAAAAGGAGCCCGGATCGCTCCGGGCCCTCCAGTTCGTCTACCAGGTCTGGCTACCGTACCAGTCGTCGATATCCTGACGAGCCCGGTCCCTTGCTAGCCCATAGCGTTCCTGAATTTTTCCTTCCAACTGGTCGCGTTGCCCATCAATTTGGTCAAGATCGTCATCAGTGAGTTTTCCCCACTGTTCCTTGACCTTACCTTTGACCTGCTTCCAGTTCCCTTCAACGCGGTTCCAATCCATGTATTCCTCCTAGGTTCGGACTGGAATTAAAACGAAGCAGGCGACCGAGTGTTCCGAGTAGCAGGAAGATTTCCGGCAATCAGCATGCGCGCTCTGAGCTTGAAAGCTGGCCGGCGATCGACTGCCGAGTGCCGCATAACCCTTGGAAAGATCCGGCGATCCAACCGCAATAGAGAATGCCGAAGAGACATGTCCGTCGAACGAATGCGATCGCCGCGAAAACTCCAACACGCAACAGTAGTTTCCCGATTCCCTGATCGAAAACCACAAAGGAGGTTAGGCTGCGTGCTTATAAACGTATACGCTTGGTGTCGGCCACCCAGTGTATGGGTACTGCGCGTCCGGCCATGTCTCGGATGCGGACGAAGCCGCAAATGATGGCGTGCCGCCTACCGCCTCGCAAGCATCGGCAAAATCAAGCCCCACTGCGTCTCTTGAGATGATCCGAACGGTTCGAAACCCAGTTTCTTGTAAACGGCAATCGCCCGTTCATTGGCCGGGTGAGGATCGGTTGCGACAACGGGTACGCCCGCATCGAAGAGTGCCCTCATTCTCGACCCGATAAACGCTGTTCCGTGCCCAACACCGATCATTTCGGGGTTTCCTATATATTGATCGATTCCCCGCGATCCCTTGGGAAGTTTGGCAAAATGGTGATCTTGCCAGCCGTGGACGGTATAGTCCTGCATAAACGCAAAGGGGCGATCGGCTATTGAAACAATCCAACGCGCTACCCGAGGATCAGCCAAGTCTGCCGCATCGTACGGCTCATCTGAGTCCCACCATTCGCGGACATGCGGGTTCGATTGCCATGCTCTAAGCAACGGGAGATCATCCAACGTCGCTTTGCGAAAACTGTAGTGGTCAGCCGCTGTCATTGAACAAGCTTAGCACGTCGCTGGCCGGTAGAAATGGGCTCTTTGCGACGATCAAGCAACCGCGCGCGAAGTCTGATCGCGGAAGGGGGTTGACCACCAAGATCCATGCGATCGTTGCCCCGTCGGAACCGGCTCAATCCGATTTGCTCTAGCCCACACCCTTATCGACAAAAAACCCGGTTGAGCGGCTTCAACCGGATCAAGCATTGTCGGTGCACGCGACGCGTTACCACCAGCGTGTTGCCTCCCCTCGCTTTCGCCACGCTCGCGGCCATACGGTCCTGGCTGAGCGCTTATGAGTCCACGAGACAGTACCCGCTATCAATGGAGCGTTGCCGCGTCCTTGCCACCGGATGCAAGGTTTTCGAGGACAGCCACCAGCTTTGCGAACTCGTTCAGGACCCTTTGAAATTCAGCGTCATCCAGCTCTGCTATGTCAGCTATCATCACCGAAACGCATTTAATCAGCGCATCGAGATGTAAATATCGGTCTAACGCCAACTCGCCGAGTTTTCTTGACCGGTAGGTTCGCAACTCATCAACGATACGCCCGACAAGATTGCGTCTGTCGACCCTATCTAGATAGGGAAGCTCAAATTGGGCAAGCTTGATCTCTGTTATGAGCTTTGTCACACGATTCCCCTAAGCCGCGGATGACGGCAGGTGAGAGCCGGCGGGGAACTGTCTCCCCGCCGGCATGCGTCCAGCATCCTTTTACGACTACTGGATGACCTGGATTACCTTCCGGGAGGATGGCTCGACGATTACCCGCTGCTCATTGACGATCGCATAGGCATACTTTGGATCATCAGGAATCGGCGTTACAACGACCGTCTCGGGCAGCGGTTGGCCAACAACCACCTTTTCCTTGACGACGACTCGGGTCGTCGGAGCCGGAACTTGCTGCACATAGGTAACGACTTTCTGGGGCGGCGGATCGATGAGGCTACCTGCCACGCCACCGACGATACCTCCAACGGCTGCACCGACCGGCCCCCCGACGATTGCCCCGGTTGCTGCCCCGCCCGCAGCTCCCGTCACCGTCGACGATTGCGCGTAGGCAAAAGTTGATGCGAGAGCGAGCGCAGTGGCAGTTCCTATCAATTTGATACGCATTCATTTTCCTCCATTGGAAGCGGGATTGTCCGCTCCCTGAACGAACCACCAAGCGCAGCAACGGTTCCCGGCCCGGGACTTCAGTCTGATGGCGCTCAGACCAAGGTCCAAGGTCACTGCCCTGATCGGGATCTCCGATTGATTCACCGCCCGAGCGTCGAGCCAGGATAAGCCAAAGTTGCTGCCTTCGTGGCTTTCAGCCAAATGAAGTCCGGGGCAGTCACCAATTTCCACCGGAGTGAGGAATCCGCAGAGCCTATTGGGAACTTCAACGCTCACATGAAGTTGAGAGATCGCGCAGCGCCACATGGTTGCTCATCTGCTTAATATCGACGACAGCCTTGCCAAGCTTGGCTTCCAGACCATGCCTAAAGCCGCGGATGCGGCAATGCCGACACGTCAGGAATTTGCGCCTTCACCTGACCTTAGCATCGTGGAGAAGGGCCCGAAGCGGTTCGAGGGCCGAAAGCTTGGCATCCTCGTGACGGATGGCGTAGACGCCAATCTGCTGAAGGGATTGACCGATACTGTCGGAAAGGAAAAAGCGGTCGTCGAGTTTGTTGCTCCCAAGGTGGGCGGGGTTACCGCTTCGGACGGGAAATGGATCCAGGCACATCACATGATCGATGGAGGCCCGTCGGTGCTGTTTGACGCCGTGGTATTGCTTACTTCCTCCGCAGCGATCGAAGACCTCATCAAGGAGGCGACGGCGCGCGACTTTGTGGCCGATGCCTTCCAGCACTGCAAGTTCATCGGATACGACCAGTCCGCCGTACCCTTGCTCGAAAAAGCGGGCGTTGCTGGAATGGAAGATGAGGGCATTGTTTTACTGTCTGGAAAAGACAGCCTGCCGTCCTTCGTCTCAAAACTTGGCGCGCTTTGTGTTTGGGCCCGTGAGCCCTCTGTGAAACTCGGCAAGCCGTCAGTCCCGGCCAAATAGGCATTTGACGAGGCGCGGCAATCTTTGCCGCGCCGACCAGGGTGGAAGTCGTTACGGAGCGTTACTCCCTAGCTTTTCCGCTTGCTTCTTCACTGAACGGCGCTCTGAACAAGGCGATTTTGCCTTAAAGGACATATAGGTGCGTTGTCCATGGCTGCAAAACCTCCTCTGCAGCCTCGCTGACAGGCGGATACACCCTGTGGCCAAAATCGCCTTCCATCGACAATGCTCGCCCTGAGGCATTGGCTCTCAACTGCAGGGTTCGCGCACC
Organism: Rhizobium sp. 42MFCr.1; assembly: GCF_000377185.1. Taxonomy (NCBI): domain Bacteria; kingdom Pseudomonadati; phylum Pseudomonadota; class Alphaproteobacteria; order Hyphomicrobiales; family Rhizobiaceae; genus Rhizobium; species Rhizobium sp. 42MFCr.1. The sequence goes on from NZ_KB897865.1 coordinate 12,391, forward strand.
TAGCTTCCAGTCAAGGAACACCGCCTGTTCAACCCCAGAAACGACCGAGCCCGCGTAACCGTCTGCATCCGGTAGCAAGGGAATAACGTGGTTGCGACGAACCTTGATCAGTCGTTTGAGAAAAGATGTCCACGCTGACCCCTGGTCGTCAGCGTCCCAATCGAGTTTCGAGTCCAGAAAGGTCGAGAGATCGTTCGGATCAGGCAGATCCTTCGCACCACAACCGTCGGGCAGACCACCAAAATTTGCTGCTTCTGTCGACCTGCCGGCGGCGATCGCTCTCGCCAATTCGCCTTTATAGTCGGCGAAGAAGAGAAACTTGCGCATGGTTAGATGGTGGTCGCCCATGAAAAGAAGCGGGATTTGCGGTGACAGCATAAGGATCTCTGTCAAAACCCTGTGACAGCTTTGATCAATCATGGTGTGAAGACGATTGCCAAGCGCACGGTTTCCCACCTGATCGTGGTTTTGAAGAAAATGCACGAAGGCGGTAGGCGGCAACGAAGCCGAGTGGGCTTGATCGCGGGACTGGAAATTGTTGCCGTCGCACAGATATCCGTTTTGGAGTGTCTGCTTCATCTTCTGCCACGGCTTGTTGCCGAATGGAGCATAATGGCCACTCGCCTCGCCCGTGACCGCCACGTGCATGGCATGATGGAAGTCGTCGTTCCAGTCGGCAACAAAAAAGGGTCCGCTATCTCGAGAGAGAAGATTGGTGGCATTGGCAGGGTTTTCCGTGATCAAGTGCACATGGCGATCCAGAAAGCGCGCGCGAACCTTTTCAGAAATCTCTTTCAGGATGTGCGGGTCGCTCTGATCCTCGATTTGGTCTACGGCATCGAACCTCAATCCATCGAACCGGAATTGATCAAGCCAATAGATCACGTTGTCGATGAAAAAGCGCCTTACAGGCTCCCTTTCGAAAGCAATCTTCGGGCCCCATGGGGTTGGATCGTCTTTACGAAAGAACTCTGCTGCATAAAGCGGCAGAAAATTCCCCTCTGGTCCGAAGTGGTTGTAAACGACATCAAGAAAGACCATGAGGCCATATCGATGGGCTTCATCCACAAAGCTTTTGACGTCGTCTGGCGAACCATAGGAATTATGAGGAGCATAGGGATAAACGCCGTCGTAGCCCCACCCTCTTGTGCCTGGAAATTGTGCGAGTGGCATGATCTGGACGGCCGAAACACCTAATTCCGCAAGCCGATGCAGGTGCTTTTCTGCAGCCGCGAACGTTCCTTCGGCTGTAAATGTGCCAATATGAATCTCGTAGATTATGGCCTCCTCCCAGGGACGGCCCTTCCAGGGTACCTCCCAATGGAAGTCGGATCCCCAGAGGCGAGATGGTCCGAGCACACCGGCGCGCTGCCACCGTGAGGCCGGGTCCGGAACACGTGTGCCGTCCGCAAGGACGAACCAATAGTCCGCATCGTCGGTCAAGGTGTCCGTAATGGAAAACCATCCGTCATCAGCCCGGTCCATTGGAACCTGCCGACTATCGATCGCGACAGAGACGCGTGCCTGCGTCGGCGCCCAAAGCATGAAGATGGTTGATCCGTCGGGATTGGAAACTGGCCCCCAGAAAAATTCCCGGTCTTTCATCGTAGCAACCCCTGTCCGCCGTCGACGAAGAGCGGGCTTCCCGTGATGTGCCGAGATGCTGTACTTACCAAAAAAAGGATGGATTCGGCCACATCGCCAGCCTGCCCCGGCTCCCCTCCCGAGATCGGAACCGTACCTTCCGGCCAGATCACCGGTACCTCTGACTCCTCCCTGTGTCGAACCTCGGTCGAATCTGCGATGTTGGTCTCGATCGCGCCGGGACATATGACATTGATGCGAATTGCATGCCGGGCGAGTTCGAGGGCAAGCTGCTGGGCCATGGCGACTTGGGCGGCTTTGGTCGCGCTATAAGCGGTTGCACCTGGTGTCGTGAATGTGCGCACCCCGTTGATGGAAGAAACGATCACGATCGCTCCTCCGCCTGACTGCTTCAGTAACGGAACCATCTTGTTGAGGGTCAAGTAGGTCCCACGCAGGTTGACATTAACGGTTGTATCCCATTCCTCCGGCGTGAGGTCATCGATCGGTGCCCATACGCCATTTATGCCGGCATTTGCGATGACCGCATCGAGGCGTCCGAAACCTTTCAATATTTTACCTGCCGCGCGCTCCATATCTTGCTCCGACGCGACGTCGCCTGCCATTGCTATTGCCGTCGTCCCGGTTTTTTCAAGGCGCTGCTTGAGTGCATCGAGCGCGCTCGGATCCAGATCGAAAAGGAACAGATCGTAGCCGGCCTGCGCCAGTTTCTCTGTCGTCGCCAGCCCGATCCCCGATCCCGCTCCTGTGACGAGTGCAACGGGTTTAGCCATCTATTGTCCCTCGTCGCGCTCGAGATCACTCGGCGACGCTCGGGAGGCGTCAGCCCCAATAGGATCGAAGGTGGTGGCGTTGCCGTCGGTTCCGAATGCCGTAAGCTGTACGAGCACCTCCTTGGCGCGTCGCACGGCGCTGTCTCCCCCGAGACTACGATCATCGGTTACCATCCTGACGGAAACAAGTTCGCCTCCCTCGCCGACAAATTCGACCGTGAGCTTTCCATCGACAACAGAGCCGACATGGGTTTCGAGAAGCTGCATGACGTCCTCCTGCATTGGCGAGAAGGAATGCTTGGGACTAGGCGTTGTTCCCCTTCGATGCCAAACAGATACTGACGTCAATAAGGGCGTGCGCCCTTGCCCGCGCGATCAATGTCGGCATACCATCGTGAATACTGAGAGAAGGTGCGGTGCTTCTTAAATCCAGGGCAAGAATTTTGCGACAGAGGTTCTCAGTGTACGGACGCCGAGGTAGGGGCGTTGATCAGGACCGCCTCAGGGCCTGGATATCGAGAAATCAGAAGGGTAACCAGTTCATCCTGGGTGTTATGGCCCTGGTGAAAGAGATCTATGGCCGCTTCGCAAAGTACCTCGGAAGCTCTTTCATCCGGTTTGGCGTCAAAATGCTTATACCAGGTCTGAACTGAGCGTGAAAGCATCGCCATATCCGCATCCCGAAGCCATCGCATGAAGGTCAAATTCATTCTCCCGTTGCTGGTCGGGAGCCATCGTAACTTCGATACATTAGAGGTCAATCATGAAGTCGTGTACGGTAACGGACGGTAATAGCGGCCCTCCGATATGACCGACGTCGGCCCCCAGCGTGCGATATCGCACCAATTCGGTTTTGCTGGAACCAAACACTCATTTGAGGTTTCTTCCAGTATCCGTTGCGGGGAAGAGATAATGACCGCACACATTTCTCCCGGCTCGATGAGCGAGGAAGTTGCCGCGCTCATTCCGGCACTACGAGCGTTTGCCCATACTTTCTATCGGCATCCCAACGACGCAGATGACCTTGTACAGGAAACACTTGTTAAGGCTCTGTCGAACCTTGATCATTTCAAGGAGGGTACGCGGCTGAAATCGTGGCTCTTCACCATTATGCGCAACAGTTTTTGCACACGGTATCGGATTGCGAAACGAGAGATCGTTGGGATAGCGGACGGTTTGTCGCTAAAGCGAGCCGTCGCGCCCGAACAAGAGTGGAGAGTTCGCGGTCATGAGCTTGAGGTGGCATGTACAAGCCTGCCGCCCAAGTACCGCAGCGCCTTTGAGTTCATTTTCATTGATGGGCGCAGCTACGAGGAGGCGGCTGATCACTTCCATTGCCCGATCGGCACTATCAAGAGCCGTGTCAATCGAGCACGTCGCCATCTCATGATCGAACTTGAAGTACCGGGCTGATCCCCTGGGGACCTGTAGTCGTCGTCCTCACACTTGTGAGGGACGATCGAAGCCGTCGGTTATTTCCAAACCGAAATCTTCTTAGCGCGATTGGCACCCATTGCCAGCAATACCCAGGGAACCAAGTCGCGCCCCGTCGGTTCAAGCCTGGAATGGAGGAAATCATGAAATCGAAAACCGCGAGAGACGCGAAGGGTGCCTTCGCACCATCGCAAGCAAAGCGCGAAAGCGACGGAGTTGAAGTGCCAAGCCCACAGTGGTTACCGGCTCGGAGGATGCCACTGTGAACAAGATCCCCGCTGGTGGCAAAAAGACCAAGGACCGGAACAACATCAACTACGACATTTCTGAAGTGAAGCAAGACAACGATCAAGGTTAGCAAACGGCGCAGTTACGGAGAACGAGCTATGTCGAACGTCGTCAAAACGGGCCAGGACGAATTCAATAACGCAACCAGTCGAACGACCTTTGGTCGCTCGACGGAGAGTAAGGCACAGATCCGTGATGCTGCGGCAGTCGAGACGTACTCCCCGGACGAGCCCTTGAATGTCTATCGGCTTGAACCGATCGCCGCACCAGATGATCCGCGGTGGGACAATGCCACAAATCACGGCATTGTCATCGTTGCGGCCCGAACCGCTGGCGACGCGCGTATTGTAGCAGCGAGCCGGGAACTTGATTTCATGGAGGTTGACGCGGCTCCCGCTGAGGACGTCACCACGTCGAACGCAAGCGCCTTTCGAGACGACAAGCTCTATACGGTTGTCGAACTCGAGCGGGGACGTTCGGACCTCAAACGTGGTGTACTAGGCGGCAACGTTTCTGTGAACACAATCATATCGACTCAGACCTGAACTTCCGGCGGCCGTCGGAGGCCGCTATCCTTCGGTCCGCCGCTGAATGGCTGCTGTCATAAGCGGCAGGGCCGCAGTGACTGCTGATCCGAGCGGTATCGTGCGAACAAGGCTGGCCAAGACATAGGTACCGGCCATTGCTCCCGCCAATTTCAGCCATGGGTAATCACCGAGTTGCGCATGCGCGCTCGCATCGGCCCATTCGGCACGTGAACGGATTACAGTCTCAGCTTGCTGTGTAACAAGGGAAAGCCTCGCACGAAGATGCTCAACTTCATCCTTTACTGCTAAAAAATCCGCGTGAACGTCCTCTAAAGTTCGCCGCGAAAGCGCATCAGGTACCACTCGATCCTCCGCGCGAGCATCGGCCTCCAGCAAAGCCAAGTGCTCCTGTAATTCGTCGTCGGTGTTGAACTCGACCGGGCGTCCAGTGGTGTCGGCATTCATCCTAGTCTCTCCGAATTTTCCGCGCGTCATCGCGAAGCTGGAGGCTTTCCTCCCAAATCTCACACGAACAGACACGGCGGCGGATTTCCGCCACCGAGCGAGGCTCATTCCAAAGAATTCCTCATCGCTTCATCACACGCATTGCGATTGAGACGACAAAAAGTACGAGAAAGATGAAGAATAGGATCTGAGCGATCGATGCAGAAGCTCCAGCGATACCGCCGAAACCAAGTACACCGGCAATCAATGCGACCACCAAGAATACAAGAGCGTAGTAAAGCATTTCAACCTCCGTCATTTTGACGAGAGGGAAACGGAGCGAGAGGCGATTGGTTCCGAGGCCGGGCAGTAGTGGCTCAGACAGCTGCCAGCGTGCGGCTCCTGCTGAACGCAAAGTCACCATCATTGGGCTTCGGAGGCTCAGCGGCGGCCAGATATGCATTTACGGGAATAGTCAAAACGAACCAGACACCAGCTCCGAGAATGAACAATTCTCCGGATTGATCGCCTGCGCGAGCAATCATTGGCAGGCAGACAGAAATCAGGAGCACGAGCATCCGCAACGACCACTCGGTTTCTCGCTTCCTGATTGCGAGGGCCGCCCTTGCGCGGTAGGCGCGTGCGTCATACTCACCGCGCTTCGGTCCTGCAAGAAGTTTCCATGCGGGGCGCAATGACAGAAGCATCAAGGTACTTGCCGCAATCAACCATCCGGTTCCTGAGAGGAACCAGCAACTCGCGGCGATCAGGCACGAAATCACGATGAGCTCCCAAGCGGGACCGAGCTCGTCCGGGGAGCGCCGGCTTTTCTCATGCCAGATCTGGAGTGCCCGCGACGCCCCCTGAAGCATCGGCTGGTCAACGAAACGACTGATAAATTCCATATTGCGCCCTTTGGTCCACGACATACCAACAACAGGCAATTTCGGCATGAGCGTGGCGTCGCCGTCAAAAACCGTCAGGCGACAACTGACAGCAATGCCGGGCGCAGGTGAAGAAAGGACGTCGTGAATCTCGGCGAGATGGCGCCATTACGTCCCTGTCATTGACCGAGCAACCCGTTGCCAGTCATCGACAAGTTGGGACTGGCGTGCCGTTGCCTTCGCGGCGTTGGACGGTGCACGGGGACATGGGCTGGCGGACCCGCTGCGATCGTATTGAGCTGGCAACAACTTTTTTTGGACGGATCTGGAACAGGCCGCGCGCCGGGCGCGTTTCGCGAGACATCGAAATCGCCACGAAGTTACAGGAAAAACAGCGCCAAATGCACGAGTATCGATCGGCAGACAATGCCCCCCCTCCGGATCGCTTCCAGGCTGTCTTCCCTTCTCTAAGCCGTTTAGCAGGTCAAAAGCCTCTACGGAGTATCGTCCGCCGGGGACGCAACGCCTGGCGCACTGGGGTTGCTGATGAGGCTACATTTCTGATCGACGGCCAAGCATACTTTTCTGCCCTCGACGACGCGCTTGGGCGAGCACAGCGCGAGATCTGGATCATTGGTTGGGATTTTAACCCGGATATTCGCCTGCGACCCAAATCGAGTACCGAAACACTTGGCGAACGTCTCTTGTCGCTGGTCGATAACCTCCCGCAATTAAGGGTCAGAATTCTGGTTTGGGGGATGGGGCCCATCTATTCGGGCAAGTCACTGCGGTTGTTTCGACAGAGCCCAATCTCCAGACATCCGCAGATCTCATTGACTTTCGATTTTAAACATCCACTGCGTGCTTGCCACCACCAGAAGCTCGTTTCGATTGACGGAAGTGTCGCCTTCATGGGTGGCATCGACCTAACGGCCAGACGGTGGGACGAATCCGACCACCGCAGTGCAAATCCTCTAAGACTCTCGCCTGACGGTACTCCCTACCCGCCTGTTCACGATGTGCAATGCCTGGTTTCGGGTGAGGTAGCGGGAATGATCCGTGATGTGGCCAGACGACGTTGGAAGAGGGCAACCAGCGAGAATGTGTCTTCCGAGATCGATGCGACGATCATCCGACCAGCTTTGGCGGCCGACATGGTGCAAGCTCCCGCGGCCATCGCCCTGACCGAACCAGGCCTCATTGGCAAGCGTGGACGCTATGAGGCACGTCGGCTCACGCGCGATGCCATTGCCGCAGCCAAGAGATATATCTATGTCGAAACTCAATATCTTGCGTCCGCCGGCGTCTGCCGGGCGCTTGCAAGGCGATTGAAGGAGCAGAACGGGCCTGAGATTGCGGTAATCGTCACAAAGACCTCGCACGGTTGGATTGAGAAGTTCACCATGGGCAGTAACCGCGACCGCCTGATACGGCGTCTGAAGCGCGCCGATTGGTTCGATCGACTAAAGGTGATGTACGCCGTCACGTCTGACGACAATGGCGGCGAGGAGGAAATCACTGTTCATTCGAAGCTCATTATCATCGACGACCGTTTCGTACGCGTGGGATCCTCCAACCTCAACAATCGTTCAGAAGGCCTGGATACGGAGTGCGATCTCGCACTCGAAGCCGATTGCGCTGCCCACAAGGAAGCCATTACGTCACTTCGCCACCGCCTCATCGCCGAGCACCTGGGCGCGACCGCAGCCGAGGTCCGTGAGGTGGAGAAGTCGCGATCAATGCTTGAAGCTATCGCTGCGCTGAACACCCGGGAGCGTTGCTTGAGAGAGTACGAGGTTGATCCTGATTGCAGCGAGACGAGCCTCTTGCCGGGGTCCGCACTTGTCGATCCCCGGCGGCCCTATTGGCCACTACAAAAGTTGCGCTTGAGGCTCGGACGGTTTCTCGCGACCCTTGTCTAGCCGCTTCTTTTTCATGTTGCGGGTTATCAACTCGCTGATCGCGAAGACGGGCAATCCCAACAGCAACGGCACCAGGAAATAAATCACGCGGAATGCCACGAGCCCCCCCGATCGACGCAGCGCCTGGAAGCACGGTCGTGACTGTGGCCTCGAGCACACCGAGGCCGCCGGGCACGTGAGCGACAAGAATGGCCACGTTGGCGAGGACGAACGCCGTTGCGCTTTGGACGAAGCTCACCGGCGCCTCGCTTGCCAGGACCTGATGCAGACAGGCGGCAACGAAGGTGAAGTTAAGTGTGCCAATCGCGATCTGTGCAATTGCAAGTCTGATGTTCGGCATTGTGAAACGCCATTTCCCGAGCCGCAATGGAGAGCGCACCGTCGCGGAAAGAACGACGTAGGCTACCGGCAATGACAGTACGCCGAGACCGATCCAGAGGGAATTGCTGCCGTTTACACCCAACAGTTTGCTGACATCGGTCGGATTTACCAGACAGACAAGGCCTCCGAGTGCAGACAGCCCGAGCATGACCGTTACCCCGCAAAACAAGACGACTTTGGCGACCTCCTCGGCGTTCAGCCCCCATCGTGTGTAGTAGCGATATCGAACGGCGCCGCTGCTTAGGGCGGCCACTCCCAGATTGTGGCCGATCGCAAGCGCGGTGAAGGAGGCAATCGCTGCTTTCGGATAGGCCAGCGGCCGGCCAACTTATCGCAAGGCCATCCAATCGAAGCCCGTGAGGCAAAGATAGGAAAGAGCACAAAATGCAACGCCTGAAACCAGACGCCGGCGGGGAATCTGGTCAATCGATTGCAGGATCTCGTCAAAGGTATACCGGTTAAAGACCTTGTAGAGCAGGTAGGCCGCAAGCAGCAAGCCGAACACAAGGAAAATATTGAAAAGGATGCGCCTTGCCGACATGAAGGATCCGTCCGTTTGATGTCTTTGTCTTTGGGAACGAAATTGGGCGAGACGGGTTCCCGCTGAATGGCTACACCACCACCCTCCGGCCCCCCACGCGACCAACGCGAGATCAAGATTCTCACCTACAACGTTCACAGCTGTGTCGGGACGGACCGCAGGATTGACCTGAACCGGATAGCGGATGTCATTGCGCAATCTCGAGCAGACATCATTGCGCTCCAGGAGCTGGACGTCGGCCGAAAAAGAACCGGCGGTGTCGACCAGGCGGCGACTATTGCGGCGCTGCTAAAGATGAACGCCCACTTTCACCCGGCACTGCATGTCGAGGAAGAACGCTATGGCGACGCCATTCTTACAGCACTGCCCACGCGCTTGATAAGGGCTGCGGCTCTTCCCTCGATCGGCGAAACGCGCGGCGCGATCTGGGTGCAGGTCGATGTTCACGGGAAGCCGCTCAACGTACTCAATACGCACCTCGGGCTTCGCAACCGCGACCGTATACGGCAGGTCGCGGCACTGCTCGGCGAAGATTGGATTGGACATGCTGAGTTTCGTTCCTCGCCGTCAATCGTCTGCGGAGATCTGAATGCCACACCCTCGACTTCCGCCTACAAACGGCTGTCAACGCACCTTCGCGATGCGCAATTATTGACAACCACAAAGCCTAGACCCACATTCCCGTCGCGCTATCCCCTGCTGCGTATCGACCATGTCTTCGTATCGCAGGAAATCCGGGTAAGATCGTCGTCAATTGTATTCGATCCGCTTGCACGTCGAGCCTCAGATCACTTGCCGCTGTTGGTAGGTTTTCGCATCGAATAAGCTTGCGAGGCTTGGGATTGAGTAGCGGGAAAGAGATCCTTGTCATCTTGGCCTGCTAGGCACGCCTGACTTGGCAGCGTTGCAGGAGCTGTGCCGAGAGCATAACGCCACTCTGCTGGTCGATTGCGCACATGACCTCGGATGCATCGGCCCAGACGGTCTGGACATGCTCGCAATGCAGAATATGGTCAGAATCTAGCGTATCCTAACTTCCAATCGCGCATATGCCGCGTTTCCAAGCCTAGTCCAATAACATTATCGGACACTGGAAACGGGACGGCCCATGCGCAGCATTGCCTTGCGTGAGAGCCGCTCTCTCCAAACCGGATTGCCCATATCGAGACCTACATTCTTCGAATCGAACGGGGAGGCCGTGGCGAGGCGGCGGGCTCCGTTGGATCGGACGAACGCGGCGACATCGACGGCCGGGAGATCGAGGATTTCCAGCCGAGCGCCCACCAAGCGGGCTTGTCGGTTCGAGCTACTGAAGCAGCCAATTCCTCACGAGTGCAGGCCACAATGCCGGGATCGCGGGAGGATGCGACGAGCTATCAGGTTGTCAGCGGTATAGCGGGCGTGATCGCTGAGCGACCCATATCTGACCGAGCGACAGGCTTGCCACCAATGGTTACCATCGAATTTAGACTTGTCGAGCGATCCAAAAAACGCTGGCTGATTTCACCGGCGGCGAGACGGCGAGCGTATTCATCACGGCTGGCCCGTTTGGCCGCCGCCCTCGCCTGCTAGTCCAGTCCTTCGATCTTCTCGTAGCTCATGCCGGAATCTTAACAGCGACTAAGGATTTCGGGAATAGAGGCGACTACCGCGTTACTCCACCTTAGTCGTCCACCATCACGAACCCTGAGCTCCGTTACAAGAGATGAAACCGGTCTAGGTCCAGCGTGGCGAGCGACACCTGAATCGGCGAGCCATCATCTTTATAGACTTCCAGTTCGTGAAGCTTGCCTTCCACGACATGCAGAAGGACATTCACTGCAGGGCGATAGTCCACATCCGCGTCGAAGTAGTATCCCTCCGTGGGGACGCGCTCCTGCACTTCGGCAAGTGGACCGCGAACCCTGAATTGGAGGCTACCTTCGGCGTCGATCCGAGATACTCTCGCTGTTTCCAGCTGACTGCGTAACGCTTCTACTCCAGGAAACTGGTTTGTGAGTAATAAGTCCATCAGGGAACGCTCCCCGGGGGTCAAATCACGCCAGGCCCGAGACAATGCTTCCTCCTCCACCCTTCAGCGATCCGAAACCGTTGGAGCGAACCTCAAAGGAACCAAATCTCCCCATTCCCGTCCCTCAATGTTGTTGAATTTTCACTGATCAGATGATGTCTTCGGCCCGCCTCCTTCTGACGTCCGCCCGCAACTACTCTGAACAATTCCTTCCTCCTTGTTGTCCTGGTAAGGTTTGGTGGAAAAATTGATTCACGACAACCACCTACCGGTCAGCTCGAAAACAGTGCGACAAGACAAACCGGCCGCTCTGTAAAAGACAAAGCTTTGCCCATTCTTGCAGGGCGGCGCTTCAAGAACTTAATCGTTGTCTCGGTGTGTCAAACCGCTTTATAAGCTTTGCATGGTCCAATCGCGCCAAGGGCCGCAGCAAGGACGCATATATCCGTCTCGCCGCCACTCAATACAATGGTCCCCACTTCCTCGCTGCCCGGCGCGGAGTGAAGGCGGCCGTCGACCCAGGGAGAATAGAGAAACTTGTCGAATATGCGGGGCCGTGGAACGAGAGCATGCAAGGAAGAGACAAGCCCAATCATCTCAGGCGCCAGCCGATTTGTCGTCATCATCGGCCAATTCTCATAGTCGGCCTGCCACATCCCAGGCATGGCTCCAGCATTTCGTGGTGGAATGAAACGTGTGAAAATCGTGCGCTGGGGAAAGCGGGATGCAACCTCGACCACTTCCGGTGAAACAGTCTTCATCCTTGGCACCTGCCAGGGTGTTTTTTCTGCAAACATGCGCTGCATATCAATACAAAGATGAACCCACCGCGCCACGAGCATTCCTATTCGCCCCGCCGTGACTTGAGCCAACGCAAGACAGCGCTTTCCTCCTCGTCCATCCACCTGAGCAGCCGTTGGCTGGTCGTCTTGCGTCTGAGTATGTCACCCAGTCGGCCCGCGCGAAAATCGCTGAATACGGCAGGATGGATATAAGAGGACCTGCACACGGCCCTGGTGTTGACCAGCTTGGCGGCGACCAGATCGATCACCTCGTTCATCTGCGAAACAACTGCCCGCTCTGAGCTTGCGGTATCGAGCGGCGCCAACGCCGCGACCGCCAGGCAGGTGGCCCCCCAGGTTCGAAACTGGCGCGACGTGAATTCGTCACCCGCGACCTCCCTGATGTAGGCGTTCACGTCTTGGGAGGAAATTTGCCGGCAATCACCATCCTGGCATATGTACTTGAACAGCTGCTGACCGGGAAGCTCCTGCAGTCGACGGATGACGTTGGCGATCCGGCGGTCCGAATGGGCGAGGTTCCACTCCTTCCCTGACTTTCCCTTGAAGCGAAATCTTACGGTCGTACCCTCGATCTTGACATGCCGATTGCGCAGGGTCGTCAATCCGTAGGACTTGTTTGTCTCAGCGTAACCGGCATTTCCGATGCGGATATAGAGATTATCGAGCATCCACACGACAGTTGCGAGTGCCTTGTCAATGGTCAGCCCGCGCGCGCGCAGGTCCGTGTCAACGCGCTCGCGAATATCGGGAAGCCGCATGCCAAAGTCGGCCAACCTGTCAAATTTGGCGCGCTCGCGCTCGGCCTGCCACTCAGGATGATATCGGTACTGTTTGCGTCCACGCGCATCGATACCAACCGCCTGCAGATGCGATCTAGCATCGGGCGAAATGATGACATCGCGATAAGCGGGTGGAATCGCCAGGCGGTTCAGGCGGGCGATCTCGTCTCTATCCGTCAGGCGGCCCCCGTCTGGGGCGTAGTAGAGAAAGCCGTTCTTGCCGCGCTTGCGCTTAATCCCCGCCTCCAGGCTAGAAAGATAAACAAGGCCAGGGGAAAGTTTGGCTTCCGCAACCACCGCGGCGATCGCATTTTTGGAGAGCATCGTTGTCATAATCACGAAACACCGAACGAGGATCATGGTTCCTTTCGGGAACATCCGCGCAAGCTTTGAGTTTGGGCAGGCACACCAGACGTTCGGAGGACACGATGGCTACTCAAAAGACACTGGACGATCTCTTCCTGGACACGCTTAAGGATATCTTCTCCGCGGAAAAGCAGATCCTGAAGACGCTGCCGAAAATGGCGCGCGCTGCCCAGTCGCAAGATGGCAAAGCTGGGTTTCTCCAACATCGCGACGAGACCCAGGAGTCCAATCAGCTCGGTCTGAGGGATGCAATCCCGTTGCTGAAGCAGAGCCTTGCAGAGGAAGAAGCGACTGACAAGAAACTGACACAGCCCGCCGTGGCAGCAGCCAACGCAAAGGCAGCCTAGCCAGGTACGGTCAGCTCGGCCGACTACGTATGCGGCCGAGCCGTAAGATGCCATATGTTGCATGCCCGAGCTATTGTGACGATGCGCAAGCGCGAGAGGCAAATCCCATCCAGTGTCTCCTACCCGCAAGGCGGTTTCTGGATGAGACGTCACACGCGTCCGAGACCGAAAGGATTGAGAAGCTCGTTGCATCCGCAGTTGGCGCCGGGTGGGAAGAGGACGAGGTTCGCAAACCACTCAGCGCCACTCAGGCTCCAACGGATACCCAAGAGTTCGCAACAATTTCATTGGTGCCGACGTCGGCGAAGACACCGTAAGGTGCTGTCACAGCTCTTGTAGGGTATCCAGCAGTCAAGCGCATGTCACTTCAGGACAGTGGCCTCGTCTCGTCGCGCTGCCAAGATGATGAACCCCGTCCTGGTCGCGTCCGGCGCTTCCTACGAAGAAACCGCCCACAGGTTACATTGCGAGATCGGCACGGTGAAAAGCCGGGTCGGCCGTGCCCGATCGCGCCTGTTGAGCTCCCTCGGCGCAGTCAGTTACGACGAAGCACTGGCAATTTGACGAGGACACTGCCTCGCGGCGGATCAAGACGCTTTGCCTATCGCAGAGGAAACGATCCCGCGAACGGTGGCCTATCTTACCTTCTCGGTACCTGTTGGACTTGTCACGTCCGTTGGTCCGCTGCCGCCTCCACTTGGCGAGGGACTACGGTCGATCGTTGGCGGCGATACGGCCGGCGGCACGTTTGATTGCAGCTCCTTCATTTGTGCTTTTGTAGAGGCGGTTGCCGCGGGATCCGTCCTAACCGCAGGCGGCCACACGAGGTAGCTAAGCAGCGCCACCATGAACACTGCCAGGCCGACAATTCCCGCTCCCCAGATAAGCCAACGCCGCGTCGGGTCCTGTCGAATTGCAACCTCGTCTTGATAGCGTGGATCGGTTTCGTACTTTTCGATGTTCTTGTCGTCACCAGTGCTCATCGATGGGTCCTCCTGCGCGCCCCAACCGCGTTTGCCTGCCACGGTTCCAACCGCTGTTCGAGATCTCTCGATGCTGCTTCGGCAACAGAGCTGCTGTCATGGTCCGCACCCCGTGTTCTTGAACTGCCCGGAACCTAAAGATGCCTCACGTGTTCTCATCTCCAGTCTTCTCCTCAAGGAAATGCCATGAGCCGACCCCCTTCCCGCATCCAGGCCGGTGATCATACGATCCTCGGCGCTACTCCTGACCAGGAAGGTACAAACTTCGCACTCTTCAGCGCATATGCCGAACGCGTGGAGCTATGCCTTTTTTCCGATGATGGAACACAAGAAATCGAACGGATTGAGCTTCCGGAATACACCAACGAGATCTGGCATGGATATATTCCCGGTCTCAAGGCCGGGGCGCTCTACGGCTACCGCGTTGACGGACCGTATGAGCCTGAAAACGGGCATCGGTTCAATGCAAACAAGCTTCTGGTTGACCCGTACGCCCGGGAGCTTGTTGGCGAAATCAACTGGGGTCAGGCTCAGTTTGCCTATCAGATGGAGGACCCTGAAAAGGACCTGACATTCGATGAGACGGACAGCGCGGCGGACATGCCGAAATGCCGTGTCGTTGATGCGCAAGCTTATGATTGGAAGGGTGATGCCAAGCCTTCAATCCCTTGGTCATCGACCATCTTCTATGAGTGTCATGTCAAAGGGTTTACGCAATTGCACCCGGCGGTCCCCCGCAATCTCCGGGGAACCTTTGAAGGCCTTGCGGACAAGGAAGTTGTCGCTTACCTCAAGAGCCTTGGCATTACCTCCATCGAACTCTTGCCAATTCACTGGTTTCCCGACGATGCCCATCTCCTCGACAAGGGCTTGAGGAATTTCTGGGGCTACAACACCCTTGGCTTTTTTGCTCCGGCCTCGCGCTACTACGGCCCTCACGGCACCGCTGGCTTTCGCGACATGGTCAGGGCCTTCCATGATGCCGGCATCGAGGTGATCCTGGATGTCGTGTACAATCATACAGCCGAGGGAAATGAGCTTGGCCCCACGCTCTCGTTCAAGGGGATCGACAATTTCTCTTATTATCGGACGTTGCCGGGCGAGCCTCGCTACTACATCAACGATACTGGTACCGGAAACACGATCAACACGTCGCATCCCCGGGTGCTGCAAATGGTGACCGACTCGCTTCGCTACTGGGCTGAGACCATGCACATCGACGGGTTCCGTTTTGACCTTGGCACCATTTTAGGACGCGAACCGAAAGGCTTCGACCAGCGTAGTGGGTTCTTCGATGCAATCGGCCAGGACCCGGTGCTTTCAAAGATGAAACTCGTGGGCGAGCCGTGGGATATAGGACCAGGTGGTTATCACGTCGGTGGCTTTCCACCCGGATGGGCTGAATGGAACGATAAATATCGAGATACGCTTCGCGGTTACTGGCGGGACGAAGACGGGATGACGCAAGACTTCGCCGCCCGTGTGCTCGGTTCCGGCGATATCTACGATCAGCGCGGGCGCAGGCCATGGGCTGGCGTCAACTTCATCACGGCGCATGATGGCTTCACGCTCAATGACCTCGTCTCCTATAATGAAAAACATAACGAAGCGAACGGCGAAGACAACCAGGACGGCCACGACGACAATCAGAGTTTCAATTATGGCGTGGAAGGTCCAACAGGTGATGAAGCGATCAACATGGTGCGCGATCGGCAGAAACGAAACTTTCTGACGACGCTGTTCTTGTCTCATGGGACGCCCATGCTGCTTGCTGGCGATGAGTTCGGCCGGAGCCAGATGGGCAACAACAATGGCTACTGCCAGGATAGCAAGTTGAGCTGGGTGCACTGGGAAAACCTTCCAGCCACTGCCGAGGAGCTACGGGAATTTTCGACGAGGCTCATCAAGCTGCGCCGTGAGAACCCGATCTTCAGGCGCGACAACTGGCGCGACGGCATGGATGTCACGTGGTTCAATCCAGTCGGCGGAGTGCAGACCGAGGAACATTGGTCCGATCCTGGAAGCACGACCATTGGCCTGAGGCTATCGCAATCCGATTGTTCCGACGAAGGATGGAATGACGTCCTTCTCCTGTTCAATCCTCACGACGGTGACGTGGACTTCAAGCTTCCTGCGGATAAGGATGACTGGACAACAGTCCTGACGACAGCCGATCCCGACGCCCGTGAAGAAAAGATTGATGCCGACGAATACCGTCTCTCCCCGCGAAGCGTCGTTGTTTTGAGATCAGGCGCGCCCGCTTGAGAGCGAGAAGTCGGCGTAGAAAGACAGAACGCTAAACTATCCGTTTTTGGACAAGTGGCTATCGCCGAAATCGATCGAGGCGTCGCCGTATACCCTTTTTCCGTGCTGCAAGCTTGCGTCGCTCTTCGAGAAAATAGTCGAGATACCCGACCAGGGCGTAGGTGAGATATCGAGCGCTCGCAACGAGCACTATTATCAATGTGGTGACGATAGCGAACGTCATGGCGATCTCCTATGCAGATAACGAAACCACCAGCGTTGCCGAAGGGTTCCGGCAATCGTCACGGTTTCTTGATGTCGCGGGGGATCTCGTTATTTCAGTCCTGGCGCCGGTTCAGACAAATCACTCATCGGCCGCCTTTCCCAGCGTATCTGCAACATAGGCACCGCGGGCTCCCATAGGCAACGCGGCGCCGGTCGTCGTATCCCTTGCGGTTTGGTGCTCCAGTTCTGCATTCAATTCGCCGCCCACGATCAATATGACAAGTGACAGCCAGGTCCAGACAAGGAACCCCATCAGCGCCCCCAATGTACCATAGGTTGCGTCATAGTTGGCGAAATGGTCGAGATAGAACGAGAAGCCGGTTGACATTAAAAACCAGGCCAGCGTCACGAGAGCGGCCCCCCAGGTCATCCACCGAAGCTTAGCCGGTTCGCGACTTGGTCCGAACCGGTACACGGCAGCTGTTGCGATCGCCGCAATCACGAGGAGGAAAGGCCAGCGCAGCAAAAGGACAAGATTTTCCTTGAATTGATCGAGCCACAGATAGGACAACAAGACGGGCATCACCGCGACCAGTCCAATCATCAAGGTTGCAGCCAGCATTGCGCAAAGCGTGAAGCAGAGACCAAGGAGGTTCAGCCTGATCAGACCACGTTTTTCCGTTTCCTCATAAGCGATATTCATCGCGTCGAAAATGGCAAGCGTGGCGCTGTGAGTGCTCCATACCGCGACTGCCAGGCCGACAAAGAATGTCAGCCCCAGCGTGCTGCTTCTCGCTTCAACGAGGCTCGTGATCCGATCGGCGATGAGATCGAACGCGCCGGGCGGCAACAATGCCGAAAGTTCGCGCAAGTGATCAGCCATGGTCGCCGGGTCTGCAATTAGACCATAGATGGCAACAAGGGCGGCGAGCGCGGGAAAGAGCGCCAGGAGGAGATAGAAGGTCACGCCGGCCGCGATGAGTGTCACGCGGTCATCAAGAACTTCATGAACAACGCGCCAAAAGACGTCGCGGAGGCCTTTCATTGGAATGGCCTCGGGAACCTTAGCGTTTCTACCCCTCCCATGATCTTCCGCAGCGGTTTGTACGGGGCCATTCACCTCGCTTCGCGCCGTAGTGAGTAGGCCGAATAGAGCCATCGACAGAATGAGCAGTGTCGTTGTGCTTGAAGATTTCATGGCAGACGCCTCAGGGCCTTTGCGAGCATTGCCACTCGATAACGCACCTACCCGGAAAAGGATGCAGTAGTCCGGAAAGTCGAGGCCCAACACTTCACAGGCACTGCGGCCGCAAGTGCCAGATAGAAGGCCGGAACAAAAGATTGCTTCATTGTTTGGATTCGCGCAACCGAGAAGTGAGTGGACCAGCTCACAAAAATCGACTCTATGGAGAGGAAATGGTTTACCGGCGGGCCGGATCTCGGCAGGGACCGGACATTATTCAGAGTCTAAAGGTAAGAATGGCTCGTGAGGGTAAATCGTGGCCAAAAAGGACGTAAATAACCATGCCCTGCCACTCAACCTGTTTGCCGGCAAGAGAATCTTGGTCGTTGAAGAGGATTACTTTGTGGCGGACG
Source organism: Rhizobium sp. 42MFCr.1 (assembly GCF_000377185.1). Taxonomy (NCBI): domain Bacteria; kingdom Pseudomonadati; phylum Pseudomonadota; class Alphaproteobacteria; order Hyphomicrobiales; family Rhizobiaceae; genus Rhizobium; species Rhizobium sp. 42MFCr.1. The sequence continues at coordinate 30,544 of NZ_KB897865.1, forward strand.
AAGCTCGACGGCTCCTGGAGGCAGCTGGCGCGAGGATCACGGAGGCGACCGTCCCGTTTGCTATCGGCATGATTGACCCTGAGGCAACCGACGCCGCCATCCTGGATATCAGGTTGGAGGGGGAAGCAGCTTTTCTCATTGCGGATCGGTTGTATAGTTTGGGAATTCCATTCTTGTTTGCGACCTCCCACGTCGACGCCAGCATCAAGGATATCTTCGGCGGTTATCACATTTGCGGGGATGTCGATGCATTGGGTGATATTGCACTCGCTCTATTTTCCACAAAGCACCATTAAGCCCCCGAAGAGTCCCACTCTCGCGGTTGATCGGAACTTTTAGGGCGGGAATCAGTTTCACTTGTCCGTCGTCTTTCAAGGCACTCGTCATCGCGCGTTCCGGGCGACCTAAAGCTTGTCGCGTCTAAATCGCATCATACCCTGCGGCCCTGAAGTAGTTTCGACATTCTTCGACGGGGAACAGTGCACAGATGTCGCTCAGGGCATTTGATATTGCGTCGAAACTCCTTGCGGCTTTCTTTCGTAGGAGCGTCTTGAGTTTCGAGAAGGCCATTTCGATCGGATTCAGATCGGGCGAGTACGCAGGTAGAAAGAGCAGCCAGGCACCTTTTTGTCTGATGAGATTTTCGGCCTTTTCGCTTTTGTGGAAGCGAACATTGTCGGCAATCACGACGTCGCCCTTGGATAGAGTTGGGACGAGTTGCGTTTCGATCCAGGTCTCGAATATCTCGGCATTCATTGGTGCGTTGACGATCCATGGGGCGACCATGGAATGCGATCTGAGGCCAGCGATGAACGTCTGCGTCTTCCAGGATCCGAAAGGCGCATGACTGCGGTAACGGTGGCCCTTTGGCGACCATCCGGAGCGTTTTGTCAGCTTCGTGTTCGTTGACGTTTCATCGATAAAAGTAAGGCGAGCCAGAGCCTTATCGAAGAATGGCTTGCGCCTTTCGAGCCATAGACTTCTCGCCCGAGCGATTTCCGGGCGATGCTGCTCGCTTGCCATGAGGCTTTTTTTATGGCTCAAACCGAGCCGGTGCAACATGCGTCCAACGCTCGAGCGATGCACAATGACGCCGCGCTCTGCAAGCTCGAGGCACAATTCGTCAAGCGTCAAATCACCCTTCTCAGCCATACGTTTCACGGAACCATGTTCCATGGTCGCTCAACTTGCCGCCACCGACATGGCCCTGTGTCTTGGCAACAGAGAGCCCGTTTCACGCTTCAGGATAACAAGGTTATTCACAAACCGAGGCGACACACGGAAATGCCGAGACGCCTCGCGATGGGTGTTACCCTCTTCAACGAACGCAACAACACGGGAACGCAACTCGATCGGATGTGATTTGCCCATGACCGGTCTCCTTCCAGCTACGAAGGAATCACAAATCGGCCGATTCGAGAACCTGAATCAAAAAACGGGCGACGCGCTTTAGCATCATGCCGTGTTGAAGCGGGGTAAGCGCCGGAGGCCCCGTCATGACTGCGAACCGCAGCAGCAACAGGCTTCTTAACGGCCTTTCCGATCAAGACTATGATCTGATCTCGACAGGCCTCGAGGAAGTCGATCTTCCCCAAGGCTTTCACCTCGCCACGGCCGGGCAGTCGTTCAACCATGTCTATTTTCCCTGCAAAGGCATTGCCGTGTCTCCGAGGGGGCGGCGGCAGAGGCGGGAATGGTGGGACGGGAGGGGTTTACGCCCATAGGCGGGCTTGTAAAGGCAAGTGAGGGCCCATTCGATATTGTCATCCAGGTCGCAGGGCATGGCCTGCGGCTGAAGCTCACGGCGTTGCACGGTCCTGTCAACAGCAGTCCGGCGATGAGGGACCTTTTGCTTCGTTATCTCGTGGCGTTCAACCACCAAGTTGCTTTTACCGCACTTTCCAATGCAACCCATACGATCGATGTCCGGCTGGCGCGATGGATATTGATGTCTCAGGATCGCATGCAAAGCTCCCAGATCGCTTTGACGCACGACTATCTTTCGCTGATGCTCGCCGTAGAAGGCCCTCGGTCACGATTGCGCTGCACATGTTGGAGGGGCAACGTCTTATTCGATCAGAGCTCGCTTTGGTTGTGGTGCGCGATCGAAGCGGGCTTGAAGACTATGCAGGGGACGCATATGGCGCTCCCGAGCGAGAGTACCGGCGATTGATGGACATCGACCAGGTCAAAACCATGCCAAGGGTCGGTGCTGTGGCGCCGTTGATCTAGAGTTTGAGTGACGGGCAGTGGGTGCATGTTAATCGCACGCGCTGTCATTCCTTTAACCACCTGCAACAACGCCCTGACAATTCGGACATGTGCCTGCTTAAACTCGCAGTGTCCGTCATTCTCTAAAAAAAGAATTCTACTATCGAATCCGATCATAGCGGGCAGCATGCCTGAGGGCCGAACGTGCGAGGCGGCAGCGACCTGTTCTTCGCTAAATGGCTTCATTACCACTTCGCTGGCACCATCCAGGCCGGCTCCCACACCTTCCGGCCTCCCGGTTACACAGATGACCTCCAGTCGGAACCTGTCGATGAGCTGACGCCCCAGCGCAGCGCCGGTCGGTCCGTCGGCAAGCTGAGCAATGTCTGCGGTGGCTGCATAGGCGAGAGTCTGCTCCACCATCAGTAGCGGACCGACGCATCGATTTCCCGCCGCCTCGGCAATGGACTGGATGTCCTTGGCAAGGACGTAATCGTCTTCACCGATCATGATGTTCATCTTTTTACGCCTCCACCGAAGCGTATGTAGATCACTGGTCACTTCGCGTCAGCGGTCGAAACCGTACGAACGGCCCGAAAACGCCCGACGGTGGCAATGATCTCAAGCCGACTGCCACTTTCAGTCGCTTTGGCCTGACGCGCCTGTCAATCAGCGACATGGAACCTTGCATGCCCTTTTCCGGTTAGCTCAGGCGGAGGCGCCAGACCCCGGTGCAATCATTCCTGCCGGACGGAAAGGAAAGGCCATGAATTCGCCAGCTCAGTCCTCCGTGACCAATAAGCTGCTGAGCATCCTGCCTGAAAGCGACTACCGCAAAATTGCGCAAGATCTTGAATTCCTCAAGCTTTCGCGAGGTACTGTCGTTGCCCATGCGGGGCAGCCTATCGACTACATCTATTTCCTCACTTCAGGTATCGGATCGATTATCGCGATGACGCCTGAGGGCAACCGGGCCGAAGCAGGAATATTCGGCTCAGATGGTTATGTTCCAACTTCTGCCGTGGCAAGTACGGAAAACAGCCCCCACGAAGTGGTGATACTTCTCGATTCGGAGGGCTACCGCATGGACTATGGCTGTTTTCGCGGATGGATGGACCACAACCGGAATTTTTCCAAAGTGATGATCCGCTCGATTGAGGCATTCTCGGTCCAACTGTCCTACACCGCCATTTCAAACGCAGTTCACGACGTCACCGAGCGACTGGCCCGCTGGCTTTTAATGTGTCACGATCGTGTGCCGGGCGATGAAATCGCTCTGACCCATGAATTTCTCTCCCTGATGCTCGCGGTTCGACGGCCGAGTGTTACCACTTCATTGCACATCCTCGAGGGCAACGGCTTCATCAAGTCGGAGCGGAGCAATATTATCATGCGCAACCGACCTGCAATGGAGGAGTTCGCACACGACGCTTATGGCAAGCCGGAAGAGGAATATCGCCGGCTGATGAAAAACCTCTTCTGAACGGAGACAAAAGCCAGGCGCCTGATTAGAGATCGCCGATCAGGCGTGGTCTCTTCCGGCTTGCCGTAGGCATTTCCTGCAAACTCTTCAATTCCACGCCTGTCACGGATCATTATGCGTCCGCGCTCGGATCGGATGAACCTTTTTCCCTTGAGTACATGGAGCGCAGTCGTCACGCTTGGTCGCCTGACAGAGAGCATCAAAGAGATAAAGTCGTGGGTCAGAGCGATTTCATCACCGTCAACGCGGTCATGCGACATGCAGCAGCCAGCGCGCCAAGCGCACGGCAATCTGGTAGTTTACGTTCGACAGGGCTGTGAACGAGATCTTCGATGCAAACGTCTGGATAAAGCGCGCCAGCCACCGACGCCGGCCGACGTCGGCGAAAGGCCCTCGCGTCCAAAGATCCCCGCTTCTGCTCGTTGGCGGCCCGAGGAAACTGTAATGACTGAGCCAATCCCGCTACAGAGGAAGTAGACATGTTCGATGAGAGTCTCGGCCTTAGCAATGACGAAACCCTGAGGAAGATGAACTGCCTCAAGTAATGGCACAATGGCGCGGAACTCCTCATCAGGGCGGGCAGGAGCCGATTTTGCAAGGTGGATCGATCAGCGACGGAGACTCAGAATGTGAGGGAACACGAACGGCAGGATCTCGCCGCACGATTCAGCTTCGGCTGCGTATCGCGGCTGTATAACATACTGTTGTTGCCTATGTTTTTGCGCACGCTGGCAGACCGTCGACATGCAGACGCGGGTCAGACAGGCGCGCTTGGGCGCTCGTCCCTGGTTTTGAACCGGCTTGCGCAAGGAAGGTTTGCCGAGCGATGTCCTACGACAAAAGCATATGGGCTTTGAGGCATCTCACCAAATCCACTTGCATCGGAGCGAGCGCGTCGTCTCCCGACGCAATTTTGCTGGCCTGCCAAAGGGAACAACCTTCAAGATCGGAGGTTGTCTCAGTCGAGCAGGAGGAAAAACCGATGAAAGTACGAGAGGCGATGACCACAAAAATCGTCACAGTCGACCCCGGCGCTCAAATCCGCCGCGTCGCGCAGCTGATGTCGGAAGTGAATACCGGGATAATCCCGATCATTGACGGAGACGCGATTGGTGTGGTGACCGACCGAGACATCGTCATACGAGCCGTGGCCGAGGGAATATCCTGTGATCAACCCGTTTCCAGTATCATGACGTCTGGAATAGAGGGCTGTCTAGAGGAGGACGATCTCCTGGAAGCGGCCGCACGGATGTCGGAGCTTCAGATGCGTCGGCTTGTCGTGTTCGATGCAGCCGGAGCCGTTTCCGGGATCCTCTCCCTTGGCGACATCGCAGTCCGACAGGAGGAAATGGCCGGTGTCGCATTGGAGGAAATATCTGATGACACTCAACGTAGGGACTGGGCCCGAGTTCAGTGAGCAACGCCTTCCTGAAAGTGCTTTTGCGATTTACGAAGCGGGCCGTTTCCAGGCAAGTTACAGGGGAGTTTAATGCAGGGTTCAACGAACAGAGACGGTTGGTCGCCAGTCGATGAAGAGGACCTTCAGACGGCAAATCCTCCCTCGCGGGCTCGGTTTGAGAAGACGGGACGCGAGCAAGCTCTCCTCTTTGCTCAAGAGGAAATTGCGCGGTTGCGGCTCGAGATCGACGAGATCGCACATGCCGTGGACAAGATGGCGACAACGGTTTCGACGCCCCGCAGGCCAGTGATCCGGCTCGCCCCTCTGATCCTTTTGACCTCGCTCGCAGCCCTTTGTTCCAGGAACAGATAAGTCAGCCGGCCAGGCCAACGAGAATTGATCTTTCCCAATCTATGATCGTTAATCGTCGCAGCATGTCCGAACACATGAACTCTGTTGGTTGCCAGGCACCGCCGAAATCGCGAAGCGAAACCCGCAATTCACTTTTTTCTAAGAGTTGGCTGTCAAACAGAGATCGCGCGATTTGTCTGGCGTTCGCGCCCAAAGGTGTTTCTATGACGCTCAAGCCCGTTCTTTTCGGTGTCTGGTTATTGGCTGGTGTCTTGTCGATACTCGTCGCCATCAATCCATTTGGGCGTCATGACATTGACGCGTCCATAACCGCGTCAATTCCCGACCGGTAGATCGGTTGACGCCGGACTGAGCGACGCGTTGTCCTTGAGCGACCATCAATGGCGGTTCGACTGCAAGGTCGACAACTGGGGAGTTTTTGCCTGCTGGAGGCTTCCTTCAGCTGGGCCCGCGAGAACGGTTTGGTCAGTCTGATCAGTGCAGATAGCCCCTGATCGTCGGGCAACTCAGCATAGCCGGATGCCAGTATGATCGGAAGACTCGAGAAGGAGTCAGGAAGCGGCCTTTTGCTGCTTCCAATCGCGATAAGAAAGATTGACGTTCGCCCGTGTGGTCGGAACCGAAACTTTGCCACGCCTGACTGAGGCTCATGCGCTCTGGAGAAAAAGAGGCTCAATCCCGAACGCTGCCGGTCCCAACCTTCGGCATTGCTGGTCCCTCCGCACCGGCAACGAATGGGGCTGCAATCGCCGCCGAGATTGATTGCGCGATGGCCGTCTGGACGTCGAGAATGCTTCGACCTCTAATATGGACGTCGTAGTCGCTCGACCACACGACTGCGCCGTCTGCTCGCCGGACCAGTCGTGCGATTGATCGCATATCATCACCCTCCAAGCGTATGCTACCTTGCAGAGTGTATGTCGTGTCGGCCTGATTGGCCTTGGGTTTTGCGTCCTCGGCGATCACGACCAGTTCTTTGGACTTCACGAGATTGACGACGATTTCATTTTTCAGCCCGCTCAGGACTTCATCGGAAACCCTTGTTTCTTCGTTGGTAGTAAAGCGTTCGACTAAAATCGTTGGGCTGCCGCCGCCCATGACTGGCTGCTTCGATGCAGTGTTATTTCTTTCGGTGAACGACGCCATCACCACGGCGGCAAGTACGATCATTCCAGCGGTGATCATGATCCAACGAGGCAATCTGCTTTCGCGTTTTGGCGGCTCGGTTGGCCGCTTCTCGGTCACTGACGTGCTTGCGGCAGAGACCGTTTGCGCTTCATCTTCAGTCCTGGTGCCACCCTCAATCGCCTGTTTTGCGAAAATTGGAACGTAACCGCCAGCCGGAACGGTGATCAGTACCTCATCCATTGAGCCGCTCGTCAGATAGTACCGCTCAAGAGCACGGCGAAGCTGGCGTGCTGCCATTCGCACACAAGGATCATTCATCGCATCAAATGACGCATCACGTCCGAAAACGCTGGTTGCAATGGTGAATGCCTTCAGATAGGCGGCGCGTCCTTCGAGGGTCTCGTTCACGATGAACTGCAAAAATCTGTGCCCGCGATCGGGGAGAATGAAGTCTGGGCTCGACAGTATGCGGTCCAACTGTTCGCGTGCCTCGAGGGGTAAGGGGTGCGAGTGTACGCTTGCGAACTGACTTCTCATCGGGATCCTTCCGACTAGTGCACAACTATAGGCATGCATCGATGCCAGCTTATCGACATCTAGTTACATGGCAATTCACTTTATTAAGATGGCACCAAAAAAGGCCTCGCTAATTCACCGGGTTAGAACGGGCACGGAAACAGAACATACCGTAATTTACTTCCGTGGCGGTCCGCGGTTGCTACACTGTTATTGGGTAGAGGATCGCCATTGGGGAACGATCGGATGGAGACAGACGGCAGCAGCAGGACCGCGCAATGTGGATTGCGTCGATTGATGCTCAAGCTGCCTGCGCAACGCCATCTGCTCCAGAAACTGCCCGCGTCCAGCTCTTGGCCGTTCTTTTGCAATCTTCTTGAAGACTACGAC
>NZ_KB897866.1:0-36910 GCF_000377185.1 Rhizobium sp. 42MFCr.1
CGGTGATCGAGCGCCTGGCCGAGATCTATGCGATTGAAGCCAGAATCCGCGGCACGAGCGCCGAGCATCGCCTGTCGGTCCGTCAGACGCAAACCAAAGGCCTGATGGCTGATCTCAAAACGTTGCTGATGGATACGCTCAAGAATATATCCGCCAAAGACCCGGTCGCATCCGCCATCAAGTACACTCTGGGGCTCTGGTCTGGGCTAACCCTATTCCTGGATGACGGCAGGCTTGAGGTCGATTCCAATACCGTCGAGCGTAATATGAGAAGTATTGCGCTTGGACGCGTCAACAGTCTGTTCGCCGGCAGTGATGGCGGCGCCGAGACGTGGGCCATTTTGGGTTCGTTGCTGACCACAGCAAAGTTGAACGGCCTCGATCCCTATACGTGGCTCAACGACGTGCTTGAACGCATCGTGTCGGGCGAGATAAAGTCGACCTCCCTTGAGCGTTGCCTGCCTTGGCATTGGAAACAAGAACATGCCGATATGAATATGGCGGTAGCAGCGTGAAACGACCCAAGCGTGCGAAACTTTTGACCCTCGAGCAGCTGGAAGCCTGGTTCGACAAGGCTGAGCCGGCGCCGCCTTGTGGCGGCGTCTCGATGATGAATGGCTTCCTGACCGGTTTGGCGGCTGGCCCAGTCTTCCTGCTGCCCAATGATTGGATGTTCCATGTCATCGGCGATCACGAGAAAAAAGCGCTCATCGGCAACAAGATCCAGGCGGTGATCGACACGATCGTCGATCATTACAACCTCATAGCCCACCAACTGACGGCGCCCGGCCGTTATGCGCCGATGTTAATGCGGACTGACGAGGGCGAAGTGCTTGCGGGCGACTGGGCCGACGGGTTCTTCGGCGCCATTAGCCTGAATCTAGAAGATTGGGCACCGCTGTTCGCTCAAAAGCAGACCGGCGAACCAATCATGGGCATCCTCATTCAATGCACAAAGCCCGATCTGATCGAAATGATCTCGACGGCGTTTCCCAAGCCGACTAAGGCCATCCTTAAAGACGCCTGGCGTACGCTCCCATTCGCGGTCGAGAGCATCTACGCGCACTGCAAGCCGATGCGCTTCAATCCAGGCGCTCCCGCCAACGACGCTTAGTCCAGGTTGAGGATCGGCGTCACGCCCATGCCTGTGGGGCGCTCGCAACGGATACTGTTGAGCCATTCCCCAGTGATAGGAAGTTTTGGATGATCTTGAGAATATACGCTGGTTGCGATCAGGAAGAATATCGACAAGAAAGTAACTGTTCTAACAATGTCATTAAGGCATGTATAAGTTACTTTAAATTCCGGCGAATGCATTCGCGTACCTCCTCTCGTTATAGATTTATCTTGATTCCGTCGCGCATCATTTTAAGTATTAGTTCTTAATTTGTGCCGAAGAAAGGGGGTCTAATTGTTTAGTCTGGTGTTAGTTGTTCTCTACGGAGCGAATATTTCAACTGAGATGGTCGAGGACAAGAATTGGGTCGCTCTTGAGCAGTGTGAAGCGGCCGGTGAAGTATGGAAGGCGCGACTTAGAAAACAAGCCATCGATGACGGTGTAGGCATTGGGAATATTCATGGTCTGTACTCATGTGTTCCGCACAAACCATTGAAAGCGGATTAGAAGACTTCGGAAGGGTTTTGGGCAAGTGCATTATTCATACGCATCACGTCCCTCCGAGGTTTAAAGGGATTTTGTCAAAATAGAGAATAGGGTGAGGCTGGACCAGCCGGAAGTGCCTGTATTCGTACACAAACACCCCCGGCGATTGGTCTAAATTAAAGTAAAAATAGGTTTATTGTATAAATTAGTTTTATATTAAATACAAAAGGCTATATTTACAGGAACCTGTTCACTTGTGCAGTTGTTCTAGAGAGTATCACCAAGGCAGAGACTCATGGGAGAAGTAGTTTCGGTGCGGTTGTTCAATTTGTTCAACAGCCGACCTGACAGCGTTATCCTTTTTGAACACCAACTCTGGAGAGGGTAGAGCGCTCCCATTCGAGAGTTTTCGATCCCCAAGCATCACCTTTGCTTCACGGCCTTGGCCGGGACTTTCATTTCTCAGATATCCTTGGCTGACTGCCGCATGGATATTCCGACCTACAACCGACCTGTCTCGGACCATATGTTCGGCGAGTTTGGAATGGCTAATACCATCTACTGATACGCCCATTTTCGACAGATCTGTAACGGCTTCGACAACCTCTCTAATTCCAGGCTTTACTGACGCCTCCAATCCTTGAGAAATTGGCTCATTGAGCAGATCATAGGCAATTCTATAATCATTTTCGTTTGCTAGTATCCTTCCATTCTTGTCTTGCTCCCTGTGATTGAAGTGAACAAGTGCACAGGCTTTAATAGTTGAAAGGAATTTAGGAAAATCTCTTTGGATCTTGAGGCTTCCGATTTCCAGTAGGTCAACTATTCGTTCTGCATACGGGATCACCACTTCCATTTTCTTGTTTGCAATGAAGTCATGGAGTTCGTGCCAAGGCTCAAGGTTGAGGGTCACTTCCGTTTTGGAGAGTCCCAGAGCTTTGTTGCGAAGTGCTTCCTTAATTCGCTGCGGATTCTCATCCAGGTTCAAAGTCAGCATTCTGCTTTGGTCTTCGTGATGAATGTTATTGGCCGTTGTTGCCATCATGAACGAGATCGGGCCTTCCACGGTAGGGAGCTTTTCACCTTTCATGCCATTCGCTGTTTTCTGAACAGTGAGATAGGTGATCTTACCCTCCGTCATCAGCTGCCTGAGAAACGCGCGGCCATTGCCCTCCGCCATTCCCGCAGCTTCTCCTAGGTATAGCACTCTCTGTTTAAGCGAGACGCCCTCGAGATAAGGTAGAGCCTTTTCGGACATTCCGGCAATGTTCTCGATAACGCTCGGCGGAACGAACTGAAGTCCCGATTCGATGGAATAGGTTTTCCCAGAGCCTGAAGGTCCCATGACAACCAGTGAGACCGGTTCCGCAAACATTCTGGTCAATGCTGCCAAGAAAGTGATCTTTGGAATATCTGTGGAGCCTGCGTATCCTTGTTTACGCAACTCGTTGTCTAACTCCGCCAAGACGTCCTCAACCGAGGTCAAGTAATTGTTATTTAATATGTTATTATCCAAAATATTTTCCTTTCAGAATAGCATGCAGCGCCCAAAAGAGCGCCGCCTTAGATCAAATTTTTAGTGAAAATAGGAATTTGGGCAGAATTTCCCTTTTTCCTACAGTTTAATTATGCCACATTTATCTGTAGTTGTAAAGAAAAATCGCTGGGTACTCAGGATAGCTTTGCTGCGAGCTTCACGACATCCGCATGGGCATATCGCATCAGCATCCTGATATCCCGGTGGCCACTTATGGAGGCTACCTCAGGAACGGTCAGTCCCATTTCAAAGAACCGGCTGATCGCCTCGTGGCGCAAATCATGAAAGTGCAGGTCTTCAACGGATGCTCTGTCGGTCAGCCTATCCCACGATAATCTTAGGGCATTGGGAGCAATCGGAAACACCCTAGCGGAATCGCTCTTGACGCCCTGTAAGATGGCAATGGCTTTGGTCGTAAGGGGGACGGTTCTAGAATGGCCATTCTTTGACTCTGGAATGACCACTGAGCGGCGTTCGATATTTATATGGCGCCACTGCATGGAAAGGATTTCTCCTCTTCGCATCGCCGTTTCCAAGGCGAAGAGAATGATCGGGAGAATTAAGGGGTTTCGAGTTTTTTGAGCGGCGTGAAGAAGATTGTCAAACTCATGGGTTTGTAGCCGTCTTTCTCTTTTACTTTCTCTTGTGCCGATGCGCAGTTTAGCAAGCGGATTGGTCTCGAGAGGTAGTCCCCATTCCTGTTTGGCAACACTGAACATGTTAGACAGGGGAGACAATTGTCTGCCGAGGGAGCTTGGTAAAATGGTTGCAAGTCGCTTATCGCGATAGGCAGCAAAATCTTCGCTTGAAAGCACTGAGAGCTTCTTCCGGCAAATAGGCTCTCTCAGGAAGGCGTTGAGGATAATGGTTTCGATTTCTTTGCCGCGCTTTGCAGCAACCACTTCATCCCGATAGCGCTTAACAAGATCGGCCAGAGAGATCGTGTTCAGGATTTTTCGGTTGTCCGGAAGTTTAGCGCGGTCGGCCTTCGCTTCCCAATAGCGCGCCCACTCGGTGGCATCGTTTTTTGTGAGGAAGGTGCGTGACATAGTCGGGAAACCATGGCGGCGAATCTGCACCTGCCATTTGCCTCCTCGTTTTCGAATAGTAGCCATTCTGTTCGCCTCGCTGTGACAAGAGTGTGACAGCAGCGAATTTGGCCAGTCTCTCACCAATCAGCGGCTTGGTGAAAATCCCTTTGCAAACAAAGGGATCGAATGGTGGGCGTGACAAGGATCGAACTTGTGACCCCTACGATGTCAACGTAGTGCTCTCCCGCTGAGCTACACGCCCATCCGATGGCGGCGCATAGACCACAAACCCTTTTTGCCGTCAATAGGCTTTTTTCGGTTTTGTGACATGCTTTGCCGGAAGCCTTATGCGGCAAGCATTTTATTTACTTCCTCGACGAGGTCGCGAAGGTGGAAAGGCTTGGAAAGGACCTTCGCGTCCTTCGGTGCCTTCGAATCAGGGTTGAGGGCGACGGCTGCGAATCCGGTGATGAACATCACTTTCAGGTCCGGATCGAGTTCGGTGGCGCGGCGCGCCAGTTCGATTCCGTCCATTTCGGGCATGACGATATCGGTCAGGAGCAGCGAGAAGGGTTCTTCACGAAGCCTGTCATAGGCGCTGGCGCCGTTGTCGTAGGAGAGGACCTTGTAGCCTGCCTTTTCAAGCGCCTTCACAAGGAACCGGCGCATGTCATTGTCGTCTTCTGCAAGAAGTATCTTCTGAGTCATTATCCAGACCGCTAATCAATAATTTATGCGTTGGGCTCCAGCCATTTACACTAGAGTTCGCCCAGTAAACAACCGGTGAAGAGGCCATCCGGGCCGTCATCCCCATGAGATAGTATGGACTTGGAGTGCTGCAACTGGCAACATGGTCGAAGCAATGGCCTCCTGATGTGGTAAAGAGGGAAAAAAGGGTGCACGAAATCCCTGAATACGCACTTTTCGAGGTCCGGGAGCCTGCGTCGCACGCCATTCCATTCGTCTACAACTCGCCGCACAGCGGGCGCATCTATCCCCCCGAATTCATCGCTCAGTCCAGGCTCGAGGGCATTTCCATCCGCCGCTCCGAGGATCACTATGTCGATGAGCTGTTTGCCGATGCGAGCGCGCTTGGGGCGCCGCTCCTGCTTGCAAACTTTCCGCGCGCCTATCTCGATGTGAACCGCGAGCCCTACGAGCTCGATCCGCGCATGTTCGACGGTCTGCTGCCGCCCTACGCGAACATCAATTCACTGCGCGTGGCAGGCGGGCTCGGTACCATTCCGCGCATCGTTGCCGAGAACATGGAGATCTATGCCCGTCGGCTGTCGGTGCAGGAGGGGCTCGATCGAATCGAAGCCGTCTATAAGCCATATCACGCGGCGTTGCGGCGGCTGATCGCCCGCACGCATGTCCAGTTCGGCTTCGGCGTGCTGATCGATTGCCACTCCATGCCGGGCAACGTTCGCGTCGCCGGCACCAATGCGCGGCCGGATTTCATCATCGGCGATCGCTACGGCACCAGTGCCTCGGCCGATCTGTCGCGTGCGGCTGTCGCCATCTTGGAGGAGATGGGCTTCACGGCAATCCGCAACAAGCCATATGCCGGCGGGTTTATCACGGAGCATTATGGCCGCCCGTCGCGTGGACTGCATGCGCTGCAGATTGAAGTGAACCGCTCGATCTATGTCGACGAAGTTACGCTGGAGAAGCGCTCCGACTTCGCCTTGGTTGCCGCAGCGATCACCGCCTTCATGCGCCAGATGGCGGTCTATGTGGCGCAGTTCGCGACCGACACCGCCCTCGCTGCCGAATAGGCCTTCAAGACATCAAAAAGAGACCGCCTCGCGGCGGTCTAAGTCTAGGGAGGAAACACCCAAGGAGGGCATTTACAGTCAAAGACTGTGGGCAAAAGCTACTATTGCGGTGCACAATTGTCAATCAAAATTTTGCAGTGCAAAAATATTGTGCAGCCGGCTAAAAGCTGCCGCTCTCGTTTGCAACGGGCGGCAATTCGGCTATGAAAAGCGGCACTCGCGCGCCACCAATGGATTCCACCATGTTGCCTGATCGCTCGTTCTTCAATCGCCTGGCGGAGGCCGCCAAGGCCGAAACGCTGCCACGGTTCCGTTCCGGACTTGACGTGACCAACAAGCTATCGAGCGGCTTTGACCCCGTCACCGAAGGCGACAGGGCGGCGGAAGTCGCCATTCGGGCGCTGATCGAGGAGCATTTCCCGGATCACGGCATTCTCGGCGAAGAGCACGGCAATGTTGGCCTGGACCGCGAATATGTCTGGGTGATCGACCCGATCGACGGTACGCGCGCGTTCATCTCCGGTGTACCGGTCTGGGGAACGCTGATCGGTCTGCAGCGAAACGGCCGGGCCGTCATGGGCATGATCGACCAGCCCTTTACTGGCGAAAGCTATTTCGCAGATGCGAACGGTTCGATCTATAACGGCCCGGAAGGGGAGCGGCGGCTGCAGGTTCGCGATTGCGGCGCACTGGCGAACGCCATTCTCTTCACCACCTCGCCGCATCTGTTTGCCGGTGTCGAGATGGAGAAATACCGTGAGATCGAGAGCCAGGTGCGGCTCTTCCGCTATGGCACGGACTGCTACGCCTACGCGCTGCTCGCCGCCGGCCATGTCGATCTTGTGATCGAAAACGGCCTGAAGCCCTACGATGTCGGTGGCATCATCCCCGTCATTGAGAATGCCGGCGGGATCATCACGACCTGGGATGGCGGGCGTCCGGAAAATGGCGGCTCGATCATTGCGGCCGGCAGCCGCGCCGTCTACGAGCAGGCGATGGCGGTTCTCAATCGATAGCATCCACCGGCATTTGTCGCGGTCGCTTGGATAGAGACCGGGCTAGGTACCAAACCCTTCGACTTCCTCGACGGCCTCGGCGTCACTGCCGGGGATGAAGGCGTGAAAGGCGGCAAGCGCCGCCTTGCGGTAGACGTCGCGTTCCTGCAGCACCTCATGCCGCGCACCATTGATCGGCACGAACTGGGCGGCGCGGAAATAGCGCGAGATCCGCTCCTGCGCGATATAGGGCACGATGGCGTCGCGCGTCGGCGCGATGACGACCGTCGGGATGGTGATCGAGAACAAATGGCTCGGAGCGGTTACGCGGTCGATCGTCAGCAGCGAGTCGTACAGCCAGCGCGCTGTCGGGGGGCCGAGCGTCAGCTCCGGATGTGCGGCGGCAACAGCGACATTGCGCTCGAAACGGGTCTCGTCCGATGTCAGAGGGTTGTCGCTGAACGGCTTCTCCTTGAGCTTGCGCGTCAGCGGGAACGAGCCGAGACCGAGCGAACAGGCGATCCCGGCAAGCGCCCGGATCGTACCTTCCGATGCTGCCTGACCTGAAAGACCAATAAAGGGTGCCGTCAGCACCATGCGCTCGATACGTGTCGATAGGTACGGGGCGGCGGACATCGCGATCAGCGCTCCGGTCGAATGCGCCAGAAGAAAGAACGGCAGGCGGGTATCCGGCAGCACGATTTTCTCGAGGAACGTGTCGAGGTCGTGCTCGTAATCGACGAAGCGGCGGACATGGCCATAGGTGCGCGTCTTCAGAAGCCGGTCCGAGCCGCCCTGGCCACGCAGATCGAAGGTCGCGACCCACAGGCCCTTGGCCGTCAGGTCGCGGATCGTCTCGAAATACTTCTCGATATACTCGTTGCGGCCCTGGAGGAGGACGACCGTACCCTTCGCCACCGGCGCGTCGGAGCGGAAGACGGCATAGCGCAGCCGATGGCCGTCATGCGTTTCGAAGAAGCCTTCGGTTCGGTTCTCCGGAGCCGGATTTTCGGGGGTCGAGAAAAGAACTTGTTCCATGGCCGATCGATCGTGTGCTTCGCGGATTCGCCTATTGAGTAAAACGGATAGCTGATTGGGCTGTCAAATCAAAGAAAAGAGGCTTGGTAACAGGCGGTGAACGTAAGCTGGCCGTTTTGCCGTCACGCCATAAAAAAAGCCGGCATGCTGAACTTGAGGTTCCGCGATGCCGGCTGGAGATCGGGCTGAAGACGAAGGGACGATACACTCCAGCCATCGGGCCAGTGTCACCCGATAGGCACGATTCCTAATCCCCTGCGCATGAATGGCTTCCGAACCGGCTGTTCATGCGGGGTTCACGCTGCGTGAGTTCCCTCCCAACGCCAGGGTCTTGAACTGCGCAAAGGCCATCCCCATCTCAATCCTGCGGGTGCCAAACGGGCCTGCTAAACCGTCCCGAAGCTGCCGATCAAGGGGTTTCAGGGGCAACTATCGCAACACGTCGCTTCCTTAAGGAGGACATCATGCGTCACGTAGACTTCTCTCCCCTTTATCGTTCGACCGTCGGTTTCGACCGTCTCTTCACCATGCTCGACAGCCTCGGCCAACCTGACCAGGGCCAGACTTATCCGCCCTACAACATCGAGCGTACTGGTGAAAACACCTACCGCATCACCATGGCCGTTGCCGGTTTCGATGAGACCGAAATCTCCATCGAGGCACAGGCTCACGCTCTCACCGTCAAGGGTGAAAAGAGCGAAGACAAGGTTGATGGCAGCGAGTTCCTCTATCGCGGCATTGCCAAGCGCGCCTTCGAGCGCCGCTTCCAGCTTGCCGACCATGTCGAGGTTACCGCCGCTTCGCTGAAGAACGGTCTTCTCCACATCGACCTGCTTCGCAGCATTCCGGAAGCCATGAAGCCGCGTAAGATCGCGATTGCGGCTGAGCCGGTCAGCGCGCCGAAGGCCATCGAGGCACAGGTCACCAACTAACCCAATCGGTCCTCCCAAGACCAAGCATGCCGGCGGCGCTCGTTTGAGCGCCGCCTTTTTGTTGTCTGCCATCAAGCCGGGCTTGCCGCTTCCTCGGTTTCTTCCGTGGTGATGCGATGTGCCGTCTTTGCCGCGTACTTCTGTGCGATGACCGCGCAAACCATCAGCTGGATCTGGTGGAACAGCATCAGCGGCAGCACGATCGCGCCGATCGATTGCCCGGCAAAAATGACGCTGGCCATCGGCGCGCCGCTGGCGAGGCTCTTCTTCGATCCGCAAAAGGTGATGGTGATCTCGTCGGCCTTGTTGAAACCGAGCAGGCGGCTGCCAAACATGGTGAAACACAATACGAAGGCAAGCAGCGCCGTGTCGGCGATGATGACGGCCGCGATGTCGGTGACCGAGAACTCGTGCCACAGCCCTTCAACGATTGCCTTGCTGAAGGCGAGGTAGACGACCATCAGGATCGAGCCACGATCAACAGGCATCAGCAGCGTCTTTTTCGCGCGGATCCAGGCCCCGATCCATGGCTGCAGCACCTGGCCGACGATGAACGGCAGCAGCAGTTGCATGAGGATTTGCCCGAGCACCTCCCATGAGAAGCCGCCATGGCCGCCGACGGAAAACAGCAGTCCGACCAGCAGCGGCGTCAGGAACATGCCGAAGATGTTCGATGCCGATGCAGAGCAGATGGCGGCCGGTACGTTGCCACCTGCCATGGAGGTGAAGGCGATCGACGACTGCACCGTCGAAGGCAGTACGCAGAGATAGAGTATGCCGAGATAAAGAGGCTTCGGCAGAATCCACTCCGGCACAAAGCCAAGGCCGAGGCCAAGGATGGGAAACAGGCCAAACGTCGTCAGCAGGATCACGAGATGCAGCCGCCAGTGCAGAACGCCGGCGATAACGACGTCGCGGGACAGGCGTGCGCCATGCAGGAAGAAGAGTAGGGCCACCGCGAGGTTCGTCGCTATGCCGAAATAGCCGGCAAAGGTGCCCGTGGCCGGCAGGAATGAGGCGAGGATGACTGTGCAGACGAGCAGGATCGTAAATGTATCGGGCAAGAAGCGGCGCATGGCTTTACTCATCGGATCGGTGGATCATTTCTCTTTCTTCCATTATGATACAGGATGCAAGGAATAACAGTTATCGTATTTCTGGATCACCATGCTCGATCTTACCCAACTCCGCAGCTTTGTTGCCGTCGAACAGATGGGAAGCTTCACGCTGGCTGCCGAACGGCTCGGTCTCGGGCAGTCGACCGTCAGCCAGCACATCCAGCGGCTCGAAAGCGCGGTCGGGCGGCGATTGCTGGCGCGCGACACCCACAAGGTAGTCATGACGACAGACGGGGAAGCGTTGCTCAGCCACGCGCGGGCGATGCTGGCGATCGAAGCGCAAGTGCAATCGCAATTCAAAGGGCAAAATCTGCGCGGCAACCTGCGGCTCGGCGTCTCCGAGGATTTCGTGACCAGCCAGCTTCCGGCGGTGCTCGAGGATTTCGTTCGCTCGCACCCCTCCGTCGATCTCGAGCTGACGGTAGCCCTGTCAGGAACGCTTTACGAAATGCAGGACAACGGCGAGATCGACCTCGTGCTGGCGAAGCGCCGGTTGGGCGATGCGCGCGGACGGCTGGTCTACCGTGAGCCGCTGGTGTGGCTGGCGCGTGATCCGGAGCATGTCTTAAGCGGTGGGCCTCTGCCGCTGATCGCGTTTCCGCCGCCGAGCGTGACGCGCAGCATCGCGCTCGAAGCCCTGGGCCGAAGCCAGGTCGCCTGGCGGATCGTCTGCACCTGCGGCAGCCTCAGCGGACTGACGGCGGCCGCACGGGCCGGCATGGGCGTGCTGGTGCAGCCGCGCAGCATGGCACCTTCCGGTCTGAAGGAGATCGGGCGCGATAGGCTTCCCATCCTCGAGGAGGTGGAGTTCGTCCTTGTGCCGCGCAAGGGCGCCGACCAGGCGCTGGTGCATGCGCTGTCGGAGGACATCCTCGGCAAGGTACGTCGTCTTGGTTCCGGCGGATGAGACCTGTTAAGGCGTCTTAAGTGGCGGTGAAGGCGTTGTGATAGCAGACTTTGCCGACAGGCAGCGGGCCATCGAACCGTTGGCGCATGAAATATTCCGCCGGCACGCCCTCGAAAATCAGATTGACGTCATTCTCGAAGCCGAAGCGCTCGTAGTAGCCGGGGTCGCCGAGAACAACGCAGCCCCTGGCGCCGATACCGGTCAGCCGCGACAGGCCGTCGCGAATGAGGTTTCCACCGATGCCCTCGTTCTGGCGGTCGGGTCGCACCGAAACCGGACCAAGCCCGTACCAGCCGTAGTCGCCACCATCGATCGTGACGGGCGAGAAGGCGACATGTCCGATGACTGCGCCACCGTCGACGGCGACGAGCGAAATTTTCAACGCGTTGGCCTTGCGGAGCGCGTCGATGATTTCCGCCTCTGTCTGGCTACTGTATTCCGTCGGCGCGAAGGCCGCCTTTATAATCTGGCGGATCGTCGCGATGTCGCTCGGCTGTTCAGGACGGATTTCCATCGGCGTTCTCTTGTCGTCTTCAGGTATCAGGGCATGGCCCGTGATAGCGCGACCTCGGCATGGTGGCCAGCAGATCGGCAATCAATCATGGTCCGATCACGCAATAACGCTTCGTTGCCGCGCAATGTTCATTCGCTGCCTCGCCCAAAAGTTAATGGCCTGCTTGCCATCTTAAGGTGCCCTCAACCGTGTCACTTAGGCATCTGGTTAGGTTCGGAGCCTAGGCTCGGATCACCATGGTCGATCTTCGGGGCAAGGAGAACGGACCGATGACGTATGGTGTACTCTTCGTATCCGGGCTGGTTGCCTGTGTGATGCTGATTGTCGTGGCAGGACACGACGCGAAAACGACGGATGGTGGCAAGCCGCAATCCGCCGTGACAGGCCATCAGAATTGAGGCTCAGAACTCAGTTTGCGAGGCAGTCCAGGAAACCATCGACATCTGCCTCGCTGGTCGCAAAGCTGGTGACGAGGCGGATCAGCGTCTCATCCCGGCCGACAAGCTCGGGTGTGGCCGGTGGCACCGGCCATTCATAGAACTTCGCGCCCTTTTCTTGTGCCGTTTTCGCCGCGCCTTTCGGAATGACGGCGAAGACTTCGTTGGCCGAGGTCGGCCACGCCAGCCGGGACGCGTTGCTCGCGGTGATGCCCGCGCGCAGACGATCGGACATACCGTTCGCATGGCGGGCGAGATCGAGCCAGAGATCGTGCTCGAAATAGGCATCGAACTGGGCGGCGATGAAGCGTGACTTCGAGAACAGCTGGGCGGCGCGCTTGCGGATGAACGGCATCTCCTTGGCCTGCTCCGGATTGAGGAAGACGATCGCTTCCGCGCACCAGCAACCGTTCTTCGTGCCGCCGAAGGACAGCATGTCGATGCCGCGCTTCCAGGTCATCTCGGCCGGGCTGACACCAAGGGAGACGAGGGCATTGGCAAAGCGCGCGCCGTCCATATGAAGCGGCAGCCCGTCCTTCCGGGCGATCGCGGCGATTTCGTCGATTTCCGACAGGCTGTAGACCGTTCCGGCTTCTGTTGCCTGGGTGATCGTTACAGCCGTTGCCCGCCCGTGCTGCACGGCCGTCTGCGGGAACTCCGCGATCCTTTCCCTGAGTTTTTCCGGGTCGATCTTTCCTTCCGGGCCAGGAACGCCGAGCAGGCGGGCACCGCTGAAGAAGTCGGGTGCGCCGCATTCGTCCGCAATCACATGTGCTTCGGAATGGCAGAAGGTGATGCCGCCCGGCCGTTGGACGCTCGCGAGCGACAAGGAGTTCGCTGCTGTGCCGGTGCCGACGAAAAGAACGGCGACTTCACGCTCGAAGACTTCTGCAAAGCGGCGCTCGACACGCCGGTCGAGATCACTTGCGCCATAGGCCGCGGCAAAGCCGTCGGATTCCCTGAGCAGACGTTCGGCGATGGATCGATGGGCGCCTGCCCAGTTGTCGGATGCAAAATACATGAAAGGAGACCGCTTGGGATGTGGTGGAGGATCAGGTTCGGCGGCGACATTACGCCAACGCTCCGGCTGGTCAAAGGGGCGGCGTGAAATCCATCACAAAAATTGACGTCGGCAATCAATAAACAAAATAATGCGTAAACGTGTAATTTTATGTCTTGCCGATAGGCTGTTTGAGCAATATTAGGTCGCAAACTGCCGATTTTTTGAATCTGCACTCTTGCGAAGGCTGGATGTTTCTGGCATACATCAAGCGAATTAGGACAGTGTTGTTGTCCTATTTTGGCCGCGACGGCCGAAGAGGCGCCAAAAAACCTTACACTCGTGGGGTTTCACGCTATAGTTCTTCAAAAGCGGGTAAGAGCCCGCATGCGGAGGCGGATGGCAGGCGCGGTAGCGCAACGGTGCTTTCCCTGGAGAGCCTGCCGCCGGCGACCGGATCTTCGATAATGCAACAGCGCTGTCACGCGCCGAACCTAGGATCAGGGACGGCGCGGGACAAGAAGCCGCCCGCGGCCCCGCGGGCTCTGACAGGAGGGAAAGATGACGAAGACGCCATCCACGGGTTTTGACCAGTTCGCAGCAGCAACGACGCGCGCGACGGCCAACACGCGTAAATTCGCCTCCGGTCTGCCGCGAAAACAGGGGCTTTACGACCCACGCAACGAGCACGATGCCTGCGGCGTCGGCTTTGTCGCCCATATGAAGGGTCAGAAGTCGCACCAGATCGTCAAGGACGGTCTCTTCATTCTCGAGAACCTGACGCACCGCGGTGCCGTCGGCGCCGACCCCCTTATGGGTGATGGCGCGGGCATTCTCGTGCAGATCCCGGACCGCTTCTTCCGTGAGGAAATGGCCAAGCAGGGCATCACCCTGCCGAAGGTCGGCGAGTACGGCATGGGTCACATCTTCATGCCGCACGACGAAAAGCAGATCGCGCATTTCAAGAAGGTGATCCAGGACGTCATCACCGATGAAGGCCAGGTCTTCATCGGATTCCGCGACGTGCCCGTCGACAACTCCTCGCTGTCGAAGGCGCCCGACATCGCCGCCACCGAGCCGCATCACGTTCAGGTCTTCATCGGCGCTGGCAAGGACGCGGCGACGAACGACGAGTTCGAGCGCCGCCTGTTCACGCTCCGCAAGGTGATCTCCAACCGCATCTACGACGAGTTCGACGGCGAGGAGAGCAACTTCTACCCGGTGTCGCTGTCGTCGGCGACCGTCGTCTACAAGGGCATGTTCCTGGCCTATCAGGTCGGTGCCTACTACAAGGACCTGTCGGACCCGCGCTTCGAGTCCGCGGTTGCCCTCGTGCACCAGCGCTTCTCGACCAACACCTTCCCGTCCTGGAAGCTGGCGCACCCTTACCGCATGGTCGCCCACAACGGCGAAATCAACACGCTGCGCTCCAACGTCAACTGGATGGCGGCGCGCCAGGCATCGGTGTCTTCGCCGCTCTTCGGTGAGGATATCTCCAAGCTCTGGCCGATCTCGTATGAAGGCCAGTCGGACACTGCCTGTTTTGACAACGCGCTCGAGTTCCTCGTGCGCGGCGGCTACTCCATGGCACATGCCGTGATGATGCTGATCCCGGAAGCCTGGGCCGGCAACCAGTCGATGGCGGCCGAGCGGAAGGCATTCTACGAATACCATGCGGCCCTGATGGAGCCGTGGGACGGACCGGCTGCTGTCGCCTTCACCGATGGCAAGCAGATCGGCGCGACGCTCGACCGTAACGGTCTGCGCCCGGCCCGCTATCTCGTCACGTCAGACGACCGCGTCATCCTCGCTTCGGAAGCCGGCACGCTGCCGGTGGCTGAAGAGGATATCGTGCAGAAGTGGCGCCTGCAGCCGGGCAAGATGCTGCTGATCGACATGGAGAAGGGCCGCATCGTTTCCGACGAGGAAGTGAAGTCCGAACTCGCGACCAAGCATCCTTACCGCAACTGGCTGGATCGCACTCAGCTCATCCTCGAAGACCTGAAGCCGGTCGAGCCGCGTGCGCTGCGCCGCGACGTGTCGCTGCTCAACCGCCAGCAGGCTTTCGGCTACACGACCGAAGACACCAAGATCCTGATGTCGCCGATGGCGACCACGGGCCAGGAAGCCGTCGGCTCGATGGGCACGGACACGCCGATCTCGGCCATGTCGGAAAAGTCGAAGCTGCTCTACACCTACTTCAAGCAGAACTTCGCGCAGGTTACCAACCCGCCGATCGACCCGATCCGCGAAGAGCTCGTCATGAGCCTCGTTTCGTTCATCGGGCCGCGTCCGAACATTCTCGACCATACCGGCATGGCAAACGCCAAGCGCCTGGAAGTGCGTCAGCCGATCCTTACCAACGGCGATCTCGAAAAGATCCGTTCGATCGGTCACACGGAAGACCGCTTCGACACGAAGACGCTCGACTTCACCTATGATGTCGAGCGTGGCGCCGAAGGCATGCCTGAGATGCTCGATCGCCTCTGCGAGCGCGCGGAAGCGGCCGTCAAGGGCGGCTACAACATCATCGTTCTCTCCGACCGCCAGATCGGGCCTGATCGCATAGCGATCCCGGCACTGCTGGCGACGGCTGCCGTGCACCATCACCTGATCCGCAAGGGTCTGCGCACCTCGGTCGGCCTCGTCGTCGAGACCGGCGAGCCGCGAGAAGTGCATCACTTCTGCCTGCTCGCAGGTTACGGCGCCGAAGCGATCAACCCTTATCTTGCCTTCGACACGCTGCTCGACATGCATGCCAAGGGCGAGTTCCCGAAGGAAGTGGACGCCTCCGAAGTTGTCTACCGCTACATCAAGGCGGTCGGTAAGGGCATCCTCAAGGTCATGTCGAAGATGGGCATCTCGACCTATCAGTCCTATTGCGGCGGTCAGATCTTCGATGCGATCGGCCTGCAGCAGGAACTGGTTGACAAGTACTTCTTCGGTACCGCGACGATGATCGAAGGCGTCGATCTCACGGCGATCGCCGAAGAGACTGTTGCGCGTCACACCTCCGCCTTCGGCAAGGATCCGCTGCTCGCGACCACGCTCGATATCGGTGGCGAATATGCCTACCGCATGCGCGGTGAAAGCCATGCCTGGACTCCGGATGCGGTGGCCACACTGCAGCACGCCGTTCGCGGCAATGCCGAGGACCGCTACCGCGAGTTCGCCGAGATGGTGAACACCTCGGCCTTGCGCATGAACACCATCCGCGGCCTCTTTAACATCAAGAGCGCCGAACAGCTCGGCCGCGAGCCGGTTTCGGTCGATGAGGTCGAGCCTGCTGCCGATATCGTCAAGCGTTTCTCGACGGGCGCGATGTCCTTCGGCTCGATCTCCCGCGAGGCGCACACGACGCTCGCGATCGCGATGAACAAGATCGGCGGCAAGTCAAACACCGGCGAAGGTGGCGAAGAGTCCGACCGCTACATGCCGCTGCCGGATGGTTCGTCGAACCCCGAGCGTTCGGCGATCAAGCAGATCGCGTCGGGACGTTTCGGTGTCACGACCGAATATCTCGTCAACGCCGATATGCTGCAGATCAAGGTCGCGCAGGGCGCAAAGCCCGGCGAGGGTGGCCAGCTGCCCGGCCACAAGGTCGACGCGACCGTTGCCAAGACACGTCACTCGACCCCGGGTGTCGGCCTTATCTCGCCGCCGCCGCACCATGACATCTATTCGATCGAAGATCTGGCGCAGCTGATCTACGACCTGAAGAACGTCAACCCGACGTCCGATGTCTCGGTCAAGCTCGTCTCGGAAGTCGGCGTCGGCACGGTCGCCGCCGGCGTTGCCAAGGCGCGCGCCGATCACATCACCGTCTCCGGCTTCGACGGTGGCACCGGCGCATCGCCGCTGACCTCGCTGAAGCATGCGGGTTCTCCGTGGGAAATCGGCCTTGCCGAGACGCAGCAGACGCTTGTCTTGAACGGCCTGCGTTCGCGTATCGCCCTGCAGGTCGATGGCGGTCTGAAGACCGGCCGCGACGTCATTATCGGTGCGCTTCTCGGTGCCGACGAATTCGGGTTCGCGACCGCGCCGCTCATCGCCGCCGGCTGCATCATGATGCGCAAGTGCCACCTGAACACCTGTCCTGTCGGCGTTGCCACGCAGGATCCGGTCCTGCGCAAGCGCTTCAAGGGCACGCCTGAGCACGTCGTCAACTACTTCTTCTTCGTCGCCAACGAAGTGCGCGAAATCTTGGCGTCGCTCGGCTTCACCAAGCTCGATGACATCATCGGCGCTTCGGAGCTGCTCGAGAAGGACGAGATGCTGGCGCATTGGAAGTCCAAGGGCCTCGACTTCAGCCGCATCTTCCACAAGGTCGAGGCGCCGAAGGATGCGACCTACTGGACATCACGCCAGAAGCACCCGATCGACGACGTTCTCGACCGCAAGCTGATCGCGGAGGCCGAGCCGGCACTGTCTTCGAAGACCCCTGTGTCCTTCGAGGTCGATATCAAGAACGTCGACCGTTCGGCTGGCGCGATGCTGTCCGGCGAAGTCGCCAAGCGCTACAACCACCGCGGCCTCAAAGACGACACGATCAACGTGACGCTCAAGGGCACGGCCGGCCAGTCGTTCGGCGCCTTCCTGGCACGCGGCATCACATTCAATCTGGTCGGTGACGGCAATGACTATGTCGGCAAAGGCCTCTCGGGCGGCAAGATCATCGTCCGGCCACCTGAGAATTCGAAGATCGTCGCGGAAGAGTCGATCATCGTCGGCAACACCGTTCTCTATGGTGCGACCGAAGGCGAGTGCTACTTCCGCGGTGTCGCGGGCGAGCGCTTCGCGGTCCGCAACTCGGGTGCGATCGCCATCGTCGAAGGCGTGGGCGACCACGGCTGCGAATACATGACGGGTGGCGTGGTGGTCGTTCTCGGCCAAACGGGCCGTAACTTCGCGGCCGGTATGTCCGGTGGCGTTGCCTACGTACTCGACGAGGCCGGCGATTTCGCCAAGCGCTGCAACATGGCGATGGTCGAGCTCGAGCCGGTTCCTGAGGAGGACGACATGCTGGAGAAGCTGCATCATCACGGCGGCGACCTCATGCACAAGGGACGCGTCGACGTCTCCGGTGACATGACGCGCCACGATGAGGAGCGCCTCTACCAGTTGATCTCCAACCACCTGCACTATACGGGCTCCACCCGCGCCAAGCAGATCTTGGACAACTGGGCCGACTACCGTCCGAAGTTCCGCAAGGTCATGCCGGTCGAGTACCGCCGTGCGCTTGAAGAAATGGAACGCGCCCGCATGGGAATTGCGGCCGAGTAAATACGCTTACTTCCGTTGCGCCGGCGAAGGCTGGCGCGGCGGATGACCGAAATATCTCAATGACCCACGGATCGGCAGCAGCCTCAGGCAGCGCAGACGCGTGGATAGCACTCAAGGGATATGCTGGATGACGGTCGAAAGAAGCAACTTGCCTCCACTGTCGAGGCTGACGATGGACAACTGGCCGCAGGCGAGGCGGTCATGAGTGTAAGGGACGAAAATATGGGTAAGGTCACAGGGTTTCTGGAAATCGACCGGCAGGTGGCAAAGTATCAGCCTGCCTCGGATCGCATCCGGCATTTCCGCGAATTCACGATCCCGATGTCGGACCAGGAAGTGCAGAAACAGGCAGCGCGCTGCATGGACTGTGGCATTCCCTATTGCCATGGGCCAACCGGCTGCCCTGTTCATAACCAGATCCCGGATTGGAACGACCTCGTCTACAACAACAACTGGGAAGCGGCGATCCAGAACCTGCATTCGACGAACAACTTCCCGGAGTTCACCGGCCGCGTCTGCCCGGCGCCCTGCGAGGAAGCCTGCACGCTGAACCTCGAGGACACGCCGGTTGCGATCAAGACCGTCGAACAGGCGATCGCTGACAAGGCCTACGAGCTCGGCTTCATCCGTCCGCAGCCGGCAACGGTTCACACCGGCAAGAAGGTTGCGATCGTCGGTTCCGGCCCGGCCGGCATGGCGGCTGCACAGCAGCTCGGCCGCGCAGGGCATGAGGTTCACGTGTACGAACGCGAAAGCAAGCCCGGCGGCCTGCTGCGCTACGGTATCCCTGACTTCAAGATGGAAAAGAACTTCATCGATCGCCGCGTCGAGCAGATGAAAGGCGAAGGCGTCACCTTCCACTGTGGCGTCAATGTCGGTGTCGACGTGAAGGTCGAGCAGCTGCTCGCAGACCACGATGCGGTTCTCTATTGCGGCGGTTCTGAAACGCCACGCGAAGCGGGTATCCCGGGCATCGAGCTTTCGGGCGTCCATGACGCGATGCCCTACCTCGTGCAGCAGAACAAGCGCGTCGGCCGTGAAAACATCGACAGCGTCGGCTGGGCCTCTGACCCGATCCTCGCCGGCGCCAAGCATGTCGTCGTCGTCGGCGGTGGCGATACCGCATCGGACTGCGTCGGTACGGCGTTCCGCCAGGGCGCGGTGAAGGTCACGCAGCTCGACATCCGCCCGCAGCCGCCGGAGAAGGAAGACAAGCTCGCTGTCTGGCCGTTCTGGGCAACGAAGATGCGCACGTCGTCCTCGCAAGCGGAAGGCGCAATTCGCGAGTTCCAGGTGGCAACACTCGAGTTCGTCGGTGAAGATGGCGTTCTGACCGGCGTGAAGTGCTGCGAAGTCGACGAGCGTCGCAAGCCGATCGCCGGCACCGAGTTCATCATCAAGGCCGACCTCGCTTTCATCGCGATCGGTTTCAGCGGCCCGTTCAAGGACAGCGTGCTCAAGGAACTCGACGGCAAGCTCACGCTCAACACCGACCGTCGCGGCTCGACCAACGTCGTTGCCGACGACCGCGACTACAAGACCTCGGTCGACAAGCTCTGGACGGCGGGCGACGTGCGCCGCGGTCAGTCGCTGGTGGTCTG
Organism: Rhizobium sp. 42MFCr.1; assembly: GCF_000377185.1. Lineage (NCBI taxonomy): Bacteria > Pseudomonadati > Pseudomonadota > Alphaproteobacteria > Hyphomicrobiales > Rhizobiaceae > Rhizobium > Rhizobium sp. 42MFCr.1. The sequence continues at coordinate 19,775 of NZ_KB897866.1, forward strand.
GGCGATCCGCGAAGGCCGCCAGGCCGCCCGCGCCATCGACGAAGCCCTGATGGGCTCGACGGTTCTGCCGCGGTAAGCGACACAGTTGATGATTGAATTTTGGGCCGCTCTGAGCGGCCCTTTTTCGTTTGGTGAGCCTCGCGTTCGACTGAGATCAAGAGCGCGTTTTTGGAGCGCGGCTTCATGCAGCCGGGCTATTTGATCGTGACCTCAGCGGTGGGCTTCACAGGAGCCATGCGATAGTCATCGACGCGGCCAACAGGGGGAGCCGCCATCTCGCCATCCTGAACCAGAAGATCACGTGGCGACTTGGTGGCACTGACCGGGAGTGCCCTGCCGCCAAGAAGTTCCGCGCCGCCATCCAGGTTGGGATCGGAGAGGCTGATCGGCTCGGTGCGGCCGGGCATTGCCACAGCGTCGATCACCGGCGCATTGCCCGCGTCAAGGCGGACGAGGTCCGGGCTTGCCTGTACCCCGAGAATGCGGCGCACGGGCTTTTCGACATAGAAGGCAAGCTTGCGCCGGCCTGCTTCCGTGAGGTTGATGCCATCCGAGGTGCGTAGGCGGACCTGCTGGCCGTTGATATCCGAGCCGGTGACGATGAAGTCGCCGCCTTCGCTGACGAAACCGTCCCAGATGTCGACGAACTCGCCGCCGACGCTCTCCATCTGCTTGCGGAACAGCTGGTTAAGCTGCACGGCATCGGCGGTCATCGCAGGCGAATCGAAGGCGGGTAGTCCGACCCAGAGCAGCGGAATCTTGCGGCTGGTGACCTGCTGGCCGAAGGCCACGACGCGGCGCTGATATTCGGAATACCAACCGTCGGTCCTGAATTTCTCCTTGCCGATATCCGTCACCATCTGCTGGCGGTCATTCGCGCCGAGCATGACGATGACCATGGCGGGCTTCGCCTCGTCCATGAATTTTGTCAGCTGTTGCGGCCAGTCATAGTAGTCGTCTCGGACCAGACCCGAGGCGACGTTGCTATGTGTCTCGACCACGACGCCGGGAGAATCCTTGAAAGCAGCGTCCATGCCGACGCCAAGACCACCGGCGAGAAAATCGCCGACGACGAGGATCTTCTGGGCGTTGGCAAGCTTCTCGACCGCCTTTTCCTCAACGACGACGGGAGCGGCGGGACGGGGAGCCGCAGCCGCCTTCGACGACGGCGCTTTCCTTCTCGGCGCAGGCTGTCGCTGCGGCGCGTTCTGAGACGGTGCCTGTGGCGGATATTCCTGGATGTAGCGACGGCCAAAGAAAAAATCGAGAATCGAGCGGCGATAGTAATACCGCTCCTGCGCATCGGCCACGTGCACCGGCAGCGCGCTGAAGACGAGCACCAACGTTGCGGTGCCAATCGCACCCCAGCGGAGCGTTGCCCGGTGTACTCGTTTACGCATAATCAGCAGCCTCGCATCTGCCGGCATTCTCGCATGGAGCGGGAACTCGCGTCCACACCCCAAAAGTGTATGTTGCCGATTATTCCGTCTACTTGCGAAGCGCGTTCAGGAGCGGCAGCGATGGCTCACCGTCCTGCTGCATTCCGATGCGAGCCTGGACCGCGGCAATCGCGGCCTTGGATCCGCTGCCGAAGTTCCCGTCGACCTCGCCGTCGTAATAACCGAGTGTCTTCAGGCGCGTCTGCAGTTCGAACTTTTGCTTCATATCAAGCGTACCGTTCGGTCGTGGCCAGGGCTGCTTCATGCCGCCGTAGCCGGCGATCTCGTCCGCCAGCAGTCCGACCGCAATCGCGTAACTGTCCGACGCGTTGTAGTTCTTGATGGTGAAGAAATTGCTGGTCATCAGGAAGCCCGGGCCATCGGGGCCGGCCGGCATCTTGAGCACGGCCTTGCTGCCGCCATCGCGGAAGCTCTTGCCGTTCGGCCTGCTAAGGCCGAGGGAGGCCCACTGCGCCAGTGTATGCGTTTTACCGACCTGTTTTCTGGCATTCGGCGGCACGACCACTTCATAGCCCCAGGTTTTGCCGGCATCCCACCCGTTTTTCCGCAGCAGGTTGGCGGACGTGGCGAGAGCATCAGGCACGGAGTTCCAGATGTCGCGATGTCCGTTGCCGTCGGCGTCGACCGCATAGAGCAGGTAGCTTGTCGGAATGAATTGGGTGTGGCCCATGGCGCCGGCCCAGGAGCCGGTCATGCCATCGGGCGAGATATCGCCATTCTGCAGGATCTTCAGCGCCGCAATGAGTTGCTTCTTGGCGAACTTCGCGCGGCGTTCGTCGGCATAGGCGAGGGTCGCCAAGGCGCGCGGCACGTAGTGCAGGCGGTCGTCCTTGTCGAGAACTGCGCCATAATTGGATTCCATCGACCAGATGGCCAGGAGAATCGTCTTGTCCACACCGAACTGGCGTTGGACCGCATTCAGCGTCGAGGCATGTTTGGCGGCCATCTGACGGCCGATCTGCACCGTGTACGGATTTACACGGGAATCAACGTAGTCCCAGATTTTCGTTGTAAATTCAGGCTGATAGGCAGCCTTTTCCAGCACTGTCGGATCCGGATCGCTGACGCCTGAGAAGGCTTTGCGATAGGTTGCCTTGCTGATGCCATTTTGAGCGGCAGTTTGATAGAAGTCCGCGATCCACTTCTGGAACCGCTGATCTGCTTTCGCGTTGATGGGGGCCAGGCCGGCGGACGCGGTCACGATGAGTGCAATAGCAAGACCACGAAGGGAATTTCTGTGATTTTGAGTCATCGGCGGTCATCCGTCCTTTCGTTTCAGGCACAGCGGAGCGCAAATTTCCGCTCAGGCCTGAGACTACCTGAACGAAGTCAACAAATTCTTTACCATGACGTAGGAACGCAGTCACCATTTGCAAAACTGTAGCAAATCGCATCTAGTTCAATCAAAAATGCCTTTATTTCAAGCGGTGTAGTTATCGCAGGAGGATTGTGTGGCAGAGCATAAAAAAGTTCGCAAAGCTGTATTTCCGGTCGCGGGTCTCGGGACTCGCTTTCTTCCGGCCACCAAAGCCGTGCCGAAGGAAATGCTGACTGTCGTCGACAAACCGATCATTCAGTATGTGGTCGACGAAGCTTTGGAAGCGGGCATCGAGCATTTCGTTTTCGTCACAGGTCGTAACAAACACATCATCGAAGACTACTTCGATATCCATTTCGAGCTTGAGCAGACGCTGCGCGAGCGCAGCAAGCAGGCGGAAATGACGCTGCTTGCTGGCCAGCTTCCCAAGGCTGGTACGGTCAGCTTCACTCGTCAGCAGGAGCCGCTTGGCCTCGGCCATGCCGTCTGGTGTGCTCGCGAGATCGTCGGCAACGAGCCGTTTGCGCTGCTCTTGCCCGACATGATCATGAAGAGCGAAGGCAAGGGCTGCATGAAGGGCATGATCGACCTTTATGCCCAGAGCGGCGGCAACATCATCGCCGTCGAGGAATGCGCCCCGGATCAAGCTCACAAGTACGGCATCGTCGGCGTCGGCGAAGCGATCGGTGATGGCTTCCGCATCACCGGCATGGTCGAAAAGCCTGCCAAGGGCACGGCACCGTCGAACTATTTCATCAACGGCCGCTATATCCTGCAGCCTGAAGTCTTCAAGATCCTGGAAACCCAGGAACGAGGCGCTGGCAACGAAATCCAGCTGACCGACGGCATGCTGAAGCTGCTGAAGGACCAGACGTTCGCGGGCTATCACTTCCGCGGCACGACCTATGACTGCGGCGCCAAGGACGGCTTCATCCTGGCCAACGTGGCCTTCGCCCTGGAACGTGCGGACATCCGCCCGACCGTCGAGGAAGGCTTCAAGGCGCTGCTGAAGGGCCTCTGAAACAAGCCTGCCTGTCAAACGAATTAGTCCGCCTCCAAGGCTCCCACTTGGAGGCGGATTTCGTTTCAGTGCTTCAGTTTCACACCGACGCCGGCCCGCCATTGCTCGGAATCGCTGCTTGTCTTGCGGGACGTCAGCTCGTAGCCAATGGTGCTGGTCATATCGAGGTAGCGGTTGATGTTCCAGGTCAGCCCGGCGCTCGTGGTGTAGACCGTCTCGTCGCTGGTCGGGCTATCCGACGGATAGTCGCGATAGATGATGCCGCCGAGGACAGTGCCTGTCAGATTATCACGCAGTTGATGCGTGACGCCCGTCGTCAAAGCATGCGAAACGTAGCCGGATTCGCCAGCTGTGGTCGACGGGTTGATGCTTGTCAGCAGGCCGATGTTGACGTCCGTACCTCTGAGCGGCGACCAGAATAGCTGAGCATCCACCACGGCCGCGTCGATGTCCGAGAGGCGGTCGTCGTCGAAGGTGGCAGTCTGATAGCCAACCCCGACCTCGCCGCGGAGCTTTTCACCCAAATCGAGTTCGACGCCGACCTTGGCGCCATAGCTATCTCCCGACCTGCGGAAGCCGGCGGAATCGATACTCTCGTCATAGACCGTCTTGCCGACATTGCCTTCGATGAAGGGGATGAGAGCCGGGGAAAGCTCGTAGCCGATGCGGCCGCGGATCGTGCCGCTCGTCTCGTTGCGATCGGCCAGCGAAACGGTCGTCCCATCGGACAATGTCGCGTCGGAATAGATCGTACGGCTGACATCGATAGCGGTGCTGCCGCGCAGGATGCCGAAGTCGCGTTCGATCGAGGCGCCGGTGCTGAATTCCTGAACATCCGATTGCTGGTCCGCGTTCTGGATGGCATTCGGATCATCAGTGTCTTCGCGGTAGAAATGGTAGCCGCCGATGATATGTGCGGTCGTATCCTCGGGAAGATCGAGCCGCAGGTCGCCGTCGATCCTGAAATCCGGCTGTTCCTCGCCTTCGCCGCTGACGTTCTTCTGCCAGGCGCCGTCGGTGGTCACCGTGAGTTGGTGCAGCGCCCAGTCGGAGGTCATCGTGGCGTGCAGATCCGTTTCGAGGAAGCCACGCGTCTGTTTGATGCCGGCGTCCTTCTGCGTCTCGGTGTTGATGCTCTGGGTAACGGTCGGACGCAGGACGAAGGTGCCGATGCGGATGCCCGGCGTTTCCTCGGCCGCCGGATTCGGCTCCGGCTTGCGGGCCGGCAGCCGCTCGTCGAGCGGCGCTTCGCGCGTGTTGAGGCGGATCATGTCCTCATCGAGGATCGCACCGGTCGTCTCGTCGCTCGGTTTTTGACCGGCAGCCGCAATCGGCGCAGCAGTGGCTGCTGGCGCCGCATTGTCGGCCGTTGACATAGTGCCGGCCGGTGTTTCAGGGATATCGCTTTCATCCTCCACCGCCGCAGCGGCAGGTGCGGTGGACGAGCGGATCGAGCTGTTGGAAACGGGCGTCGACTGCGCAAGTACGGCGTGGGGCGCGAGGAAAGTGCCTGCCATCAGAGCCATGGACACGGCAAAGCCCGTCGCGCGGAGCGGCGTGAGACTGCTCGTGTCCTTCCAATGGCTCATGTGTATCCTGGCATGCGTCGAAGCGTTACCCGAACGTAAAGGCTTGTGGTTAACCATTCGTTGCGCTGCGATGCCCGTGAGGGCAGCCGATGGACTCGGCGGATGAAAACCGCTAACGCAGTGCCATGATCAAGAGAGCGGTAAATGTCATCGAAAACGGTGTCCTGGAGTCTGCGAAACGGACGATCGGCACCGAGAGGCGGGCGCTTGAGGCCCTGGAGCGAGCTTTTGACGACGGCTTGGCCGGGCCTTTCATGCGGGCCGTCGAGACGATCAACGGCGTCACCGGTCGCGTCATCGTTACAGGCGTCGGCAAGAGCGGCCACATCGGTGTGAAGATCGCGGCGACGCTGGCGTCGACAGGAACGCCGGCCTTCTTTGTCCATGCGGCCGAGGCAAACCATGGCGATCTCGGGATGATCGGCACGACGGATATCGTCCTTGCCCTTTCCAAGGGCGGCGAAAGTGCCGAGCTTCGCAGCATCATCGGCTATACGCGCCGGTTCTCGATTCCGCTGATTGCCGTCACATGTTCCGAAAGATCGTCGCTTGCCACGGCATCCGACATTGTCCTGTTGATGCCGAACGAGGAAGAGGCCTGTCCGCATGGGCTGGCTCCGACCACCTCGACGCTGATGCAGCTCGCCATGGGCGATGCGCTTGCCATCGCGCTGCTTGAGGCACGAGGCTTTACGGCGCGCGACTTTCACGTGTTCCATCCGGGCGGCAAACTCGGGGCGAGTCTCAGCCATGTCGCCGATATCATGCATACGGGCGATCGCGTCCCGTTGGTGGCCAAGGGAACGCCGGTGCCGCTGGCGATCTCGACGTTGTCTCGGAAGCATTTCGGCTGCGTCGGTATTCTGGACGAGGATGAGCGCCTCTGCGGCATCATCACGGAAGGCGACCTGGCACGCAACCTGACGCGCAACCTCTCCGAGCTCGTTGTCGACGATATCATGACGCGGACACCAAAGACGGTGAAGCCGACAGTGCTGGCAACGGCCGCGCTTGCCATGCTCAACCAGCACAGCATCGGAGCACTGATCGTGGTCGACGACGACAACCGCCCGATCGGGCTCGTGCACTTCCATGATCTGCTTCGGATCGGCGTGGCCTGATCAGACCTGTTCTACCGTCAGATCGCGCCCGCTGCTCGCCACCACCTTTACCTTGGTGCCTACAGGCAGGTCCGGGCCGTTTACGAGCCAGAACGTATCGTCGAGGCGAATACGACCGCGCCCTTCGCGGATGGGCTCCGCCAGCGTCGCGGTGCGCCCGATGAGGCTTTCGGCCCGCTGATTGAGGAAAGGCTGATCGGTTTCACCGTGCTGCAGGGTCAGCTTGCGGCCGACCACCGTCGCCACGACTGCAAGAAGCGCAAAGAGGATGGCCTGAACCTGCCAAAGCCAGAAGCTGCTGTCCCAGAACAGTAGCGACAGCATGCCGACGATAAGGGCGGCAAGCCCGATCCAGACAAGGAAGACGCCCGGCGCGATCAATTCTGCGGCCAGCAGCACCAAGCCGGCGATCCACCAGCTCCAGGGTCCGAGTTCCGCGACGAGGCTGGCGATCATGGCTCAGCGCTCCGTTGGCGGGTTGAAGGGGTTGACGGCCGGGGTGGTTCGCGGGGTTGACTGCTGGCGTGGTGGTGGCGGCGGCGTCGGGTTGTCGCCGAAGACCTCCCTGGCGATCGCTCCAATGCCGCCAAGCGAGCCGATGATGGACGAAGCCTCGACCGGCATCAGCACGACCTTCGAACTACCGGCGGTACCGATCGCGGTGAGAGCTTCGGTATATTTCTGGGCTACGAAATAGTTGACGGCCTGAATGTTGCCCGATGCAATCGCCTCCGACACCATCTTGGTTGCCTTGGCTTCTGCTTCGGCGAGGCGTTCTCGAGCCTCGGCGTTGCGGAAGGCGGCTTCGCGCTGACCCTCGGCCTGCAGGATTGCCGATTGCTTGGAGCCCTCGGCACGCAGGATCTGAGCGTTACGGGAGCCTTCGGCCTCCAGCACCTGCGCGCGCTTCTCGCGTTCGGCCTTCATCTGCCGCGCCATGGCGTCCACCAGGTCGCGTGGTGGCTGGATGTCCTTGATCTCGATGCGCGTCACCTTGATGCCCCAAGGCCGGACGGCATCGTCGACGACGTGCAGCAGCCGGTCGTTGATGGCATCACGGTTCGAGAGCAATTCGTCGAGATCCATCGACCCCATGACGGTACGGATGTTGGTCATCGTCAGGTTCAAGACGGCATTCTCGAGGTTCGCGACCTGATAGGCTGCCTCGGCGGCGTTGAGGACCTGGTAGAAAGCGACGGCGTCGGTCGAGATGGAGGCGTTATCCTTGGTTATAACCTCCTGGGTCGGCACGTTCAGGACCTGTTCCATGACGTTCATGCGGGCGCCGATACGCTCGATGAAGGGGGTGATGAGGTTGAGGCCGGGCTCCAGCGTGCGCGTATAGCGGCCGAAACGCTCGAGGGTGTAGCGGTAGCCCTGCGGCACGATCTTGATGCCTGCAAACAGCACGAGGATGACGAAGATCACCAGTGCTATGACGACGATATCGAAGCCACTCAGAACCATGAAACTCCCCCGCGATAGAATCGACTGATGCAACCTTAGACGAGCCGGCCTGAAACGCCAGCATCTTCGGCTGGCGAAGCTATCCGGTTTATGGATTCGATATGGGATGTCAGTCGACTATTCACAACGGGAGCGCTTTGCATTAGAAGGCGCGCAGGAAATACCGGTCGCAGCCCACCCGGTCAAAACAAGGGATCCTCATCATGAAGACGATCGTCATCTGCTCCGGCGGATTGGACTCCATTTCGCTCGCCCATCGCGTGGCGGCGGAGCATCAGCTTATCAGCCTGCTTTCCTTCGATTACGGACAGCGCCACCGCAAGGAACTGGACTTTGCCACAGCCTGCGCCAAGCGGCTCGGCGTACCGCACCAGATCATCGACATCCGCACCATCGGCCGGCACCTGACGGGTTCGGCCCTGACCGACGATGTCGACGTGCCCGACGGCCACTATGCCGAGGAGACGATGAAGGCGACCGTGGTGCCGAACCGCAACGCAATCATGCTTGCAATCGCGTTCGGTCTCGCAGCGGCCCAGAAAGCCGACGCGGTCGCCGTTGCCGTGCATGGCGGCGACCACTTCATCTATCCCGATTGCCGCCCGGGCTTCATCGATGCTTTCCAGGAGATGCAGAACCAGGCGCTGGATGGCTATGCCAGTGTTTCGCTGCTCGCTCCCTACGTCAACGTCTCGAAAGCCGATATCGTTACCGATGGTGCGAAATACGGGACGCCATTTGCCGAGACATGGTCCTGCTACAAGGGCGGTACGCGCCATTGCGGACGGTGCGGCACCTGCGTCGAGCGGCGCGAGGCCTTTCATCTGGCCGGCGTCGCCGACCCCACGGAATACGAGGATCCGGATTTCTGGGTGGCGGCCACAGCAGGCTATTCGGCCAGGGAGGTGAAGTGATGTTTCGCATCACCAAGGAGTTTCACTTTTCCGCGTCGCATCAGCTGACGCATCTGCCCGCCGATCACCAGTGTGCTCGCCTGCACGGTCACAACTATATCGTCGTGGTGGAACTGGCCGCCGCCGAACTCGACGAGAACGGCTTCGTTCGAGACTATCAAGAGCTTTCGCCGCTGAAGCGCTACATCGACGAGCGCTTCGACCATCGGCATCTGAATGAGGTGTTCGGCCATGATCGCGTGACCTCGGAATATCTCGCCAAGCACTTCTACGACTGGTGCAAGGAGCGACTGCCGGAGACTTCCGCCGTGCGCGTCAGCGAGACACCGAAGACCTGGGCGGAATACCGACCGTGAGCGGGGCTCGCGAGGCCCAGATCCGCGTCAGCGAGATCTTCGGGCCGACGATCCAGGGGGAAGGCGTCCTGATCGGCCTGCCGACCGTCTTCGTTCGCACCGGCGGCTGCGATTATCGCTGTTCTTGGTGCGACAGCCTGCATGCTGTGGATAGCGAGTATCGCGATCAATGGCTGCCGATGACCGTCGATGGCATATGGGCGGAGGTGACGCGGCTCTCCGGCGGCAAGCCTCTGATGGTCTCGCTTTCGGGTGGCAACCCGGCGATCCAGCCGCTTGGCGGTCTGATCGCGCATGGGCATGAGCAAGGCTACAGATTCGCGCTGGAAACGCAGGGGAGCGTCGCCAAGGAGTGGTTTGCCGATCTTGATGTGCTGGTGCTGAGCCCGAAGCCGCCCTCGAGCGGCATGGCGACGGATTGGGATTCGTTCGAGGTCTGTCTCAAGATGGCGGCCTGCGGGCCCGATATCGCGCTGAAGATCGTCGTCTTCGACGACCGCGACTATGCCTATGCCCGCGAGGCGGCGGCGCGCTATCCCGATCTGCCCGTCTATCTGCAGCCGGGGAACCACACGCCTCCGCCGCCTGACGACGACGATGCGCGCGTCGATATCGACGGTATCATGGACAGGATGCTGTGGCTGGTCGACAAGGTGACCGAGGACCGGTGGTTCGAGGCCCGTGTGCTGCCCCAGTTGCATGTTCTGCTCTGGGGCAACAAGCGCGGCGTCTGATCAGGCCCAGCCGAGCAGTTCGCGGCGAACGACCTTTTCGAGCACCCGCATGCCATCCTCGCTGTCGTTGAGGCAGGGGATGTGAGCGAACTTCTCGCCGCCATTCTCATGGAAGGAATGAGCGGCCTGCTCGGCGATTTCTTCCAGTGTCTCCAGACAGTCGGACACGAAACCGGGGTTCAGAACGGCGATCTTCTTGACGCCGTCTTGGGCCAGCTTCTCCACCGTCTTGTCGGTATAGGGCTGCAGCCACTCTTCCGGCCCGAAACGGGATTGGAAGGTCACCATGAACTTGTCTTCCGGCAGTCCCAGCCGTTCGCGCAGCAGGCGGCCGGTCTTCTGGCACTGGCAATAATAGGGATCGCCAAGCTTGAAATAGGACATAGGAATGCCGTGGAAGGAGGCGAGTACCATGTCCGGCTGCCAGTCGAGCGTCGCCAAATGGTTCTTCACCGAATTGGCAAGCGCTTCGATGTAGGTCTCGTCGTCGTGATAGTCAGGGACGGTCCGCAGCGCCGGCTGCCAGCGCATCTTGAGTAGCTGCTGGAAGGCCTTGTCGTTGACGGTTGCCGTCGTTGCGGCGGCGTATTGCGGATAAAGCGGGAAAAGAACGATGCGATCGCAACCCTCGTCCTTCAGCGCCTCGATGCGCGATGGAATCGAGGGCGTGCCATAGCGCATTGCCCAATCCACCTTCACGTTTGGCAGGTCCTTCAAGCGTTCGGCCATGAGATCGGACTGGTTGCGCGTGTAGGTGCGCAGGTAGCTCTCGTTCCTGTCCTTGTTCCAGATCGTCTCATAGGCCTTGCCCACCTTTTGCGGGCGCGTGTTGAGGACGATGCCGAAGAGGATCGGGTACCACTTCCAGGGTGACCACTCGATGACGCGCTTGTCGGTCAGGAATTCCTTCAGGTAACGGCGCATGGACGTGTAATCGGTGCCATCGGGCGTGCCCAGATTAACGAGCAGGACGCCGACCTTGCCTGATTTGACGGGCGGGTGGTCCGCCGGGCGGTGCGCAGTTTCAATGGTCGTCATTTAAACCCTTGGTGTCTTGTCTGACCGGCTCACACGCAGCCGGACTTCGGTGGTTCACCCTATAGAAACAAAAGCCGGTCCGCGGAACCCCGGACCGGCTTTCAGAATCGAGACAAATCGTCTTACTTCGACGGAATCTGCAGTTCCTTACCGATCGTCAGGTGGCGTGGCGCCGGCGTGCCGTTGGCGTCGGAAATCTTCTTCCAGAGCGCGCCCTCGCCATAGAACTGCTTGGAGAGATCCCAAAGCGTATCGCCGGCGGCGATGACGTGGTTGGTCGGCGTATTCGGGGCGAGCGCTGCCGGAGCTGCCGCGGTGGGTGCCGTAGAAGCTGCCGGTGCTGCCGGGGAGGCGGGCGCGGCCTGTGCGGGTGCCGTCGTGGCAGCTGCCTGGGTACCGGAGGCTGCGACTTCGGTCACGCGACCGTCCGTATAAGGCTTGTAGGGCGAGTGCGCTGCAAGATATTCGGCAGTCACGTCGGCGAGGTCCGGTCCGAAGTCGTAGGCATTCTTGCCCGCCGTCTCGAAGATCGAGTAGCCATCGCCACCTGCACGCATGAAGTTGTTGGTGACGACGCCGTAGGTCTTAGCATCGTCGAGCACCACGAAGGCGTCGCCTTCCTTCGCTTCGACGGAAACGAGGCGGCTGCCGGCAGGTTTGGTCTTATCGAAGGTGTATTTCAAGCCCGATACCTGAGGGAAACGGCCGGCGCCCTGTTCAATCTGGCTCAGGCCATTTTCGAGAGCCTTGCGGATATCGGCACCCGTCAGCTGGAAGGTCGCCAGCGTGTTCTGGAACGGCAGCACGGTGATGACTTCGCCCTGAGTGACGTCGCCGGCATCGATCGAGGCGCGCAGACCGCCGCCATTCTGGATGGCGACGCTCATGCCCTGGCTCTTGCCGCGGTCGAGCATGGCGTCGGCGACGAGGTTGCCCATTGAGCATTCCTCGACTCGGCAGACAGTGCGGTCGCCTTGGATCGGGGCTTCGCTGGAACCGATGACCTTCTTGCGCAGTTCTTCGATCGGCTTGGCGAGTTCGGCGATACGCGCGGTGAGGCTCGGATCCGGAGTGAAGGAGAAATCGATCAGGATCGGGTCGCCCTTGGCGTCCTTGACGACGCCGTTGTCATCGAAGGTGACGACGAGGTCGCCGAGATACTTGCTGTACGATGCCGCCTGAACCACCGGCACCTTGTAGCCGCCGGGATTGTCGACCATCGTCGGGTAGGGGCCTTCCGCCTTCGGGTCGGTGTTGGACAGCAGGCTGTGCGAATGGCCGCCGACGACGACGTCGACATCGGGGATCTTGGCGATGGCTGCGAGGTCGCGCGGATAGCCGACATGGGTCAGCGCGATGATCTTGTTGATGCCTTGCTTCTTCAAGTCTTCGACGGCCGCGGTGATGGTCTGCACGTCGTCGGCGATCATCACCTTCGGGCCGGGCGAGGACAGTTCTTCGGTATCGTTGGTCACGGCGCCGACGATGCCAATCTTCTGGCCGCCGACCTCGAGCACCAGCGAAGGCTTGATGCGATCGCCGAGCTTGGAGCCGTCACCGGCCAGGATATTGGCCGAAATGACTGGGAATTGCACCTTGTCGAGGAAGGACGCCAGGCCATCCTCGCTGTCGTCGAACTCGTGGTTGCCGACGGTCATGACGTCGAACTTCATGTCATTCAGCATTTCGGCTTCGACCGCGCCCTTGTAGGTCGTGTAGAAGAGCGATCCCTGGAAATTGTCGCCGGCATTCAGCAGCAGCGTGTTCTTGCCGTTCAGGGCGGCGCGACGCTGGTCGATCGCGGTCTTCAGGCGGGCGGCGCCGCCGAAGCATTCCTTCTTGCCTTCTTCCTCGGCCGAGCAGGTGGAATCGAACTTGTTGATCGACTCGATGCGCGAATGGAAATCGTTGATGTGAAGGATATTGAGTTCGTAATCGGCAAAAGCGGCGCTGCTTGACAGCGCCAGCATCGACGCGGTCAACAGACCGAACTGAAAATTCGTCATCCTGCTCTCCTGATTTTTCGGCGAAGCCATATCCCCTGCGCTCCGCCGTCCCTAGGTGATCAATGTTTCCACCAAGCATTTAGCGGCGGCAAGAGAAAAAGCTGTGACAGAAGCGGCGCATTCCAAGGGCGGTAAACGAAAAACCTCGCGAGAGGCTGCTTTCAACAAACCCTAGAGCTGCTTTCTTTTTTCGAACGACGAAAATCCGCTCAGGCTGCGAACGCAGTCATCCTCTGAAACCGGCTTGTTGAGAATTTGAGGACGGCCAGCGTGATCTCGCGGCAGCAACGTGACGTCAATCGGTCGCCCGACCCCGTTCTATAAATAACGGCGGTCGCGTCCTCGGGGCCTTTTGGCAGACCAGAACCATTTAGTCCAACGCAAATCGAACCTTACAGCTCTACATGCGGCGCGTGAGCGTGAATTGGGAACCGGCGTCGGAGGTGCAATTGAGCTGGCTCTGGGTCACCAGCGCGCAGTTGACCTTGGATTGCGTCTTGCGCACCAGCGAGGTCATGTTGATCTCGACCAGCGACGGGGAGGTGTTCACATAAGTGCCCGACGCGAGAAGCTGGTTGCTGTCGGTCGTGCGCGTGGTGAAGGTTCCGGCCTGGAATGTGGAGATGATGCCGTTCGGATCCGACCATGAACCCTCAACGCCTGTCTGAGCCGGGGTTGCAGCGACCGGTACCGGGCGCGGCGACGACGTGGTGCAGGCGCTCAACGCCGCGGACGCGCCGATGAGGACAAGGAGGGGTCTGATTCTCATGAGTTTCTCCCGGGGCTTCGGAACGAGAACTATCCGTGTGGTTGTGAAACACATGGCGCGAGCCGGTAGTTAAGGCAAGACTTCAAGGTCTCATGACGGCATTTATACAGCAGGCGTTACAAAAATGCCCGCCGCAAGGCGGGCATCTTCAAATGCGGTTCGGGCTGGCATCAGCGAACGAGGATGTTCTTGAACTGCCACGGATCCTTGGTGTCGATCTCTTCCGGGAAGAGCCCCGGGCGACCTTCCAGCGGCGTCCACTCGGTGTAGTGGCCTTCGACCGGGCCGAGGTACCGGCTCTGCACCTCGAGGCAGCGCTTGTAGTCGATTTCGTCGGCTTCGACGATACCGGCCGTCGGATTTTCAAGGGCCCAGACCATGCCGGCGAGAACGGCGGAGGTGACCTGCATGCCCGTCGCGTTCTGGTAAGGCGCGATGCGGCGCGTTTCCTCCAGCGACAGGCGGGAACCGTACCAGTAAGCGTTCTTCTCATGGCCGTAGAGCAGGACGCCGAGTTCGTCGATGCCGTCCTCCAACTCGTCCTCGTCGAGAACGTGGTGAACCGGCTGCGGGTTGCCGCCGTTGCCGAACATCTCATGCATCGAGAGAACCGCGTCGTTCGCCGGATGGTAGGCGTAGTGGCAGGTCGGACGGAAGGTGACTTCGCCGTCCTTGTCGCGAACGGTGAAGAAGTCGGCGATCGAGATCGCCTCGTTGTGCGTTACGAGGAAGCCGTACTGCGGACCGGGGGTCGGGCACCACGTGCGGACGCGAGTGTTGGCGCCCGGCTGCTCGAGGTAGATACCAGCCTTGCAACCCTTCTTGTGCTTCTTGCCGTTCTTCGGCATCCAGTTTTCGTGGGTGCCCCAGCCGAGTTCGGCCGGCTGCAAGCCTTCGGAGATGAAGCCTTCAACCGACCAGGTGTTCCAGAAGACGTTAAGCGGCTTCGGATGCTTGGTACGCTGCGTGTCGCGCTCGGCGATGTGGATGCCCTTGACGCCGACCTTCTTCATCAGCTTCGCCCAGCCTTCGCGGTCGTGCTGATCCGGCTCTTCGAACTTCACACCGATATCGTTGGCGAGGTTGACGAGCGCCTTCTTGACGAACCACGAAACCATACCCGGGTTTGCGCCGCAGGTGGAGACAGCAGTCGGACCGCCCGGGTTCTTCGCCTTTTCCTTGCGAAGAGTTTCACGCAGTGCGTAGTTGGTGCGGTCGGCATTCTTCATGCTCTTGTCGAAGTAGAAACCGAGCCAGGGCTCGATGACGGTATCGATGTAGAGAGCGCCGAGCTTGCGGCAGAGCTTCATCAGGTCGACCGAACCGGTGTCGACGGAGAGATTGACGCAAAAACCCTGGCCACTGCCTTCGGTCAGAAGCGGCTTCAGCAGTTCCTTGAAGTTTTCCTTCGTGACATGAGCCTTGATGTGCTTCACGCCATGCTTTGCCATGATTTCGGTGTGATCTGCGTCGTCGCGCGGGTCGATGACTACCATCCGGCTCTGGTCGAATTTGAAGTGGCGCTCGATCAGCGGCAGGGTACCGCGGCCGATGGAGCCAAAGCCGATCATCACGATCGGGCCAGTAATTTCGGCATATACCGGGTGGGTTTGTTCCGTCATTCTTTCTTTTCTCCTGTGGAAGGCGACGAAGGCGATGGGCCTTTAGGAATTCATCTGGAAATTGCGCAGAGAATGCGAGATTATCGGCTCTAACCACAAAACGGCGTCACAATAAAGAGCAAGAGCATAAAACTCAGGCGGGAGTGAGGGTGTCCGCGAGCGCTCGAAGCTTCGCGACGAGTTCGGCCTTCTGCAGTATCAGACCTTTATAGGCCGCCTGCTGCTCATCGAGACTATCCAGCTGCGCGGCGAAGCTTCCGGCAAGTTTGGCGGCATTCGGGTGGTCGGCGATCGCGGCTATCGGATCAACATAGACGCGGATGGTGAACAGAATATCGCCCGACTTCGGCAGTTTGTGCAACGTCTGGCGCTCGACGCGAGCAAAGCGCTCGGCGAGCGTGAACGGGTCGGCCGACGGCGGGCGGCGGTGTTTGGAGAGTGGCAAAAATAGTTCATCCGTGACGTTCACGGACCAGTTCAGCCGTTCCACAGGTTGCGAAACCTGCAGGTTATCGAAGATGCGGGTGATGAGTGTCGCGTTACGCGTACCTTCGCCGAAACCGGGCACGTCGGCGTGAATCGCCTGCATCGGGCGACCGAACTTCTCCTGCAGCGACCATGAGGACGGGAAGGCGACAAAGCCGGCGACAAGATGCCAGCCGTCTTCCCTGCGTCGCATGATGACGAGATCGTCCTGAACCAGCAGGCCGGCACGCAGCAGGGGCGGTGCATCCCGCTCGGTTGCATGGGCAACGCTGTCGGCAAGCTTCGGATGATATTCCGCAAGATAAGCCAGCAGGAGATCGAAGACCTCCTGCTGTGCTTCCGCGGTATCCGCCTCGGCAACGAAGATCTCGTCGCGATGTGTCTCGATCAGGCGTCGTTTCTCGCCGACATAGCGGGCCCAATCGTCATCCGGCTCGATCCAGCGGCTAGGATCGAGCGGCATCAAACCGATGGTGAAAGGCCGGGCGGAGCCGCCATAGGGTGTATAGGTCAGAGGCGTCATGATCGCACTCTATGCCGCCAATGTCCCCCGATGGAAGACCGTCCGCCACAGACTGTCCGGATGGGGCCAGATTTGGCTCATGCCCTGACCCGACAAGCCCTCAGTAGTCCCAGAAGACCGGCACCCAACGAAAATCGTCGCCCTCGACTGCAACGTGGCCAACGGACGGGAACGGCAGATGAGTAGCCACCAGCAGTCCGCCGGTCTCCGCCAGCTCCCGCAAAAGTCGGACCCGGACGCGGGCCGCTTCTTCTGGATCGTGTTCGAAACCGTTATACCAGTCGGGGTGTTCGAACCCGACCGCAAACACGGCGTCGCCGGCAAACATCAGCCGATCTCCGCCGGACGCCACGCGAACCACGCAATGCCCGGGAGTGTGGCCGCCGGTACGTGTGGCGACCACGCCCGGCGCCACCTCTTGCTCCTCATCGAACAGCCGCAGATGGCTGCGGTATTCTTCGGTGAACCGCTTGGCCGCCGCCCGAAGCGCGTCCGGGAACCCCGGCGGCATCGAGACGCGGGAGAAATCGGGCGCCTCCCAGAACTTGACCTCGGCGGCCGCCACGTGGATCCGCAGGTCCGGCCGCAGCCGCTCCTTCACCCCGTCGACGAGCAGCCCGCCAACGTGGTCCATGTGCATGTGGGTCAGCACGATGTCGGTGACGGATCCAAGATCGATGCCAGCCGCCTCCAGTCGCTTGGTCAACTGCCC
>NZ_KB897867.1:0-35492 GCF_000377185.1 Rhizobium sp. 42MFCr.1
TCGGCTGACCAAGCCCTACCATCCTTGGACGAACGGCCAGGCCGAGCGGATGAATCGAACCATCAAGGACGCCACCGTCAAGGTCTACCATTATGACGACCTGGAAAGTCTCAAGGCCCATGTCTTGGCCTTCGTCACTGCTTACAACTTCGCCAAACACCTCAAGGCGCTCCGATGGCGAACGCCCTATCAAGCAATCTGCAACGCCTGGACAAGGGACCCGTCAATCTTCAAAATCAATCCGCACCATCTCATTCCGGGACCACACACCTAGTCCGCTAGCCGTATTGTTGAATTTTGTGCATCCGCCGGCGTCGCCTTCTCAAGTAGAGATCGCGCCAGTGCATAGGCGATAGCAAAGGTCACACCACCGCCGACAAGATCGACCAGATGATGCCCTCCGTGTACGAGAATTGCGGGCATCATCAGCGCATTCAGGATGGCCGCTGGAACGAAGACGAACCGGATACGGGCAAGGAAGCAGACCGACATGCACGCCATGACCATGTGGAAGGAAGGGAATGCGATCAGGCCGAGCACATTGGCTGGCGTCAGATGAGTGCTTCCTTCGCGCAACACGCGGCCGAGTTCCGTTCCATAGGCGGGACTAACAGCCAGCGGCATTGCCTCGAGGACCTGCCGAGGGAGCCGCTGGAATGCAGAGGGACCGATCGACGGCAAGAAAAACCAGAACATGATTGCCAGCAGCGCCCCGATAACTCCCGTCAGCAGAAAATGCTGCAGTCTCGTTGTTCTTCCAGAAAAACCAAGAACCAGGATCACGCCTAACAGCTGCATCAGCGAACTCGTGTAGACCGCGTACAACACGAGACCAACCAACGGATGGCGCGCAGCCCATTCGACGATAGCGGGCCAGGAATACCCAAGCATGCCGTCGATCTGCGTTAGCGTGCCGTCAATCTGCGCGAAGTAGGAAGGCAACAACAGATAGTTGAAGATAGAACCGGCAATCGTGAAGAGCACGAAGAGACCCGCAGCGGTCGCCGCTGCCGCGATCCGGTCATTGTGGCGGACACGCCGATAAAATTGGCCAAGGGCAACCAGGAACGCGCCGCAAGCAATGAGGCTCGCATATCCTACAAAGTCTATTCCAACGCCCTTCAACAACAACAGGCAGGCATCAAGAAGTGCCAAGGTCGTGATGATGAAAACAATGAAACGTTCAGCCGGCAGAAACACCATCGTAAGGCTCCTTGCTGGAGCCGATATAAAGCCGGTTCACTTAAGAATCGTCTAAGCAACCGCTAGTGCGAAAAAGAAAAGGCGGCCTTCGGCCGCCTTTTGCTCAGTTTACTTCTTCGGAACCCTCGGAACCGCACTTCCCTTCTTGGGCAAGCTCTTGGTTACCGGTTCGGCTGCTGCCTTCGCCTTCTTGGCCGTTGCCTTTTTCGGGCGGGCCTTCGTCTTCAACTCGCCGTCATCCTCATCATCGGCCTCGGAATGGACGACTTCGGCTTCCGGCTTCGGCTTGATCGGGGCGCTGTCCGACACAGCTTCGAGGATGATGCCGGGCTTGCCATCTTCCTTCGGACCGACCGTGACGTTGACGACGCCGCCCTTGCGCAGCTTGCCGAAGAGGATCTCGTTGGCAAGCGGCTTCTTGATGACGTCCTGGATGACGCGGGCAAGCGGGCGAGCACCCATCTTGTCGTCGTAACCCTTCTCGGCCAGCCAGGCGATGGCGTCCTTGTGCAGATCGAAGGTGACGTTCCGTTCGGAAAGCTGTGCTTCGAGCTGCATGATGAACTTCTGCACGACCTTGTAGATGACTTCCGTCGGCAGCGCCGCGAACGGGATGATCGCGTCGAGGCGGTTGCGGAACTCGGGCGTGAACAGGCGGGTCAGCGCCTCTTCGTCTTCGCCTGTCCGCTTGGACGAGCCGAAGCCAATCGCGGCCTTGGCCATCTCCGATGCGCCCGCGTTGGTCGTCATGATCAGGATGACGTTGCGGAAGTCGATCTTCTTGCCGTTGTGGTCCGTCAGCGCGCCGTGGTCCATCACCTGCAACAGGATGTTGTAGATGTCGGGATGCGCCTTCTCGATCTCATCGAGCAGCACAACGCAATGCGGATGCTGGTCAACGCCATCGGTCAGGAGACCGCCCTGGTCGAAGCCGACATAGCCGGGAGGTGCACCGAGCAGGCGCGATACCGTGTGCCGCTCCATGTACTCGGACATGTCGAAGCGCAGAAGCTCAACACCCAAAGACGACGCCAGCTGCTTTGCAACCTCGGTCTTGCCGACGCCTGTCGGGCCGGAAAAGACGTAGGAGCCAATCGGCTTGTTCGGTTCACGCAGGCCCGCGCGGGCGAGCTTGATCGACGTCGACAACGCTTCGATCGCATTGTCCTGGCCGTAGACGACCGAGCGCAGTTCCTGCTCGAGATTGGCAAGAACGGCTTCGTCGTCCTTCGACACCGTCTTCGGCGGGATGCGCGCCATCGTCGCGACCGTCGCTTCGATCTCCTTCTCGGTGATCAGCTTGCGGCGCTTGGACGGCGGCAGCAGCATCTGAGCAGCACCAGTCTCATCGATCACATCGATTGCCTTGTCAGGCAGCTTGCGGTCCGAAATGTAACGGGCGGACAGCTCGACGGCGGTCTTGATCGCTTCGTTCGAATAACGCAGGTGATGATATTCCTCGAAGTAAGGCTTCAGGCCCTTCATGATCTCGATCGCATCGTCGATCGACGGTTCATTGACGTCGATCTTCTGGAAACGACGAACCAGGGCACGGTCCTTCTCGAAAAACTGGCGGTATTCCTTATAGGTGGTCGAACCGATGCAGCGGATCGCGCCCGAGGACAGAGCCGGCTTCAACAGGTTCGATGCATCCATCGCGCCGCCCGACGTCGCACCCGCCCCGATGACGGTGTGGATCTCGTCGATGAACAGCACGGCGCCCGGATATTCTTCCAGTTCCTTGACGACCTGCTTCAGGCGCTCCTCGAAATCGCCGCGATAGCGTGTGCCGGCCAGCAGCGTGCCCATATCCAGCGAGAAGATGGTGGCATCAGCAAGCGCTTCCGGCACCTTGCCCTCGACGATGCGCTTGGCAAGGCCTTCGGCAATCGCCGTCTTGCCGACGCCGGGATCACCGACGTAGAGCGGGTTATTCTTCGAGCGACGGCACAGAACCTGGATGGTGCGGTTGACTTCAGCCTGGCGGCCGATCAGCGGATCGATCTTGCCGCTTTTGGCTTTCTCGTTGAGGTTCACGCAGTAGGCCTTCAGGGCGTCCTGCTGTTTCTTCGGACCGCCCTCCTCCTGATCACCGCTGTTGCGAGAAGCCGGCTTGCTCTCGGACTCGCCGTCGTCCGCGCCACGCGGCGGACGGGATTCGGACGAGCCCGGCCGCTTGCCGATCCCGTGCGAGATATAGTTGACGGCGTCGTAGCGGGTCATTTCCTGCTCCTGCAGGAAGTAGGCAGCATGGCTCTCGCGCTCGGCGAAAATGGCAACAAGGACGTTTGCCCCCGTAACCTCTTCGCGACCGGAAGACTGCACATGGATCACCGCTCGCTGGATGACACGCTGGAAGCCTGATGTCGGCTTGGAATCCTCGTCATAGCCAGTGACCAAATTGGAAAGTTCGTTATCGACATATTCAACAAGCGTTTTGCGCAGCGCGTCGAGGTCGACATTGCAAGCACCCATGACCGCGGCCGCATCGGCATCGTCGATCAGGGCGAGCAGCAGATGCTCGAGCGTGGCATATTCATGATGCCGCTCGTTGGCAAAGGTCAGTGCCTGATGGAGCGCCTTCTCAAGACTAGGCGAAAATGTTGGCACGTTCAGATCCTCACTTCTTTTCCATGACGCATTGCAGCGGATGCTGGTGCTGTCGGGCGAAGTCCATCACCTGGCTCACCTTCGTCTCCGCCACCTCGTATGTAAATATCCCGCATTCACCGACGCCGTGATTGTGGACGTGGAGCATGATGCGGGTGGCACTTTCACGATCCTTCTGAAAAAAACGCTCGAGGATATGAATGACAAATTCCATGGGTGTGTAATCGTCATTCAGGAGCAGCACGCGGTAGAGATTGGGCTTCTTGGTCTTTGGCTTCGTGCGCGTGATGACCGAGGTTCCGCGATTTCCGTTGTCCCCGTTCCTTTCGCTGTCGTTTTGCATCCGGATCGGCTTGGCGATCATTTTCTATCATTCCTCGATCATTCCGGTGGGCCTGGGAGGCGTATTGCCCACCGAATATTCGAACTACTAACTTAGTCCATCCTTGCGCGATTTTAAGCCCCTCGTTTCACACTGCAATCACATTTCGGCCGGTGCCGACGCAAAGACACAGAAACTGGCGAAAGCAGATGACGGACGTCGCGAAAAAAGAAAAGACCGGCCGCAGATGCGTAGCCGGTCCTCGATTTTCAAGGGCTATGCGGCGATTGCCGCCTATCGTTATGCCGCTGCGGGCGTGACAACTGTGGCTGCTTTCGTCGCCTTTGCGGTCGCTGCAGCAACAGGCGCTTCGTATGGTTTGTAAGCGCTTTTGGCGAGATCGGAATACATTTCGCCGAGCTTGGTCGCCTCGCTCACGAAGTTCTCGTATGCGCTTTTCACATAGTTGGTCTGCAACTCGAAGGCAGCTTCAAAGCTGCGCGCTCCGGAAAGACTTTCAAAATGTGTGACCGTGTCCTGAAAGGACTTCTTGGAATACTCCACGGCTTCAGCGGCAATCGCCTGGAAGCCCTTGGCTGTGTCCGAATAGCTTTTCAGCATGGTATCCATGGCTTCCTTGCTCTTCCGGTTGGCGTCATCGAAATTCAACATGACCATCATCCTCCTTGGCCTTTGCAAGCAGGATGAAGCGTAGCTGCAACGCACAAATAGTCAAGCACGATTGTGCATTGCAAAACAACCCTCACTTGCATCCACCCTGTTTTCTTCGGGCAAGACACAACGACACCATCTCCAATAGTTGATTTTGCTAAAATATATCAGGAGCGCCGCAACCAAGAGCTTTCGAAGAATTTCGGTGCGGCGCCGCCGGCATTGAGCCGTCAATCAAGGAGGTCTGCCGGAACTTTTCCGCCATTCTCGGCAAGCCGTTTCATCAATGCCTTGTGCAGGAACATGTTCATGGTGGCGGTGTCGTGCGGATCGCCGGTAAAGCCAAGCTCTGCCGCAAGTTCCTTGCGCTCCGCAAGGCTCGCGTCCATACCGACAGCCTTCATAAGATCGACGATCGAACGGCGCCAATCCAGCTTCTGTCCGCTCTTCTTCACAGCGGCATCGAGCAGCGGCACGATATCGATCGCAGCTGCGGCGGGCGACGCGGTGGCCGGAGTCGGCTGCGATGGGGCTGCGGGCGCGGCGCTTGGCGCTGCTGCGGTCGGCGGTGGCGTGGGTGTCGCGGACGGTGTGACCGGAGCGGCCACGGCTTCACCAAAAATCGCGTGCTTGATCTTGTCGAAAATACCCATTCTCAGCATCCCTCCTTAGCGCCAGAGCACATGCTCAGAAGAGGAGATGGAGCATTCGACGGAGTGGTCCAGAGAAGGCAGCCTATTTTTCCGCTAAAGATTGCCCTGCGAAAAGAAACAATCGGAGGTTTGCGGGATCAAGGCCTGAGCCGCGCTGCAGATCGATCAAGCGACTTGCCTTGAGAAGCCAGCCGCTCGCGGGCGCGACATGGCAGACGGGCGGCGAGGCCGCCCGTCAATCACAAATCAAAGATCAACGTCGAGGATTGCCATCGAGAAATTATAGGAGCGGTCGCCGTCCTCGTCATCGATATAGACGACACCCAGAAATTCTTCGCCGAGATAGACTTCCGCGGAATCGTTCTTTCGCGGGCGTGCCTTGACGATCACCTGCGGGTTGAACGTGCGCTTGAAATAGGCGTCGAGCTTCTTGATTTCTTCGGGCTTCACACTGCATCTCCTGAGCGGTCTCGGTTGGCCGCTTCTTGCATGGGAAAGACGGCGCTGTAAAGGCGCGGGGACAGACGCGCGAACGCTATCCCCGCCGATATGTCGTACTGTTAAGACGGTAAGCGGCTCAGATATCCGCGCCGATCACCTGATCCATTATTCGCGACGGTTCCGAACACCCGGCTTCTCCGACCACTTTGGCCGGCACGCCCGCCACAGTCGTCTTCGGCGGTACCGCCTTCAGCACGACAGAGCCAGCGGCAATGCGCGAGCAATAGCCAACCTCGATGTTGCCAAGAATCTTGGCGCCGGCGCCGATCAGGACACCGCTGCCGATCTTCGGATGCCGATCCGAGCCTTCCTTGCCGGTGCCGCCAAGGGTGACACCATGCAGGATCGACACGTTATCGCCGATCACAGCGGTTTCGCCGACGACCAACCCGGTGGCATGGTCAAGGAAAATGCCCCTGCCGATACGCGCTGCGGGATTGATGTCGGTCTGGAACACGCTCGAGGATCTGCTCTGCAGATAGAGCGCCAGATCGCGGCGGCCGCGGTTCAGCAACCAATGCGCCAGGCGGTGCGTCTGCAGCGCGTGGAATCCCTTGAAATAGAGCACGGCTTCCATGAAACGCAGGCATGCGGGGTCGCGGTCGTAGATCGCCTGAATGTCGACCCGCAGGATCGCGCTCCACTCCGGCCAATCCTCCAGCATCTGATCGAAGGTCTGGCGCAGCAGGATCGCTTGCATGTCCGGATGATCGAGACGTTCACAGATGCGGTAGATCACGCACTCTTCGAGCGACCGATAATTCAGCACGGTCGAATAGAG
This sequence comes from Rhizobium sp. 42MFCr.1, assembly GCF_000377185.1. NCBI lineage: Bacteria > Pseudomonadati > Pseudomonadota > Alphaproteobacteria > Hyphomicrobiales > Rhizobiaceae > Rhizobium > Rhizobium sp. 42MFCr.1. The sequence continues at coordinate 6,743 of NZ_KB897867.1, forward strand.
AAATGCGGCCAGCACCGGATCGTTTTCCGCGGCAATACGCGCTTCCTCGCGCAGGCTGTCCCAGATCGGATCCATCACCTTGAGAGGATTGCCAGTCTCAAGAGAGCGAATGTCTGTCTTTGCGACCATGAAAGGTCTCCTCGTATGCGTAGGCTCGGCTCTATATAGGGCAAAAACCTGTTAACATAAATGGGTACTTGGGGAATCCTTTGTCCCGCAGCACCGGCATGGAGGCAAGTCACTATCCGGCGACTTTGGCATAAAACTCCAGCACCGCCTTCTTAAAAACGCGGTCTCCGACGGCCAGCATGTGATCGCGGCCGGGAATATCAAGCGCCTGGGCATGCGGCATCAGCGCAGCCAGTTCCTGGGCTGAACCTGCAATGTCGTCCTTCGTTCCAACGCCGATCAAGGTCGGCGCCTCGATTTTCGCCATGTCGGAGCGTGCCACGAGGTCGCGAGATCCCTTGATACAGGCGGCGAGTGCGTCACGGTCACTCTTCGTCTGGTCGGCGAAGGCCCGGAACATGCGTCCGCGATCATGAAAGACATCGTCGAGCGACGGAGCCAGCAAGGCATCAGCAATCGGATCCCAATCGCCGACACCATCCGTCATGCCGATCCCAAGACCGCCGAGGACCAGCGAGCGGACCCGGTCGGGGTGGGCAAGTGCCGCAAAAACGGAAATGCGGGCTCCCATCGAGTAGCCCATCAGGTTGGCTTCCGGAATCCCAAGGTGATCAAGGAGCGCAATCGCATCGCTTGCCATATGCCAGGGACGGTAGGCCTCGGCATCCCTTGGCTTGTCGCTTGCACCGTGCCCGCGGTTGTCGATAGCTATGACTCGGTAGCCCTCGTCGCCCAGGGTCTTCAGCCAGCCGGGATTAACCCAGTTGACGTTGGCGCTGGAAGCGAAACCGTGGATCAACAGCACGGGAGCGCCGCCCGGATCGCCTTCATCGAAGAAGGCAAGCTTCAGCCCATCATGTGTCAAGCTGGAAAAAGCGGGCGTATTCAAGTTCATCGGACTGTCCTTTTTGCCGGACCATATTTTATAGGCCAGAGAACTGAAACCCTCGCAGGTGCAAAAACTGTGCGTCCGAGCGCTCTTTGGCTCTACACATTTGCGGTGAAGGACTATAAGGTCCGCGCACGTTACAAAGCATTCGGAGACAGACATGGCCGGCCACAACATTCCCCACTTCCAGAACGACGGCGGACACCGCGTTATCGAAGTCGGCGTGAAAGAGTTCATGTGCACCGGTGCCTCCGTTCCGTTCGATCATCCCCACATCTTCATCGACATGGGCGATGAGAACGAGAAGGTCTGCTCCTACTGCTCGACCCTCTACCGTTTCAATGGTGCGCTGAAGGCAACCCAGACCAATCCGGCTGGCTGCGTCTTCCACGTCAAGGCCGCCTGACACCCATTTCGAGATCGGAAAGCCTATGCCGGCTAAACATGCCGCCATCGTTGGCGCGGGCATAGCGGGCCTTACAGCTGCACTTGCTTTGGCACGGCGCGGCATCAGTTCCGAGATTTTCGAGCAGGCGCCGGAACTGACCGAGGTCGGCGCCGGTCTGCAGATTTCGCCCAATGCGTCACGCATTCTGGCCGAGTTGGGAGTACTCGCGCGCCTGACCGACGCCTGGCTCGAGCCGGACTCCATCCAGCTGATATCCGGAACCTCACTGCGCCGGCTGGCAGCCGTTCCCGCCGGGAGCTTTGCACGCGCCCGCTGGGGTGCTCCCTACGGCGTCCTGCATCGCTCCACGCTGCAGCAAACCCTGCTCGACGCCGTCGCCAACGAGCCGCTCTGCCAGATACATCTAGGCGCGCAGATCAAGGGCCGGCCATTGTCAGACCGCCAAGCAGACCTTCTGATTGGCGCCGACGGCGTCTGGTCGCAGGTTCGGGAAAGCATCGAAGGCAGCCCCTCGCCGCGGTTCTCCGGCAACATCGCCTACCGTTTCACCGTTGACGCCGCAAATGCGCCCGCCTTTCTTGAACGGACGAGCGTCTCTGCCATCCTTGGTCCCTCAGCGCATCTCGTCTGTTATCCGCTCAGGGAAGCCAACCGTTTCAATATGGTGGCGATCACCGCCGGCAATGCCGCATCGCACGACTGGACCAACCAGCCGACGGAAGCCCAGCGTCAGCAACTGCTGTCGCGTTTTTCTCGGTGGCATCCTGCGATCGTCGAACTATTCGCCAAGACAGGCGACGTCACCTTCTGGCCCTTGTACGAAACGACGAACGGGCGTTGGCACGACGGCCACAACTGCGTCCTCATCGGCGACGCCGCACACGCAATGATGCCTTTCGCGGCGCAGGGTGCCGCAATGGCAATCGAAGACGCTTATGAGCTTGCGCTGTTCGCCCCGTCGCATCCCGTCGCCGAAGCCCTGCGGTTGTTCGAAGCGCATCGCACGCCGCGGATTGCGCGGCTGCGCCAGCGCGGTGCATTCAACCAGTTTGCCTATCACGCCCGCGGACCGATGCGCATCGGCCGGGACATCGTTCTGGCGCTGCGGCCGCCGCAAAGTCTCGCGGCGGATCTCGACTGGATTTACGGCTACCGCGCCGGCACTTGATCAGACGGCTTTTGCCGCGGCGAAACCGCGCTCGATATCGGCCTTGATATCGACGACATCCTCAAGCCCGATCTGCAGACGGATGACCGGCCCCTCGGCGGGCGCCTTGCAGATACGGCGATCGCTCAGGTTGACGTGGAGCGCGAGGCTCTCGAACCCGCCCCATGACCAACCCAGGCCGAAGATTTGCAGCGCGTCGAGGAAGGCGTGCGCCTTGGCCTTGAATTTTTCCGGCGCGTCCACGGCAAGCACGAAAGAGAAGATGCCGCTCGCGCCCTTGAAATCGCGCTTCCACAATTCGTGCGATGGGAAGCTCGGCAGCGCCGGATGCAGCACCTTGGCGACGTCCTCCCTGCCCTCCAGCCATTTGGCGATCGTGAGCGCACTTTCATAGTGTCGCTCCAGGCGCACGCCCATGGTCCGCAATCCACGCAGGATCTGATAGGCGTCGTCAGGCGCTCCGCAAATGCCGAGCGTAATGTTCGCTTCGTGCAGCTGCGGCCAGTAATTGGCGTTTGCCGAGACTGTTCCCATCAGGATGTCCGAGTGCCCGGACGGGTATTTGGTGGCGGCGTGAATCGAGACATCGACACCGAAGTCGAGCGGCCTGAAATAAACAGGCGTCGCCCAGGTGTTATCCATCGTTACCACGGCCCCCTGCTTGTGGGCGACCGCGGCAATCGCCGGAATGTCCTGCATTTCGAAGGTATTCGAGCCAGGCGCTTCCGTATGAACGAGCTTGGTGTTCGGCTTGATCAGCGCTTCGATGCCCGCACCGACCAGCGGATCGTAATAGTCTACTTCTACACCGAGACGCTTCAGCATCGTGTCGCAGAAATGACGGGTCGGTCCATAGACCGAATCGACGATCAACGCATGGTCACCGGCCGACAGGAACGCCAGGAACGGGACGGTAACAGCTGCAAGGCCCGAGGGCACGAGGATAGTCCCAGCGGACCCTTCCAGCGCATCGATCGCCTCGCAAAGCGCATCCGTCGTCGGGGTACCGCGCGTTGCATACGTATACTTCTGTCCACGTGTCTCCATCGTCCTCGCATTTGGAAAGAGGACCGTGGAGGCATGGACAACGGGCGGATTGACGAAACCGTGGTATTCGGCCGGATCGTTGCCGAGGTGGGAAAGGCGCGTGTTGATGCCGGCGTTCTGAAGCAGGCCTTCTTTATCTATCATATCGGAAATGCCTTTGGCGGTGGGATGCAGCCAAACTCTTGGACCGCGTAAAACGATCGGTCAACCCCGTAGCCCGGACTCGCACAGCATCCCTGCCATGCAAATTCCTCAGATATATCAGCGGTTTTGCGCGGTTTTTTTGGCAAGATGCTGCCATTTCGATAGCCATCTGCGCATTTTATGCGCCTCAATTAGTGAATTGCCGAAATATCACGCAATCTTTCATCGCGACACTTGACCATAGTGACATTTGCGACTGTGATAGCACCAACTCGCGCCGGGAGGGTGTCGGGTCATCTGGGAGGTTTGCCTGCTTCGCGAGCGCTCCCACAGAAAGATAAGACAAAGGAAAAGGTTGGGAAAAATGAAGATTAAGCTTCTGTCGGTCGCCATCGGCGCAGCAGTTTTCGGAGTTGGCGCTTCTGCAGCTTCTGCCACCACGCTCGAAGACGTGAAGGCAAAGGGTTTCATTCAGTGCGGCGTCAACACCGGCCTTCTCGGTTTCGCGCAACCTGACGCTTCCGGCAACTGGGCCGGCTTCGACGTCGACTTCTGCAAGGCAGTTGCTTCGGCTGTCTTCGGCGACCCGGCCAAGGTGAAGTACACGCCGCTGTCGGCCAAGGACCGTTTCCCGGCGCTGAAGTCGGGCGAAGTCGACCTTCTGTCGCGTAACACCACCTGGACGATCAACCGCGACACCGCGCAAGGCTTCAACTTCCGCCCGATCACCTACTACGACGGCCAAGGCTTCATGGTCCGCAAGAGCCTGAACGTGAAGTCGGCACTTGAGCTGTCCGGTGCGGCCATCTGCGTCCAGTCCGGCACGACGACGGAACTGAACCTTGCCGACTATTTCAAGTCCAACAACCTCCAGTACAATCCGGTCGTTTTCGAGAAGCTTGAAGAGGTCAACGCGGCCTATGACGCTGGTCGCTGCGACGTCTACACGACTGACCAGTCCGGCCTCTACTCGCTGCGTCTGACGCTGAAGAACCCAGACGAGCACATGATCCTTCCGGAAATCATCTCGAAGGAGCCGCTCGCCCCGGCCGTTCGTCAGGGTGACGATCAGTGGTTCGACATCGTGTCGTGGACGGCCTATGCCCTCATCAATGCCGAAGAGTTCGGCATCACCCAGGCGAACGTCGATGAAATGAAGAACTCGGCCAATCCTGACATCAAGCGCTTCCTCGGCACGGAAACCGATACCAAGATCGGCACCGACCTCGGGCTCACCAATGAATGGGCTTATAACATCATCAAGGGCGTCGGAAACTACGGCGAAGTCTTCGAGCGCAACGTCGGCAAAGGCAGCCCGCTCAAGATCGAGCGTGGTCTGAACGCGCTGTGGAACAAGGGCGGCATCCAGTACGCTCCGCCGGTCCGCTAAGCGGCTGGTCAAGACTTGGGAAGGCGGTCAGCCGCCTTCCCTATATAAAGAGAAAAGCCCGAAAACGGGCTCATAGGGGATAAGACTCGGCATGACGCAAGAGGCTATGCACACGTCACATGTGCAAAGCACTGGCTGGAGTTTCCGGTCGGTGGCTTACGACCCGAGGATTCGGGGCATTTTCTTCCAAGTTCTGACCGTCGCGCTCATCGTCGGCTTCGTGTGGTGGATTGCCCATAACACGGCTCAAAACCTCGCCCGCGCCGGCACGGCCTCCGGCTTCGGGTTTCTGAGCGGGCGCGCCGGCTTCGACATCGGCCAGTCGCTGATCGAATATTCGAGCGATGCGACGTATCGCCGAGCCCTTGTGGTCGGATTTTTGAATACAATCCTCGTCGCGGTCACCGGCATCATTACGGCCACGATCATTGGCTTCGTCGTCGGCATCGGGCGCCTGTCGCACAACTGGCTGATCGCCAAGCTCTGCACGGTGTATGTCGAGGTATTTCGCAACATCCCGCCGCTGCTCGTCATCTTCTTCTGGTATCAGGGCGTTCTCGCTGTTCTGCCAGGCGCGCGAGAGTCGCTGCACCTGCCACTGAACATGTTTCTCAACAATCGCGGGCTCGCCTTCCCGAAGCCGATCTTCGGTGAAGGCATGTGGGCGGTTGGCGTGGCATTTCTGGTTGGTATCGTGGCAGCCGCAATAATCGCGCGCTGGGCGCATAGACGTCAGGCCGCAACCGGTAAGCAATTCCACACGATCTGGGCTTCCATCGGGCTGATTGTCGGCCTGCCCGGTCTGGTGTTCCTGCTGTCCGGCCTGCCGCTTTCGTTCGATGTGCCAGTTGCTGGCAAGTTCAATCTCACCGGCGGCTCCGTCATCGGCCCGGAATTCATGTCGTTGTTCCTGGCACTGTCCTTCTATACGGCGGCATTTATTGCCGAAATCGTCCGCGCCGGCATTCGCGGTGTGCCGAAGGGCCAGTCCGAGGCCGCCGGCGCACTGGGCCTGCATCCATCAAGTATCACGCGCCTCGTGGTGGTTCCGCAGGCTTTGCGCATCATCATTCCGCCACTCACCAGCCAGTACCTGAATCTGACGAAGAACTCGTCGCTCGCGATCGCCATTGGCTTTTCGGATCTCGTCGCCGTCGGCGGTACGATCCTGAACCAGACCGGACAGGCCATTGAAGTCGTGTTCATCTGGGCGGTCGTCTATCTCGCCATCAGCATCCTCACATCGCTGTTCATGAACTGGTTCAACGCCAAGATGGCCTTGGTGGAGAGATAAGATGTCGACATCCAACCAAGCGTTCGTCCGAACGAATTTCATCGATGCCGAACCCGCGCCGCGTAGCGAAAGCGGGCCTCTGGCCTGGATCCGCAAGAACCTGCTGGCTACGCCGAAAGACGTCGTCCTGACGGCTCTGGCCGTTGCCTTGCTCGCATGGGCATTGCCGCACGTCATCAACTGGCTATTCATCCAGGCCGTCTGGACCGGAACGGACCGCACCTTCTGTGCAACCACCGTTCAGGGCGGCACGCAACCCGACGGCTGGAGCGGCGCCTGCTGGGCGTTCGTCAATGCGAAGTTCGACCAGTTCGTCTTCGGTCGATATCCACTGGACGAACGCTGGCGTCCGACAATCGTCGGGATCCTGTTTGTGCTGCTGCTCGTGCCTATGCTGATCCCCAAGGCACCATTCAAGCGCACCAACGCCATTCTGCTGTTTGCCGTCTTGCCGCTTCTTGCCTTCTGGCTGCTTTATGGCGGCTTCGGGCTCGAAATGGTGGATACGCCGCTCTGGGGCGGCCTGATGGTGACGTTGGTGCTCTCCTTCGTCGGCATCGCCGTGTCGCTGCCATTCGGCATCATCCTGGCACTCGGACGCCGCTCGAAGATGCCTGTCATCAAGATGGTCTGCGTCGGCTTCATCGAGATCATTCGCGGCATACCGCTGATCACCGTGCTGTTCATGGCGAGCGTGTTGCTTCCGCTGTTCCTGCCCACAGGCTTTACGATCGACAAGCTGCTCCGCGCCTTGATCGGTGTGGCGATCTTCGCCTCCGCCTACATGGCCGAGGTTATCCGTGGCGGCCTGCAGGCGATCCCGAAGGGCCAGTCCGAAGGGGCCGACTCGCTCGGGCTCGGCTACTGGCAGAAAATGCGGCTGATCATCCTGCCGCAGGCGATCAAGCTGGTCATCCCGGGCATCGTCAATACATTCATCGGCATGTTCAAGGACACATCGCTGGTGTCGATCATCGGCATGTTCGACCTGCTCGGTATCGTCCGTTTCAACTTCACGGACGCCAACTGGGCGAGCGCGGTGACACCCTTGACAGGCCTGATTTTCGCTGGCTTCGTCTTTTGGCTGTTCTGCTTCGGCATGTCGCGCTATTCAGGCTTCATGGAACGCTATCTCGATACCGGCCACAAACGATAAAAGATAAGGGAACGAACACATGGCTGAGGCTCAACCAAAGAAGATGACCGTTTCGGCAACCGACGTTGCCGTCGACATCATCGGCATGAACAAGTGGTACGGTGATTTTCACGTTCTGCGCGACATCAATCTGAAAGTTATGCGTGGCGAGCGCATCGTCATCGCCGGCCCGTCGGGTTCCGGCAAGTCGACGATGATCCGCTGCATCAACCGTCTGGAAGAACACCAGAAGGGCCAGATCATCGTCGATGGCGTCGAACTCACCAACGACCTCAAGAAGATCGACGAAGTGCGCCGCGAAGTCGGCATGGTCTTCCAGCACTTCAACCTCTTCCCGCACCTGACGATCCTGGAAAACTGCACGCTGGCGCCGATCTGGGTGCGCAAGATGCCGAAGAAGCAGGCGGAAGAAGTCGCCATGCACTTCCTGAAGCGCGTCAAGATCCCGGAACAGGCCAACAAGTATCCGGGCCAGCTCTCGGGCGGTCAGCAGCAGCGTGTGGCAATCGCCCGCTCGCTCTGCATGAACCCGAAGATCATGCTCTTCGATGAACCGACCTCGGCGCTCGACCCAGAAATGATCAAGGAAGTTCTGGAGACCATGGTCGGGCTTGCGGAAGAAGGCATGACGATGCTCTGCGTGACGCACGAAATGGGCTTTGCGCGTCAGGTCGCCAACCGCGTCATCTTCATGGACCAGGGGCAGATCGTCGAGCAGAATTCGCCGGCCGAGTTCTTCGACAATCCGCAGCACGAACGCACCAAGCTGTTCCTCAGCCAGATCCTGCACTAGGTCGATTGGCGAACAACAAATTCAAGGCCGTCGGATTTTTCCGGCGGCCTTTTCGTTTCGGGGCACTTCTGGCGGTTCACACGCGGCGCCATAACATCACAAACAAAAGGCCCCGATGACGGGGCCTTCCGAGGCGAGCCTGAGAGCGATCAGGTCTTCAGCTTGGCATTGCAGAGGCTGTAGAAGCCGCCGCCCTTCTGGATCCACTTCAGGCCATTGAGCGTGTTCGCATCCTTGTTCTGATGGTAGGCGTCGACGCAGGTATGCATCCGGCCCTTTCCGGGCGTTTCCTTGGCGTATTTCGGTGAAATTGCTGTCGGGAACGACACGCCCTTGGGCGCCGTCATCGTCGGCTTGTCCGGTTCTTCGCCACTGTTGAGGGTGACATCGGGTTCGGCCGTCGCATCCGGACCGCACTGCGCCTTGCGGAAATCGTTCCACTTCATGTTCTTCGCAGAGCCGTCAGCCTGGGCCGATTTATACTTCGCGCTGCATTCCTTCATGGTCAGCGCCGAGGACGGCGTAGCAAACGCCAACGCCCCGAGCAGGGAAACGGATGCAAGAATAGTCAACTGCTTGATCATGATCTTTCCTCCAGGCCTCCAGGGGCAATCAAACTATCAGGCTGGCCAATTTTCTTGTCAACGCGACAATTGGCGCAACCAGTACGTTAGATTTGTTCCGGGCAACCGTCGAGCTCCACTGACGGGATAACATCCCCGCGATGCAGCAGGCGTTTGCTTAGCGGCAAAACGCCGACGGTGGTATAGTGCCGGCCGGGCTGGCTTTTCCTGCACTTCCGAGGGAGGAAGACATGCGCGAACCTGACATGCAGAAAGTAGATGCACTCGTCGGCAGGTTAATCGGCGATGTTGGCGCGGCCGTCTCCGGAGCGCTGGTGGTGCTGGGCGATGATCTCGGCCTGTTCAAGGCCATGGCCGACGGCAAGCCGCGCAACTCTTCCGAACTGTCGAAAAAAACAGGTATCAAGGAACGTTATATCAGGGAGTGGCTGTCCGCCCTCGCAGCTGCCGACTACGTCAGCTATGACGAGAAGAGCGATCGCTTTCATCTGACGCCAGAGCAGGCCATGGTCTTTGCCGAGGAGGACAGCCCAGCCTTCTTTGCTGGCGCCTTTCAGGTCGTGCAGGCCATGTGGACGGACGAACCGAAGGTGGCTGACGCCTTCCGGACCGGCAAGGGTGTGGGATGGCACGAACACAGCGCCTGCCTGTTCCGCGGCACGGAGCGTTTCTTCCGGACCGGCTACAACAACAATCTGGTTGCTGAGTGGATTCCGGCGCTCCAGGGCGTCGACGCCCGCCTCAAAGCCGGCGCCAAGGTCGCTGATGTCGGCTGCGGCCACGGCGCTTCGACGATCCTGATGGCTAAGGCCTATCCTGCCTCGACGTTCTTTGGCTTCGACTATCACGCCCCGTCGATCGAGCGGGCGAAGGCTGCCGCCAAGGAGGCCGGCGTCTCAGATCGCGTCACATTCCAACAGGCGCCCGCCGCCGGCTTTCCTGAGGGGAACTACGATCTCATCGCCATGTTCGACTGCCTCCACGACATGGGGGATCCGGTCGGTGCCGGCAAGCATGTCAAGGAATCGCTCTCGGCCGATGGAACCTGGATGGTCGTCGAGCCCTTCGCCCACGACTGCCTGAAGGACAATCTCAATCCGGTCGGCCGCGTCTACTACGGCGCGTCGACGATGATCTGCACGCCGGCGTCGCTCTCTCAGGAGGTCGGCCTCGGACTCGGCGCGCAGGCCGGGGAAACCAAGCTGCGTAAGGTCGCCCTCGATGCCGGCTTCAAGCATTTCCGCCGCGCCACGGAAACACCCTTCAACATGGTCTTCGAGGTGCGCGCCTGAGGCGAGGTGCGGCGCGCTTGGCCATGGCCCGCCGCGTCACCTGAAACTTTCCACATGCTGAGAAGAGCTTGTGAATATAGAAATAACGGCGAAATATCAAAAAGATAGACAGATTTTCCTAGGCGCCTGAGGTTCAAGGGAGAGAAAAAATCGCGCCATTGTGATTTTTTCTGGTTTTGCCGCTTGCGGGATTCAAAGTGCCTGACTATAAGGGCGCCACCACGAAGGAAGCGCCCTTCGTCTATCGGTTAGGACACCAGATTTTCATTCTGGGAAGAGGGGTTCGACTCCCCTAGGGCGTGCCATCGTTTTCCTTTAAAAGTCAGTTGTTTAGATACCCGCTTGCGAAAATTCGATAATTATTTCGAGTTTCGGGGGCAAGCGGATTATATGCTGCTTTTCGCAAAGCGAATGTCTGGGAATCAGCCACCTGCTATAGCTTGGGCTCGGACACCATATGGTTCGAGCCCTCCCCGCCATCTACCTAGCAGCAGAATGAGCAGCCCATGGGTCACCTAAAATGACGGCTGATCTTCTGCGGCGTTACGGCGAAGCGGCGCTCCGCAACGCAGAGGAACCTCTCGTCGAAGCATCGCTATTGCGTGACCCTGGCACATTGCGCGAGCCTACTTCTTGGCTGTCGCGCGCATCGAGGAAGCGGGCAAGACTACACGCATTTGATGCTCAGAACCGACACTTCTCTGATCACGCCGTCTGCAAAGGGCTGAAAACAGCGATGGAGAGTCACTCCCAGAAAATCAACTATGCATTGGTAGCGTGGACCCTGAGTGCTCCCGAGCCGCGTGATGCGCTGAAGATAGCGCTCGATCTGATTTTTCACATTAAGCGCGGGCGCGAGCCCTCGATGAGCGTCAGGTAAAGACGCACTCGATTTGGCCAAGCGGACCGAAGTCGGCTGCGAGATGCTGGCCTGCCCAAACCTGAAGAATTTTCGAGCACGAACCAGTTGCGACCACGTCGTTCGGCTCGAGCTGGCGGCCCTTTGCTGCAAGCTCAGCAGCGAGCCAGGCGACAGCGTTCAACGGATCACCCATGACTGACGTCGCCTTTCCCGAAAAAACGGTATGCTTGAACAGAAATGTCGTCACGTCGATCTTGGCGACCTCGTCAAGCGGTATGCCGGGAGCAGGATCGCCGCAGATCGTTGCGACATGCAGGCCAAAGTCGGCAATCGCGGCATAGTCGCCAATCAATGTCCGGCGAGTCCGGCGGCCGATGACGCCAATGGCCGGTCGACAGGCGAGGATAGCGTCGCGAGCCTTCACTGGATAGCCATGTGCACTCACCGCGCCGGAGCGGCGTCCTGGACGCGTAGCTGGATGCGTCGTACACCCTGGTAGTGGTCCGCGCTAAGCGAGCCTGCAACATGGAGGTTGGCGCCCCTCGAATTCAGCAGCAGGTTGCCGAGCTGCGTATCGGCGGCCCGGAAGGCGATCCCATCAAGGCGGGCGCCGTCCATGGCTTCGAGCGTCACCTTCACGTGCTTCTCACCAACCAAACGAGAATCGCGAAGCCGATGGGCGGGAACAGCAAAGAGCGGCTGTGAATGCCCCGAGCCGTAAGGCCCGGCCGTCTCGAGGCGGTCGATCAGATCGAGCGTCGCGCCGCTGGCGGCAATCGCGCCGTCGATCTTCAGCTTCTCGTTGGCGACAAGTGCGGCAACCGTCTTTTCGGCTCGCTCGGCAAAGAAGCTGCGCAAGCGGCCGAGCTTGTCGCGCTCAACGGTGAGACCGGCAGCCATCGCGTGGCCGCCGCCCTTGACCAGCAGGCCATCGTCCACAGCCGCGCGCACCATCTTGCCCATGTCGAAGCCGTTGATGGAGCGACCCGAGCCGGTGCCTTTGCCGGATGGATCGAAAGCAATGGCAAAGGCCGGGCGCTTGAAGCGCTCCTTGAGACGGGCGGCAATCAGGCCGACGATCCCGGGGTGCCACTTTTCGTGGGCAGTGACGATGACCGAGGCGCCCTTGCCGTCCCCATATTCCGCCAGTGCCTCGGCCTCCGCTTCCAGCAGCATCGCCGCTTCCATAGCCTGCCTGTCGCGGTTGAGCTCATCCAGCTGCATGGCGATGGCCTCGGCCGCGCTCGTGTCGTCCAGGGTGAGCAGGCGGCTCCCGAGTGCCGCGTCGCCGATGCGCCCACCGGCATTGATGCGCGGCCCAATCAGGAAGCCGAAGTGATAGGGCGTCACCGGTCCAGCAAGACCCGCCTTGCGAAAGAGAGCGGACAGGCCCGCATTGCCCTGGTGGCGAGCGGCGATCAGCCCCTTGACGACGTAGGCACGGTTCAGACCCTTCAGCGGCACGACATCACAGACGGTCGCAAGCGCGACGATATCGAGCCATTGCAGCAGGTCGATCGACCGTACGCGCGGGTTTCCTGCTTCCCGCAACAGCCTTAGCGTCGCGACGAGCACGAGGAACACGACACCCGCCGCGCAGAGATGTCCCTGCCCGGAGAGATCGTCCTCCCGGTTCGGATTGACCAGCGCGTGGCACGGCGGCAGATCGTGTGTCACCTGGTGGTGATCGATCACCACCACATCGATATTCCGCCTGGCTGCCTCGGTGAGGGCATCGTGGCTTGTGGACCCACAATCGACGGTGACGATCAGGCGTGCGCCATTGTCAATCAGACTGCCGATTGCCGCAGCGTTAGGCCCATAGCCCTCGAAAATTCGATCCGGAATATAGATCTCAGCTTTGACGCCGAAGTGCTTGAGAAAGCGGAACATAAGCGCCGACGCGGACGCGCCGTCGACGTCGTAGTCGCCGAAAATCGCGACCTGCTCCTGGTTGCGGATGGCCTCGGCGAGCCGCTTGGCCGCCTTCTCACAATCCGTCAGCGTGTAGGGGTCCGGCATCAGGTTGCGGAGCGTCGGATCAAGAAACTCCAGCGCCTCGTCGACGGTGACACCGCGTCCGGCGAGGACGCGCGCGATAAGTTCAGGCAGCCCGTGCACCTGAGACATCGCAAGCGCCCGGTTCTGGCCGGCCTGATCCAGTCGCGATATCCAGCGGTTGTCCAGTACGGACCTCTCCACGCCCAGAAACGCACGTTGTACCGGATCGGCCGGACTCTCCATATCGCCTGCTGCCCTCGTCGCTTGTCACCACCCCGGGACCGGGAGTGATATCGGCAGCTTTATGCGGCTTGGCCCAGCCGCACAACGGTTTTGGACGAGACACTCGACGTTAGCTGTGGATGCGCGCGGCTGATCTACCGCGGCACCTTCGGCAACATCGATCTTCTGGGAGCGGGTGAGGCTCAGTCTTCCTTCGGCCGCTCGATGCGGATCACCTGCGGTTCACCCACATGATAGCCCTCGCCCTTGATTGCGGCGACCGCCTTGCGAACGCAGTCCTCTGTTGTCGCGTGAGTCACCATGATGATCGTCTGGTGATGCGACGGCGCAAGGTGCTGCTTCGAGCGCTGGACGATCGATTCCAGCGAAATATGGTTTTCCGCCATGTGGGTCGCGACGCTTGCAAACACGCCCGTGCGGTCGAGCACGGTCAGGCGAATGAAATATCCGCCTTCGTGGCTTCGCATCTGCGCCTTGCGGTAGGGCTCGAGCGATTTGGCGGGATGGCCGAGAACGGGCACGCGCTGGGCGCCAGGTCGGCTTTTTGCGATGTCCGCGATGTCACCGAGAACAGACGAAGCCGTCGCATTGCCGCCGGCGCCGGGCCCGACCATCAGCAACTCACCGAGAACATCGGACTCGATCGCCACGGCATTGGTCACGCCGTCGACCTGTGCAATCACGGAATCGACGGGCACCATCGTCGGATGGACGCGCTGTTCGATGCCGGTATCGGTCCGCTGTGCAACGCCGAGCAGCTTGATGCGGTAGCCGAGATCGGCGGCAGCGTGGATGTCCTCGATCGAGATGTTGGTGATGCCTTCGAGATAGATATCGTCGGCCGCGATCTGGTTTCCGAAGGCGAGCGTCGTGAGAATCGAGAGCTTGTGGGCGGTGTCGTTGCCTTCGATGTCGAAGGCGGGATCGGCTTCTGCATAGCCGAGGCGCTGTGCCTCCTTCAGGCAGTCGGCGAAGGACAGGCCTTCCTTTTCCATCTTCGTCAGGATGTAATTGCAGGTGCCGTTCATGATCCCGTAGATGCGGGAGATCGTATTGCCCGTCAGCGATTCGCGCAGCGCCTTGATGACGGGAATGCCGCCGGCAACCGCTGCTTCGAAGTTCAGCAACGCGCCCTTCTCTTCCGCGATCGTCGCCAGTTCGACGCCGTGGTAGGCAAGCAGCGCCTTGTTTGCTGTCACCACATGGAGACCGCGCTGTAGAGCAGCGCGTACGGAGCTGTTTGCCGATCCACCGACGCCGCCCATGAGTTCGACGAAAACGTCGATGTCGCCCTTCTCCGCCAGATCTTCCGGCCGGTCGAACCACTCGATGCCGCCGACGTCGATGCCGCGGTCCTTGGTCTTGTCGCGGGCGGAAACACCCGTAATCAGGATCGGGCGTCCGCACGTTGCGGCCAGCTCGTTGCTGCGCTGCTGAATGATACGGACAAGCGAAGCACCAACGGTACCTAAGCCCGCAATGCCAATTTTGAGGGCATCTGCCATGGATCGATCCTGAAATGTGTCATGAAGGGCAGCCGCCGGAAGCGGCTGCCGTTGAGGGATAATATCAGCGATGTGCGTTGAGCGAGATGACGTTGTGCATCGTCTCGTCTGCCGTCGACATGAACTTCTTGATGTTGCGGGCTGCCTGACGAATGCGGTGCTCGTTCTCGACGAGCGCCAGGCGCACGTAGTCGTCGCCCATTTCGCCGAAACCGATGCCTGGCGCGACAGCCACGTCGGCTTTCTCGACGAGCAGCTTGGAGAATTCCAGAGAACCGAGGTGACGGAACTTTTCCGGGATCTTGGCCCAGGCAAACATCGTCGCTGCCGGCGGCGGCACTTCAAAGCCGGCCTTGCCGAAAGTATCGACCATGACGTCGCGGCGGCGCTTGTAGACGTTGCGGACTTCCGCGATATCAGAGCCGTCGCCGTTCAGCGCGTGCGTTGCCGCTACCTGGATCGGCGTGAACGCGCCGTAGTCGAGGTAGGATTTGACGCGTGTGAGCGCGGCGATCAGACGCTCGTTGCCGACGGCAAAGCCCATGCGCCAGCCGGGCATCGAGAAGGTCTTCGACATCGAGGTGAACTCGACCGTCACATCCATCGCACCCGGAACCTCGAGAACCGACGGAGGCGGCTCGCCCTCGAAGTAGATTTCCGAATAGGCAAGGTCGGATAAGACGATGATATCGTGCTTCTTCGCGAACGCGATGACGTCCTTGTAGAAGTCCAGCGTCGCCACAAAAGCCGTCGGGTTGGACGGATAGTTGAGGATCAGCGCCAGCGGCTTCGGAATCGAATGGCGAACGGCGCGTTCCAGCGGCGGGAAGAAGCTCTCGTCCGGCTCGACCGACATCGAGCGGATGACGCCACCGGCCATCAGGAAGCCGAAGGCGTGAATCGGATAGGTCGGGTTCGGGCAGAGGATGACGTCGCCCGGTGCGGTGATTGCCTGCGCCATGTTGGCGAAGCCTTCCTTGGAGCCCAGCGTCGCGACGACCTGCGTGTCAGGATTGAGCTTCACGCCAAAGCGGCGCGCATAATAGGCAGCCTGCGCCCGGCGAAGGCCGGGAATGCCCTTGGAGGACGAATAACGATGCGTGCGCGGGTCCTGGACGACTTCGCAGAGCTTGTCGACGATCGCCTTCGGGGTCGGAAGGTCAGGGTTTCCCATGCCGAGATCGATGATATCGGCCCCGCCCGCTCGCGCGCTTGCTTTCAAACGGTTGACCTGTTCGAAAACGTAAGGCGGCAAACGCCGGACTTTGTGAAACTCTTCCATTTCTTTCCCCACGGAAATGCGGCCACCGCGGCCGCGCTCGAAGTTCGTCCTAAATTCCCGGCTGTTCGCGATACGAACTTCAGAATCACCAACGCCGTATTCATCAGACTTGCGTCGCACGGCATTTCTTTGACGGAAAGCCGCGCAGGCCGTGCATTATCGGGAAAAATTCATCTTCCGCCACAGATGGAAGGCTTTGCTTCCAAATTGCAGCGAAGGCAAGGCCTAATTGGCGATTTCTGAGAGCGTTTCGGCGCCGTGCTCGGCCGCTAGCTTGCGAAATTCCGCGACGCGACGCTGGTACTCGGCTTCCGAGATCGTGCCGGCCTTGCGCTGGGCGGCAAGCGCCGTCAATTGCTTCTGAACCCCGCCAGCCTCGTCGTCGCTCATCTGAACGTTTGCGGCCGTGAGCGGTGCCCCGAATCCCGGATAGCCGTCCTTGTAATGAGACAGGCCGCTCTCGGTCGGCTCTTCACCCTTTGTCGCGCTCATGACAACGGGCGTCGGGGCCGCTTGCCTTGCCGCGAAGGCGGCCTTTTCCTCGGGCGTCTGCATGCATCCGGCAAGCGCCATGGCCGCGGCGGCGCCGATGAGCGCGATACGGGTCATGTTTGCGATGGTGCGGATGCCAATTCTCGTCATTTGCCAGAGGTCCCAAATCCTGAGGTGCTTCGACTGTTAGATTCGTCGCCGCCACAAAGCAATAGCACGAGCGTGCGTCAGCGGAACTTGTTTTATAGATCTTTCCAGATGTACAACTCAATTTGCAGGAACATGCCGCCGCCGGAGGAGACACGTGACCGACAGCAAGCAGCAAGACGGCGACAAGGCAAAGAGCCGGGGATTCGATGCGAAGGACCTGGATCCGTACCTGATGAAAGATCCCGAGGCGATGGCGGTCAACTTCGCCCGTGCACTGGAGAATCTCGGCAAGGCGGCCACGGCCTGGCTTGCGCCACGCGAACGTGGCGAGATCGCAGAAAATGCAGCGGAGCCGGTGACCGACATGGTCAAGACGCTCTCCAAGGTCACCGAATACTGGATCTCAGATCCGCGCCGCACCTTCGAAGCGCAGACCCAGTTGATGAGCAGTTACTTCGGTATCTGGATGCGCTCGATGCAACGCATGCAGGGCGAAACGCCGGCGGAGGAACCGGAGCGCAACGACAAGCGCTTTGCCGATGAAGACTGGCAGAAAAACCCGTTCTTCGAGTTCCTGAAGCAGGTTTACCTCATCACCGCCGATTGGGCGGAGAAGATGGTCGCCGAAACCGACGGGCTCGACGAGCACACGAAGCACAAGGCCGGTTTCTATGTGAAGCAGATCACGGCCGCCCTCTCGCCGACCAACTTCGTTGCCACCAATCCGCAGCTTTACCGCGAAACGATCGCGACCAGCGGCGAGAACCTGGTGCGCGGGATGAAGATGCTTACCGAGGATATCGTGGCGGGCCAAGGCGACCTGAGGCTTCGCCAGACCGACATGACCAAATTCGCCGTCGGTCGCGACATGGCGCTGACCGCGGGCAAGGTGATCGCGCAGAACGAGATCTGCCAGATCATCCAGTACGAGCCGACGACAGAGACGGTGCTGAAGCGCCCTCTCCTCATCTGCCCGCCGTGGATCAACAAATTCTATATCCTGGACCTCAACCCGCAAAAATCATTCATCAAATGGTGCGTCGATCAGGGCCAGACCGTTTTCGTGATCTCCTGGGTCAATCCGGACGCGCGGCACGCGCAAAAGGATTGGGCCGCCTATGCGCGCGAAGGCATCGACTTTGCCCTCGACACCATCGAGAGGGCGACGGGTGAGAAGGAAGCGAACGCCGTCGGCTACTGCGTCGGAGGCACGCTGCTTGCGGCAACGCTAGCGTTGCACGCCAAGGAAAAGAACAAGCGGATCAAGACCGCTACCCTCTTCACGACACAGGTCGATTTCACCCACGCCGGCGACCTCAAGGTCTTCGTCGACGAGGAGCAATTGGGCCGGCTTGAAGCCCACATGGAGGAGATCGGCTACCTCGACGGCTCAAAGATGGCGACCGCCTTCAATATGCTGCGGGCTTCCGAACTGATCTGGCCCTATTTCGTCAACAACTATCTGAAGGGCCAGGAACCGATGCCCTTCGACCTTCTGTTCTGGAATGCCGATTCCACCCGCATGGCGGCGGCAAACCACGCCTTCTATCTGCGTAATTGCTACCTCAGGAACGCGCTGACGGCGAACGAGATGATCCTGGACGGTCAGAAGCTGTCGCTGAAGGACGTCAAGATCCCGATCTACAATCTCGCCACCCGCGAAGATCATATCGCGCCTGCAAAATCGGTGTTTCTCGGCAGCCAGTTCTTCGGCGGCAAGGTCGATTTCGTGCTGGCAGGCTCCGGCCACATAGCGGGCGTCGTCAATCCCCCGGACAAGAAGAAATACCAATACTGGACCGGCGGCGGCGTAACCGGCGACTATGAGACGTGGCTTACCAAAGCGGCTGAGAACGCCGGCTCGTGGTGGCCACACTGGCAAGCCTGGATCGAGGCGAAGGACAACAAGCGCGTGCCCGCCCGGAAACCGGGAGGCACCGCGCTCAACGCCATCGAGGAGGCGCCGGGAAGCTATGTGATGGAGCGAGCCTAAGAGCGACGCCCCTGCTCGGCTTCGTCACTCCAGGAAGATCAGACTGGCAGGTGACGGGGGCAGCGGTCGGGAAACGAACTCCTGAAAACCAGCCGACTTGGCCATATCGGCCAGTTCCCGCTCCGTGTAGGCGTCTCCCTTCGGTGTCGTGGCCAGCATGACCATGGCGAAAGCAGCCGGGAACTCGGGCGACACCCGATCCTCGTTCGGAACGAACTCGACGATCGCAACGCGGCCTCCTGCCGCCAGACTTGCTCGCGCCTTTTTCAGGAGCATGACGCAGCCTTCGGCGTCAAAGTGATGAAGGAAATTCGGCAGCAGGATGAGATCATAGCCACTGCCCCAATCAACCTCGAAGGCACTGCCGGGTCGGAAGCTGAAGCGCCCCGCTACTCCTGCATTCGTTGCATTTTCCTCGGTCACCGCAAGAACCGGCTTCCAATCAATAGCAACCACGCTGGCAGATGGCGCCACCTTGGCGATTTCTATACCGAAGGCACCAGGACCGGCGGCAACGTCCAGCACCTTGCTTGGCAGCTTTGACCATGTCGCAACGTCAGATGCCACAGCCTTCGCGCTCGCTGTGTTAAGCCCAAACATGCCCCTCGCAAACTTGACCCAAATAGGGTTGTCCGGCTCCACGTTGGCCAAGCCGACGGAGCCTCCGTTGCGGACGTAGGCGGCAGGGTTTTCGAGGAACAAGGACATCATTTGCGGCGACCCCATGAAATCGATCGCCGCACCTATATAGGCCGGGGAACGCCTGTCCAGAAAGGCCTTGCTCGACGGCGTCGGCGCATAATTCTCACCGCTCTTCGTCAGAAGACCCGAAACTACCAGGAAGTCGCAAAGAATGCGCACCCCACGCTCGGCGCAATTAATGTCCGACGCGAGCATCGCCGCCGTGCGCGCTTGCCCGCCAAATTTTGTGAAAAGATCGAATTCGATCGCTGCCTTCATCGCCGCCGTTTTCCGAAATGCAAACATCGCATCAACAAGCAAGGCTGGCGAGATTTCTTCATGAACCACTTGTGTCGAAGACATCGGCTTTCCCTCCCAACGTGGAGCCACGCGACGGGAGGTATTCATAGCAGAATCCGCATTCCTCGGCACGTCCTGACAAAGGAGGAGCAGGCAAAAAGCCGGCGCCCCAGGGACATGCCCAAAGCCTGCCCTCAATTTCGAACGGCTCGAGCGAGCTCGTAAAGGAATTGGTTACCATAATTCGGCATCCTGCCAATCAACCGGACATATTAGCGAGCCGCAATTTAGCCCTGATGCTTCTATACCGGCCCCGGCGAAGGAATTTCCATCGGTTCGTACCGCCGGCCCCAGTAACGAGTTGTGAAAGACGGGTCTCATGGCGTTTGCGGTCGATGTGTTTAGCAATAGCAGGCCTATAGGTACGTCCATTTCTCGTTTCGGTTACTCTTTCCGCTTTCTTTCAGGTGCAGCTCTCATCGGTGCGGGGTTTGCCGCTTCAGCGTGGGTCGTCGCTACACTTGCGACCATGCATATGGTCGCACCGGCCCCGCATCCGAGCGCCGGTCGCTTCGCCGACATCGCGCTTGCCCCCGCAAGCGTCGCGAAGACCGAGCCTGAGCAACGCCTCGTTCACGTCAAAAAATTCTCGCGCTTGCGCATGAGCACCGATGCCGAACTGGCCCTTGCAAGGGGTGTTCACGTAGCCGCTCCGTCGGCGGCGCTTGCGGCGGCATTTGTCGGGCAGTCCGAACCTCTTGCGCTCTCCGAAGCCTCCCCGAACAGAGAGCTGGCGACGGCTGTCGCGTCAGCGGCACCCGCTCAGCCCGCGCGCCCGGCCAAGGACGACACCGTAGAGGTGGCATCAGCGACCGTTGCCTCGACTGACCGTATCATCATCCCGTCGAAGCAGGAGGTCGCAGCCGCCGAAGGACCTGCCTTGCTGGCGCTCGCAGCAAGCCCTGCGGCCGAAATCAAGGGACAGGTACCGCCCGCCGCCACCAAGCCCGGCCCGGTCGAGATTGCGGCTCTTGCGCCGACTGAGCAGCCTGCACCGGGGGCAACCCAGCCGTTCGATCTCGTTTTGAGCGGCACCGACACCGCGATCCCCTTGCCCATGGCTCGGCCCGATGGCCTGATCAAGCGGGCTACCCCCAACGATCGCAGTGCTCCGGCTGAACCCGTACTTGCCTATGCGCGCCCGGATGCCGGCGCTTCCGATGATGACGACGATCAAATGCCGACGGTGAAGAAGGGGCTGTCCCCCGCGATCGCCCGCAATGGCGTCGCGGTCTACGACATTTCGGCCAACGTCGTCTACCTTCCGAACGGCGAACGCCTGGAAGCCCATTCCGGCCTCGGCAAGATGCGTGACAATCCGCGTTATGTGCATGCCAAGAACCGCGGCCCGACCCCGCCGCATACTTACAATCTGACGATGCGCGAAAGCCTTTTCCACGGCGTCGAGGCGATCCGACTGAACCCTGTCGGCGGTGCAGGCTACGTCTACAACCGCGTCGGCTTGCTTGCGCACACCTACATGCTCGGCGCCCGCGGCGACTCGAACGGTTGCGTGTCCTTCAAGGACTACAAGCGCTTCCTCGCTGCCTTCAAGCGCGGCCAGATACGCCAGCTGGTGGTGGTCACGAGCATGCCGAACAAGCCGACGTCCACCTTCGCTTCGTTGTTCTCGTCGCGCTCCTAATCAATAGTCAAAAGAAAACACCGCGCTCGATTTTCCCCGCACCTCGCCCCCATGCCATCATCCCCTTGTCCCGTCGCGGATACACCGCAAGGCGTTGCGGCGAGGCGGAACCGGCGCAGGGTGCGGAAGAAGGACGTGAGCTTCCGCATCAGGGGTCTGCAGAAAATGGTCTCCCTCTGGGGACGGCGGCGTCCGCGCGAATGCGGCGTTGAGTTGAGCCTCGGACGTGCCTGTGTGGCACACATGGTCCCCAGGGGAAGCGAAGCTTGCTCGGGCAAGGCCGCAGAGGGACCGGAGTTGCGGACATAAACCGACGAACGGGGCTCTGGGAAGAGCCATATGATTTTATCTCAACGAGGCAAATTCCAGCGCCCCGTCCAATGCATGCATGCTCAAGCCGCGGGTCGTGAGGATCGCGTGAGGGCGAAGACGCGTGCCGCTCGCAGAAAAGCCACTTGGCACCGATACACGACGCACACGGCAGAAATAGCATTCGCCCCATTGATCGCGATGGACGAACCCGGCATAGCTGCATTATGTACCAGAATGACAATCCTAAGGGCCTGCAATGGTGAATTATATCGAAGCCTCTTCCGCGCCATCGAAGAATACCGGCGCAATTAGGCTCTACGGTCCCGAAGCATTCGAAGGAATGCGGAAGGCGTGCCAAGTGACGGCGCGTTGCCTCGATGAGCTGGCGGCGTTCGTGCGGCCCGGCGTTGCGACCGATGCAATCGACCGTTTCGTGTTCGAATTTGGCATGGACAACGGCGCGATTCCGGCGACGCTCAACTATCGCGGATACACAAAGTCTACCTGCACATCGATCAACCATGTCGTCTGCCATGGCATTCCGGATGCAAAACCCCTGCGCGAAGGCGATATCGTCAACATCGACGTCACCTACGTGGTCGAAGGCTGGCACGGCGATTCAAGCCGGATGTACCCGGTCGGAACCATCAAGCGCGCTGCTGAGCGGCTGCTTGAAGTGACCTATGAATCCCTCCTGCGTGGCATATCGGCCGTTCGGCCCGGCGCCCGCACCGGCGCGATCGGGGAAGCCATTCAGACCTATGCCGAAGCCGAGCGCTGTTCCGTCGTGCGCGACTTCTGTGGTCATGGCGTCGGCGCGCTGTTCCACGACTCCCCAAATATCCTGCACTATGGTCGCGCGAACGAAGGGCCCGAACTGCGGGAAGGCATGATCTTCACGATCGAGCCGATGATCAATCTCGGTCGGCCGCATGTGAAGGTTCTGGCGGACGGCTGGACTGCGGTAACGCGCGATCGCTCACTTTCGGCGCAATACGAACACACGGTCGGGGTTACTGCCGACGGCTGCGAGATTTTCACGCTTTCGCCAGGCGGCCTCGACCGACCCGGCCTCCCGCCCTTGAACCGATGAGCGCTTGATGACGAAGGGTCCTGTTTCGCATTCCAACGACGCCGAACTGCCCTTGGCCACCAGCGATGCAAGCGACGAACGCTCCTTTTTCGCGGAACAGGCCGCCAAGCCGGCATCCTTGGCGAAGCAGGCCAGCCTCTCCGCCTCGCTTGGCAAGGAAGAGCACTACCACGGGCACCGCGAGCGCCTGCGCGACCGCTTCCGTCAGCATGGCGATACAGCCCTCGCCGATTACGAGTTGCTCTAACTGCTGCTGTTCAGGCTGATCCCCCCGGCGCGACACCAAGCCGATCGCCAAGGCGCTGCTCGAGCGCTTCGGCTCGCACGCTGCCGTCTTCGGTGCACCGCTGCCTCTGCTGCAGGAGGTAAAGGGCATCGGCGAAGCCGTGGCGCTCGATTTGAAACTGGTCTCGACGGTCGCACAGCGGACCCTGAAGAGCGAGCTTCGAGGCAAGCAGGTGCTGTCGTCCTGGTCGTTGGTGATTCAATACTCACGCCGCGATGGCTCACGAGACACGCGAGCAATTCCGCATTCTCTTTCTCGACAAGCGCAACGCATTGATCGCCGGCGAGGTTCAAGGGCGGGGCACGGTCGATCATACGCCGGTCTATCCGCGCGAGGTTGTGCGGCGGGCGCTGGAGCTTTCGGCCACAGCCCTGATCCTCGTCCA
Source organism: Rhizobium sp. 42MFCr.1 (assembly GCF_000377185.1). Classification (NCBI taxonomy): domain Bacteria; kingdom Pseudomonadati; phylum Pseudomonadota; class Alphaproteobacteria; order Hyphomicrobiales; family Rhizobiaceae; genus Rhizobium; species Rhizobium sp. 42MFCr.1. The sequence continues at coordinate 30,328 of NZ_KB897867.1, forward strand.
CAATCATCCCTCCCGCGATCCCACGCCGTCGCGGGCCGATATCGACATGACCAAGATGATTGTCGACACCGCAAAGCCCCTCGGCATCACGGTCCACGACCACATCATCATCGGCAAGGACGGTCACGCTAGCCTGAAAGGGTTGCGTCTGATATAGGGGTCTAAACCTATAGGAGTCTAAAGTGCTTCAGGTATCCGTCAGGTTTAGGTGGCAAAGGGACAATGCTGCAATCAAACTGCTCCGGGACCTTTATGACGCCAACCGCCTCTCGCCGATTTCCTCGCAGCGCGATAGCAGCGCTGTGCTTGCTCGCCGGGTCTTTTCTCGCCGGTGGCAGCTACGCCCTCTACCTGACAGTTACGGACAACTTCCACGCGGTCGTCGATGGCGAAGTCTATCGTTCATCGCAGCCATCGCCTGAAGCCCTTGCGGGTTTCTCGAAGCGTTATGGGATCAAGACGATCATAAACCTGCGAGGCAATAACCCGGTACGGAGCGCCGAAGTCGAGCAGGCAAAGACACTTGGCATCGAGCATATCGATTTCCCGATGTCGGCCTACAAGGAGCTTTCGCCAGAGCGAGCGATGAAATTGATCCAAGTCATGAAGGACGCGCCGAAACCGCTGTTGATCCATTGCAACTCAGGCGCGGATCGAACCGGTCTCGCTTCCGCTCTCTATCTGGCCGGCGTCGACAAGACGAGCCAGGGGGTTGCGGAGAAACAGATGTCCATCTTCTACGGGCATATCGGGTTGCCTTTCGCTCGCGCCTTCGCCATGGACCGCAGCTTCGAGAAGCTGGAACCCTACTTGGCTTCAATAAATCCAGACCTCTCCTCCTAAAGCATTTTGCAACATTGACCTGCCCCGGTGGACGCGCGACATATTGCGTCGCAAAATGATTCCAGCTTTCCAATCGGGGCCAGCCTAATGTTCCAGTACGATCTCGTTGTTGTGGGCAGCGGCCCGGCAGGCCGCCGCGGCGCAATCCAGGCAGCCAAGCTTGGCAAGAAGGTCCTGGTCATCGAGCAAGGCAAGCGCGTCGGCGGTGTTTCGGTGCACACCGGCACCATCCCCTCCAAGACGCTGCGCGAAACGGCGCTCAATCTGTCCGGATGGCGTGAGCGCGGCTTCTATGGCCGATCCTATCGCGTGAAGGAAGAGATCAGCGCGGATGACCTTCGGCGCCGCCTGCTGATCACCCTTGATCACGAAGTCGAAGTGCTGGAACACCAGTTCGCCCGAAACCGGGTGCAGCACATCAGGGGCAAGGCAAGCTTTCTCGACCCGTCGACACTCGAGGTCGTCAAGGATGATGGGGAAGTGGTCAAGGTCACGGGAGCGAGCATCCTGCTTGCGGTCGGCACGAAACCGTTCCGTCCGGACGACATCCCATTCGATAACAAGACGGTGCTCGACAGCGACGAACTGCTCGACATCGACGAGCTGCCGCGCTCGATGGTCGTGATCGGCGCGGGCGTCATCGGCATCGAATATGCGACGATCTTCAGCGCATTGGATACCGCGGTGACCGTGATCGATCCGAAGGCGACGATGCTCGATTTCATCGACCGGGAAATCGTCGAGGACTTCACCTACCAACTGCGCGATCGCAACATGAAGATCTTGCTCGGCACCAAGGCCGACAAGGTGACGCGTCTCGACAATGGCAAGGTTGAACTGAAGCTCGACAATGGTCGCCGCCTGGTGACAGACATGGTCCTGTTCGCCGCCGGGCGCATGGGCGCGACCGACACGCTCAACCTGGACGCGGCCGGGCTCGAAGCTGATAGCCGCGGTCGCCTCAAGGTCAATCCGGAGACCTTCCAGACGTCCGTACCAGACATCTATGCCGCGGGCGATGTCGTCGGCTTTCCGAGCCTGGCATCCACCTCGATGGAGCAGGGCCGCATTGCTGCGCGCGTTGCTATCGGCGCGGTCGCGAAGGAGCCGCCAAAGTACTTTCCCTACGGCATCTATGCCGTGCCTGAGATCTCCACCTGCGGCCTGACCGAGGAAGAGATGAAGGAGCGCGGTATCCCCTATGAATGCGGCATCGCGCGTTTCCGCGAGACTTCGCGTGGCCACATCATGGGACTCGATACTGGGCTTCTGAAACTCATCTTCTCTCTGAAGACGCGCCGGCTGCTTGGCGTGCACATCGTCGGCGAAGGAGCGACCGAGTTGGTTCACATCGGCCAGGCAGTGTTGAACCTCAAGGGCACCGTCGAGTACTTCGTCGAAAACACCTTCAACTACCCGACCCTCGCTGAAGCCTACAAGATCGCAGGCCTCGACGCGTGGAACCGCATGGGCGACATCAAGTCGGAGCTTTAATCCCTCCGACTAACGGCAACCGATTCGAATTTGATAATTTCTTGAACGAAAACAGACACCTACGCGCCGTCCAAAATCCATTCCAACTGACTTATTTGTGTCGAATAGCATCGGTAAAAGCTTTACTTGTATAATCCACCGTGTCTGGTAGCGTCCATTTTCGGGGATTCCTCTTACCAGCGAGTGACCGTGCAAGATCTTCCAAAGACTGCCGAACGGACCTTTCAGCTCATCCTCATCAAGCCGTCGCACTATGACGATGACGGCTATGTAATCCGGTGGTGGCGGGCGATGATCCCGTCGAATTCCTTGGCTGCGATCTATGGAATCGCTGCCGACTGCGCCGAACGCAAGGTATTGGGGCCCAATGTCGGGATCGAGATTACGGTCATCGACGAGACCAACACTCGGGTCAACGTCCCCGCACTTCTCAAGCGGCTTGAACAGCACGACAATTTCGGGATGATCGCCCTGGTTGGTGTGCAGTCGAACCAATATCCGCGGGCGCTCGACATTGCCCGGCCCTTCCGCGCTGCCGGAATTCCGGTTTCGATGGGCGGTTTTCACGTGTCGGGATGCCTGGCCATGCTCGACGGCAAGGCGGTCGGCCTCGACGCCTGTCGCGAGATGGGCATCTCGATGTTTGCTGGAGAGGCAGAAGGCCGGTTGGATCGCGTTCTACAGGACGCCGCCGCCGGCAAGCTTGAGCCGCTCTACAATTTCATGAACGACCTGCCCAGCATCGAAGGTGCCGCCGTCCCATTTCTGCCGAAAACCAATGTCGCGCAGACGCTCGGCCTCAGCACGAGTTTTGACGCCGGCCGTGGCTGCCCCTATCAGTGCTCCTTCTGCACCATCATCAACGTGCAGGGCCGCAAGTCGCGTTTCCGCTCGGCCGACGATGTCGAAAAGCTGGTGCGAATGAACTGGGCGCAAGGCATCCATAAGTTCTTCATCACCGACGACAATTTCGCACGCAACAGGGATTGGGAAGCAATCTTCGACCGCCTGATCGAACTCAGGGAGAAGGACGGCATTCCGCTCGGATTGATGATCCAGGTGGACACCCTCTGCCACAAGATCCCGAACTTCATCGAAAAGTCAAAGCGTGCCGGCGTCACCCGCGTCTTCATCGGGCTTGAGAACGTAAACCCGGACAACCTCACGGCGGCCAAGAAGAACCAGAACAAGATCACCGAATACCGGAAGATGCTGCTTGCCTGGAAGGCACAGGGCATCATGACTCTCGCCGGTTACATTCTCGGTTTCCCCGCGGACACGCCGGAGACGATCCGCCGCGACATCGCGATCATCCAGCACGAACTGCCTCTTGATGTCATTGAATTCTTCGTGCTGACACCACTGCCGGGCTCGGAAGACCACCAGACCTTGTGGAAGAAAGGCGTCGAGATGGACGCCGATCTCAACATTTACGACGTGGAGCACGTCTGCACCGCGCATCCGAAGATGAGCAAGCAGGAATGGGAGGGCATCTACCAGGAGGCCTGGTCGCTCTACTATTCGCCGGAGCACATGAAGACGCTGCTGCGCCGGGCCGTTGCCACGGGCGTGCCGCTCGCCAGCCTCGTGAAGGTCCTTGTGTCGTTCGCCACAACTGTACCGTTGGAGAACGTGCATCCATTGCAGAGCGGCCTTCTACGTCTCAAGCATCCCTCCGAACGGCGGCCCGATATGCCGCGAGAAAGCGCTGTAACCTTCTGGCCGCGTTTCGTCTGGGAGACGGTCACCAAACACCTGTCGCTAGGTGCGACCATTGCCAAGCTTGCAATCAGCGCCTTCTTCATCGCACGAGACAAAGCGTCCAAAGCCTATATGGACCAGGCACTGACACCGGTCGGTGACCATGAGGATGAGACGCTTGAACTCTTCACGAAGACAGCCGGCGGGCGGGCTGCTGTGTCCCACATTCACAAGGTCGCGGAATTGACCCACGCCCACAAGGCCCGACCGGCAGTCTGAGGTCGACCGCCGCCGCCGACAACGCAAGAACGGGCCGGTTAAATTTGTGCCGCAGAGATCGCCGCTATATTGAGTAGTGACGCAGCTTGAAGCGTGTCGAGAAATTCCACGCACTCAACCAGCCTGCCGTTCTCGAAGGTCATCTTGTCCATGATTTCGGTATCGAACTTGGTCGTACTATGACGCATCTGGCCGACGCGATGAACCGGTGCAACATTTCCGTCGACACGGATGTCGAGTTCCAGCGCCGTCATGTCCCAGGTGTCAATGAACTGCCGCATCGTCGCGCGGAGTGCAGCGCTGCCGACAACCGGGTTGGTGAGTGACGCCAGATACTGGCTGCCTTCTGCCCGGAAAACGCAATTGTCCCAAGGAATGACATAAGCGCATCAAGGTCCCCCCGATGCCGCGCCTCGAAAATCCGCCTTGTCAGGTCTGCGCCGGAAGCCATCGTCAATCCTTCCCCTGCCAACAACGCTTAGATTGCATCAGATCATTCCAAAATGCAACCATATCGTGTTACCTGGACGGACGGCAGCCTAAAAGCAGGCACGCGACCTGGAAAAGAAAAAGCAACGGTGTTAGGCGTCAATCACCGTTGCTCGATAGTCTCTCATTTTGGCATTGAGGATTATGATCATCCTTCGCATGACCGCGACGAGAGCGACCTTTCCGGGCTTTCCTTTCGCTTTCAGTCGTTCGAAGACGGCCTTCATGGCTGGATCGAAGCGGATGGCGGGCAAGGCGGCGATGTAAAGGGCGTCGCGCACTGGTTTGCGGCCGCCGGCAATCATCCTCTTGCCACGCATCAGGCCACTGTCGCGATTGATAGGGGCAACACCGACCAG
>NZ_KB897868.1:0-35438 GCF_000377185.1 Rhizobium sp. 42MFCr.1
GATGTCGAAGGACGATTTCGATATGTCGATGCCGATAAAGCGGCTAGTATAGGTCATGAGGCGATGTCTCCCTTATACGCGAGCGCGAAGCTCTCTCAACGGTTCGACGAAGCCTCGAAATGCGCAAAGGGTTCTGCTTTTTTACGAACGAAAGTTCAGGCCCGCTAGGACCAACCGCTCTGCGCATCGTCACTGCGGTGTTGCAATCACCTCAATGGCAAACGAGGCCGGTGCATCATAACCGATGCACCGGCCTCGCAATGTATAAGCCCCGCCACCAGTTAAGGAAGCAGGGCTGATTTAGTCGACCGTGAAGAACGCGGTTTTCGTTTTTTCGTTGTGACGGCAAGTTTATTGGTCGCCACAATGCAGGGCGATCGTTTCAGGATGGTTTTACGTGGCAAGCTGCGGGGATCGCGGCAGGGAATGCGCAGAGCATGGCGGCTATCAGGCACAAAATGTTCCTGAACCAGTTGAGCAGGAGCGAGAAGTTGTAGCCAACGGCAGCCAGAACGGCATTGATTGCATCTCCTTGTTTTCCGGCGAGATAATTGCGATCCATCCGATGCTCGTTCTTGATGTGGCCGATGACGGGCTCGACGGCTGACCGTCGTCGCATTTGTCGCTTGATTGCGGGCGTCACGCGGCGCTTTTGACCACTGGTGAAGACCCTGAGCTTGTGGCTCTCAGGTGCATTGTGGCCGCGATATCCGGCATCAGCCAGGATGCGGGACAGCTCATTGCCAATGGTCTCTTCGATGTCGGGGATGATGGTCTCGAGGGTGTGCCCATCGTAGGGGTTGCCCGGCAGTGCCATGGCGTGCAGGGCAAACTGGCCGCCCTTGGAGCGGTTCAGTGTCGTGGCCACCGAGACCTTGACGCCAAACTCGTATGGTTTGTGTGCTTTTCCCTTGCCGATGCACTCAACTTCGTCGGCGTGCAGGCTGTAGATCTTGCGACCGCGCTGACGCTGCTTCTGCTCCAGAACGGTTTTTGCCTGATAGAGCGGCCAGATGAAGATTGCCTTGAGTTGCTCGTCGCCGGCGATCTCACGCTCGATATCGCGCACGACGCGTCCCAGATACGTCTTCAGCTTGCGCAACGCCTTGCCGGCGCGCTTGAATTGCTTGGCATGGGCATAGCGCTGATGCTGGATAAGCGCATACTTGCCGAGCCGCACGTAGGATTGGCGCAGGCTGAGCCCTGCCTTCCTGGCCGCCCGCACGAGCCGCTCCCGTGCTCGGTGAAGGAGCTTGGCATCGGTGGGAAACACCACGTTCTTTGGTTGGACAGTGGTATCGACAATCACCTGTCGGGTGTCTGTTGGCTTCATCGCGCCACTGTTGACCGCCACCGAGAGGCTTTCTTGCAGCAAAGCCTTCATCCGCTCCTCGCCCATGCGCTGGCGCCAGCGTGTCAGCGACGAACGGTCGAAGGGTAATGTGTGCTGGAAGAACGTCTCGCCACAGAAATACTGAAAATATGGGCTGTCGAGATAGCGGGCGCAGACTGCCTCATCCGACAGGTTGAACGTATGTTTGAGAATTGCCAGCCCTGCCATCAGCCGGGTCGGCAAGGGTGGCATGCCAGGTCCATCCGAATAAACCTCGCCAAACCGTTCTGCCAGAAACGACCAGTCGATGGTCTGCGCCAACTGCACGAGTTCGTGCTTCATGTCGATGATCTGGTCGAGGCGGGATCGGAACAGATCACCTTCTCCCGTCTCGCGTCGTTCAACAGGCTTGGACATCCACCAGCTCCGATTCATCGCGATATCGGAAGTGAATCACGCTTCGATGGCTGGGAAAACCGAAATCTGAAATCGCAAGAAAACAGATCAAAAACATGCCATATCTTGCGATATCGATTACTGAGTGGCGTCAAATATACGCGAAACATCAATCGCTTCCGGATACTTCACGGCCGACGATTTATGGACGCGCGAGCGGTGCCATGGCCGCGTCTCTCCCGCTTGACGCGAAGTCAACGAGAGCGCTCATTCAATCCCAAATTGTGGGCCGAATGATGTTGGAGTCCGCGTTATTTACGGCATCTCTCCTTGTTACATCGAACGCCCAGGCGGCGACTACCGAATGGCTGCGTTCGGGCGGGGTGCCGGTTAAAGCGTTCCGATAGCACAACGTGTGATCCGGAAGGGCGGCTAACAGAAAAAACCGCCGAAGGAAGCGGGATGGAGTTCGTGTGACTGGAAAGGTGGGTCTGAACTAGAGCGTTCAAGCGGTGGAAGGTTGGGAAGGGATTGACGCTTTGTCAACTCGCCGGCCTCATGCGGTGCAAGCGGGGGCACAAGGGCGCGCGCTTGATGGTGAGACATTTGTCGCGAGACTGAAAAATGAGCTGAGGCAATGTGTGACCGCATTAACGTCAAGAACCGCTCGGGGCGGTGTAAACTTTTCGTTCCTTTCATGCGTCGATGAATTGTCGTATCGACTTCTAGTCGGCCCCTTTTTGTTTTCCAAGGCAGAGCCGATTGAGAGATACGACGTGCTCTCGCCTTGAGCGGGAACCGTGAGATGAACTTCCTCACAGACATTGATCTAACCGACGCCCATCTGGAAACGGCGGCCACTTGCGTCCAGAATTGGTGCACGGCGACCCGAACCGATCCTGAAAGCATTCAGGCTCGGGGCGCCGCAAATGTCGCCATCGAGCTCATGTCGTCGAATTCGACGCTCACGCCTCGAGAGTTGCTGGAATTGCTCCTTCTTCGTCTACCCGCTGAATAGCGGGAACAACGTGTCACGGGCGGGGTTTAAAGAGTGGCTGCCGATCGATCAGTGTATATCCCTTTGAAGCGGAATCGGAGACCCTGTGTCGTCAGATTGGGTCGTTTTAGTTGTTGAACGCAACCATGTGCTGCACACCATTGCATCCGCAGATGAAGCCCTGGAAATGCTATTTGCGAACTGGCCGGTGACACAAGGCCGCGCTTTCTTCTCGGCGATGCAGGCCTGCGCTGGTACCATGGCAGGGGGAGTAACCCAGAGAGAAGCCCAATCCGCATTCCTTGCAGCGGCTCTTGATGCAAAGGTAGTGTTCCGGCACGCCTAGGCGAATCTCGCCCAACCAGCTTTGTGACTGCAGCAAAGCGCTCAGTCAGCCACGCCAATGGCGATGCATATGAGGGAAATCACTATCGGATCTTTTCCATGCGCGACATTGGTTGCTCGGAACAAAGCTCAACGTTGTTCGCTGAAAAGATGGAACGGCAAGATATTCCGGTCTGCGTCGTTTCACTTTCCAAACTGTAAACTGCCGAAGGGCTCCGCTCGCCAGAACCCTTGCGGGCACCTGTTTTTCCTCGCGACCGGAAAAATCAGGCGTGAGCGCTGAGACCTGGCGCCTATCTCGGCAAACAAAAAAGGCCGGGGCTAAACCGCACCGACCTTCCTCACATCGCTACTCATACCAATGCCAGTACATCCGTGGTCAAAAGCAGAAAGCGATTGCGGCGATTGCGAGCGACAGACATGTTCCAGCGCTCATCAGCAATGCCGATAGCCGCCATATAGACACTCCTCGCATCAAACGCAACGTCAATCTTTGGTTTTGTTATAAAGGACGAATAAAAACATTGATTGCATGAATTAAGTTGCGTGCGGAAAGAGCGTGGAGCATGGTCTGTAGGTCAGCAGTCTATTTTACGGGCGCTGCTGCTTCGGGGCGAAATGCCCTCGCCCCAAAAGAAGGAGGACCAGATGTCTTCCGAACTGCACGTCGTCCTGAAATCAAAAGACCTCCTCATGCTGCAAGGCGTATTGGATGCGGCTGGCTACGGCCCGGCCAACAGCGTTTCCAATCCCAAAAGCTATAACGTCGCAGCGAAACTGCTCGTCGGGCTTTTTCACCGTGGCATGACATCAGAAGAAGATCTGACTATGGAACTCGAGAGGCACTTTGGCAGCATAATGTCGCCAATTTCGCCGCCCAGTTTCGAGCGAACACGGGCTTCTATTCAAGGCCGCCCGCTTTCGTAAAAGTCCCGCGTGCGACCCCCCAATTTTTGTCGGCGGCCGCCGAGCGAGGCCAAGTTCCACGCAAGGCCGCTAACAGAAAAAACCCCGCTGAAGGAAGCGGGGTGGGAGTTTGTATTTGAACCCGGCAGTCGCGGTTGCGGGGCAATGGAACATTGAGGCTTTGCTGGGAGAGATTAAGCAAAGCCCGACCCCAAAACGGATAGGGCGCGCTTTCGTTCCAACCTCTCTTGGATGATTCCGCGCGGCATGGAAACCGGGCGATTTGCTATTAAAGGAAAACAGGTAGCTCTGCTTGCCGAGGCGTCTTGCTAAGCTTTGTTGAAATGAGCGTCTCGGTCCAACCTTGGATCAGACGCCGTAGCTTGCAGCCGATTAATACCTTTGAATAGTTAGACCACTTTTCCGAGTAAGTGTATATTAGGATCGCCGCAACCTGGGATGCGACGAAGTGAAGGTTCGACTCGCGGATCCCCGCCGCCAACGAGACTTCTCTTCAAGAATAATGGCAGGGAGGTTCTGACCCTCTCATGAACCTCCCTGTTTTAATCGGCGTCCCAATGCAGCCATCAAGACCAGACGGATTACAATACATCCGTATCCTGAGGCTTCAGGGCCAACCCATCGACATGCGGCGGTCGATCCTTTGAGGATGCACGCATGCGATTCGTATCCATGGGATGGCCCCCCCGCTCTCTCCAGTGCGCCCCGCACCACGTCGATATCCAGGTGAAGTGCCATGCCTACGGAAGACAACAGCCATTCGACAGAAACACCCTGCCGGAACGACTGAGGCAGGCGTATATTGAAGAGATACAGCCCTGGTTGAAGTGCTCTCATTGTGGAGTGAAGGCGGGGAGATGCTGTTCGGGAATTTCGCCAGCGAGGAAGAGCCGTGAACCGCTTCGAGATCCCCAGCGTGATATTCGCCTTCCTCCTCGTCGTCGGCGCTTTAGCCTTGATCTGGATATCTTTCTGGATGCTGGGATCTTGGGTGTTTGGAGGATGAGATGCCCGACCCGTTAGAAATGCCAATCCGCTGGTTTGGGATAGCCATAGGCGTGGAGGCTGGCGGGTTCCGGGTCGTGACCTCGGTCCACGACATGAGCAAGCTGCTTGTGGAGGGTTGGCCGGAAGACAGGCGCGGAGACGCGTGGCGCGTTGCTGTGGCGTCTTGCCATCGGGCTCTGGAACGACAGTCCAATGCCGCGGCGGCGCGGGAGGCCTTCATTATGGCGGCGAACGCATCGGAAATCGCTGTCGATGGGAATCATGAGAGGTTTGAGCCTCCACCGAAGCGGGAGAAGCCGAATAAGCGCTAGGGCAGATTGAACCCGCCCTTTAGCATGAAGCCGACCGCCCCCATGATAATGCCGCCCAGCACAAGCCACATGATGCGAGATAAGGTTGCGTTGATGGCTTCAATCTTCTTGTCGATCGACGTGAACCGCATGTCCATGTTCTTGAACTGCTCGTCCTTCCGATTGCCTTGACGTTGACCGTGCGGCGCGCGTTCTTGAGGTCATCAGGGCCGTTTATGGGCAGGTAGGTGCAATCCCTTTCCCCGCCCCATTCCATCGGCCGTCCAACAGCCCCTTGATCATCACGCGGGCAGAGATGACCGGATCAAGCATCTTGTCGGGATAGGCGACGAGATCATAGCCAGCGTCTTTCGACGACGCGACGCAGTTCTTCAGCCAGGTCAATTGGACCTGACCCCTCCCATAGAACACATGGCCGTATTTGCCCGCAGGCTGGCCATACTCGCGCTTGGCGACGATCCGGCGAGCGCTGACGTCATCCTTGGCAAAACCCTCTCTTACTGGAACCATGCGGGCGCCGGTCTCGTGGTAGGCCGTGACGAGAGCATAGGCGAGCGTCTTGTCTCGTCCATCTCCATGAGTGGCGAAGGCATCCAGAATGCCGTTGATGCCGTCGACCTGCGACTGGCTGAGAGACGTGCCGAAAACGCCAGACGTTCGACGGCGCAGCGCAGCGAAGCACGCTGTACGATCCATTTAAAGCTCCAAATTGTGAGGTCAGGCGTGCGAAGAAGTTCGCTTCGCGTAGAGGTTGGGCCGCATACCTCTATTGGATGAGGTGCTATCTACGGCCAGTTGTGTCCCTATGAGCCCGACAGCAATGATGCGGTCAGCTTCAATAGTATGCAAAAGGAAGCTCGCCTCCCCGGCGGGCTTTTTGCGGTTCTGAGCGACCCTTCAAAGGAATGACCTGATAACGCGAACGAGGTCATTACCCGGTTCAAGCGGAAGAGATATGCTCGAAAAACAACCTTGCAGGCAGGCGTTGCTTGTGAGAGGGGCTGTGCGAGGGTGATCCTCAGAACCCCGTCATCCTTGCATATCCCTTCTAAGGCCACACTGCGGCGGCCGCGCCCTCCGCATCGGATAGGGTCGGAGCCGCCTCGATTGCAGCTTTCGTCCCCCAGACGCACCGCTTCGATCGCCGCGCCGATGATTTGCCACTGCTGATAAGCGCCGTTTACGACCGCAGCGATCTCTTCCAAGGTCGCGGCAGTGATGCCGACTTCTTCCGACAAAAGCGGATAGGCAGAAGGCTCAGTCGGACACCTGCTATTCTGCGCAGGCATCCAGTATCGTTTCCATGCCGAACACCTGAGACTGGCCAAGCGAGCCGCCAAAGATCGACGCTCGCGTAGCATCGAAGAAAATGCTTGCGGTCCATAGGACGCTCCAGATTGTGGGAGGTCAGAAAGGGTTAACGGCCTTGAGCCCGCTGCTGAATGTTACAGCCAGAAACTTATTTTGAGACGACATTGCCCCCGACTTCGCTAGGTTCCTCCTCATGTGGGGAGTAACTCGAATGAACTTGGAAGCGCGCGCTGAAGCGTATCAAATCGACTGGCAGAGCGTGGTCATGGCGCTAACGATGCCATTGGCCATTGCAGTCGTTTCGTTTGGCTGCCAGTTCTTCCTGTAATTGAATTGCGCGATCCTTAAAGCGTCGAAGCAGCCAAGAAGAACCCGTTTATCTGCTCGTCCGTAAAGCCCATGGCCGCAAAGCCATCGGCCATCGCAGAGCTGCTCCAGACGAGCCGCGACGTTGACGCCGTCGCCGAACAGGTCGTCACCCTCCGCAACTACATCGCCAAGATTTACCCCAATTCGAAGAGTCACCCGGCGGAGCCTGCCCGCTCGAAAAATCCTCAGTCAGCCAAAAATTCTTTCAAAATATCGCCAGAACCTCAAAAAACGTTCAGTTAGACCACTTCGATCTATTGCAGCGCTTGCGAAGTCTCGTCGTCGAAACAACGCGTCGGATCATACGGCACGCCAGGATCGCAACCCCCATGCTCGCATGAGTTCCAATGGCGCAGACAGTTCCGACGGCAGGACGTAAGCATCAGCTACCCTCTCCTTCTGATTTGAGAACCTTCCCGGCAACCCATGCCCCAGCCCGTGAACGGAATAGAATGACAGCTGCAGACGGTCGCCCCGTTTCCATTCCTCGAGAGTGCCCCATGACATCTGTTTCGTTTGCCCGGCCGCTTTGTTCATGTCCGCCGCTTCGAGCCATTGCGAGACCAAGGCGCGTCCATTGAGCGGATTCACGACACTATCAGCCGTTCCATGCCATACGGAGATCGGTGGCCATTCTTTCGTGTTTGGCGAAACGCTGCGCACCAGGTCACCCCACTGCTGAGGCTCTCGCTTGATACCGGACCTCATGCCGCGCATAGCCGATATTGCATCCCTTGCCGCGCCGAACGGCATCCCGGCGAAAATGGCAGCACCAGCGAAAAGATCGGGATAGGTGGCGACGAGCGCCGAAGTCATGGCTCCGCCAGCAGATAGGCCCGTAATGTAGACCCTGGACCGATCGACTCGATGGTGGCGACATGTGTACTCAATCATCTGTCGGACCGACATCAACTCGCCACGGTCCCGCGCCACCGCACTCGGCCGAAACCAATTAAAGCATCGCTGGGGATTGTTCGTCTCGTTCTGCTGAGGATAAAGGAGAACAAAACCCCGCAGTGTAGCGAATTTGGAGAAGCCGGCTCCCGTATCCAAGCTTTCGGGCGTCTGCCTGCACCCATGCAGGACCACGACCAATGGCGGCTTTGCCGGTAACTTGCCGGGTACGAAGAGCTTCATCGTCAACCGTCCTGGATTGCTACCGAACCCAGTCACTTCGCTGAGTTTCGGCTTCGATGCGACCGGGCTGCGCCATTTTCTGGATGCAGTTGGGGTTGGTGTGCGAAGCGCCTTTGCAAGCAGTTTTCGATACATTTTCTGCGATTTCAGCAGCCTGGAAAATGACCTCGGCAGTTTGAATGTCATCTGGAAACGCCCTCCGTCGGCGTCATCGGCGCTCCCCCCGCGGCGTGAATTGGCACCGCCGCCGACAGACAAGTGAAGCCAGCCTATGGGATCAAAAGCACTTTCAGAAGACCGAAACGGACAACTCACGTATGCGTTCGATCCGGTTGTGGCTTTCGACGGTCTGCAATGTCGAGGCCGATGTTTGCGTCCATTTCGTGATCGAGTCTCAGGATTGAAGATCTGCAACGTGGCACTATTTGTTCCCTGTTCGAAGGAGGCGGCAATGCAGGACACCGATTTTCTAATTCTCTCGAGAGCCGTCAGGCAGTGGTATCGGTACTACGACGTAGATCCGGACAAAGAGGCATCCAGGCTTCTTAACCACGCAGCAGTCAAGCTTTTCGACCAGGGCCATCGGTCGGTCGAAGGCATCGCCTCGGTGTTGATCGAGACCTACGTTGGCCCGTGGCCGTCGTCAGTGAATATGAATAGATCACCTGATCCAATAGGTGGACCTCAGTCCCATTAAAGCTCGCTCACGGCCTGTCGGAGAACCACAGCGCGTAACGCGCTGTTGTGAGTGCGCGTAACTGGATGGTGTAAATCCTGCGGTAGCCGGCGCCGCCGGCAGCGACCATTCTGCCGCGCCACCATCAGCGATCAAGCCGCGCGTCAGGAAGTGATCGAGTGCCAGCCACCAGGACCGCGTCTATGAACCGGTGAGCGTTCAACGCATCATCGCCTTTGACGCGAAGCTTTCCGCCATTTTCGATCGCATCGATGAAATTTCCAATGAGTGCGCGGTGCATCTCATGGCCGAATGCCATCGGATTTGCCCCCGCCCCGCTTCCGATCGTTTCGCCACCCGCCATTTCCCTGGTGCCATCAATAAAGGCTGCATCCAATCTGCTACCCGTCAGGACTGCCGTACCTTTCGTACCGATCAATTCGATGCGCTCCGGCAGTCCGGGATAGGCGCAAGTTGTGGCATTGAGCGATCCGATCGCACCGCCTTCAAAAGAGAAGGCGGCCGTCACGAGGTCCTCCGTTTCCATCCTGTGAATAGGGGTTGTGCGGACGAATGCGGAAATTGCTGCAGGCGTGCCCGCATAGTTCAGGAGCAGGTCGATCGTGTGAATACCCTGGGTGAGCAGCACACCACCGCCATCGCGCGACATCGTTCCGCGGCCTTCGGCGTCGTAATAGCCTTGCGGTCGCCAGTTGCGGATTGCAGCCGATGCCTCCACAAGATCGCCCAGGCGCCCGGACTTGACGATTTCATCGAGTTTGAGCGCCGCGTCGAGAAAGCGGTTTTGCAGTACCACCCCGAGGAGTACGCCGGCGTCTCTTGCCGCCCTTACCGTCGCTTCGGAGCGTTCGAGGGAAATGTCCAATGGTTTTTCGAGCAGAACATGTTTTCCGGCCGCCGCAGCGCGACGGACGAGTTCCAGGTGACTGCTCGGGGGCGTCACGATCAGGATCGCCTTAATGGACGGATCCGCGAAGATCGCATCGAGGCTATCGCTCGTCGGGATGGTCGGAAATTGTTCGGCAAAGGCCTTTCGCCGGCCGGACGTCCGGCTGTAGGCGGCCACGCATTCGACACGGTCGGAGAGATCCAGCAGGGCGCGGGCATGATGACCCGCCGCCATACCGAGCCCAATCATCGCGACCCTTGTCTTCGCCATTGCCTCGCTCCTCCTTCGCCTTCGTTCCCAGCCGAGGTCTTCTGTCATGCCCGAAGAGACATGGGCGGCATGGACATCTCGATCTCCTATAGCCGCATGCCTGACGCTGCGTCGAAAAGATGACTGTTTGCCGACGCAAGCGTCAGATTGAGTACCTCACCTGTCTTGATAGAGAGACGCTCGCGCAGCTGTGCGGAGATCTTCTGGCCATCGACGGTGCCTTGAACGAACGTCTCCGAGCCGGTGGGCTCGATATTGGTGACCACAATCGGAATGCCTTGCCCGCCCGGCGCGATCGTGAGGTGTTCGGGACGGATGCCGTAGCTGACGGCGCCGCCGCATGCGACCGAAGCCTCATACCCGACAGGCAGATGGATGCCGTTTTCCGTCACGACCGATTGACGGTCCTCACCGATCCTTGCCGACAGGAAATTCATCGACGGCGACCCGATGAAGCTCGCAACGAACGTATTGACCGGCCTGTCATAAAGGTCGAGGGGTGAACCGACCTGCTCGACGATACCGTCGCGCATGACGACGATGCGGTCGGCCATGGTCATAGCCTCGATCTGATCATGTGTGACGTAAACGGTCGTGGTCTTGAAGCGGGCGTGAATATCCTTCAATTCGGCACGCATCTGGACGCGCAGTTTGGCATCGAGATTGGAAAGCGGCTCGTCAAACAGGAAGACCTTGGGATTGCGCACGATCGCACGTCCCATGGCGACACGCTGGCGCTGGCCGCCGGAAAGCTGCTTGGGGTAACGCTGGAGATAGTCGGCAAGACCGAGGATGCGCGCGGCATCGGCCACCCGCCTGGCGATCTCCTCCTTCGACGTCTTGGCGAGCCGCAGCGAAAAGCCCATGTTCTCGGCAATCGTCATGTGCGGGTAGAGCGCATAATTCTGGAAGACCATGGCAATGTCACGGTTCTTCGGCTCGACATCGTTGATGACGCGGCCATCGATACGGATCGTGCCACCGGTAATCTCTTCGAGCCCCGCAATCATCCGCAGCAAGGTGGACTTGCCGCAGCCTGAAGGCCCGACCAGCACGACGAAGGCGCCGTCGGGCACTTCGACGGAAACACCCTTGATGGTTTCGAAGTCGCCATAGCTCTTGCGGACATTCTGGATTTCAACGGAAGCCATGGGTTTATCCTGAATTTCGAGTTGTCGGTTGCAGGCAATCGGCGGCGTGAATGGCCGCAAGCAGACTAAGACCGGTGTGGTAGCAGGGGTCGAGGTCAGGTGTGGCGGGCACGAAGTCCACCGGCCCGTCCCTGGTCATGGTCTGGTAGGCGATCGGCGGCGTACCGCGCCAGTAATGCTCGAAGAAAGCGGCATGGGCTGCATTCCAAACCCGCAGGCTGCCGGCACTGCCGGTGCGCGCATGAGCAAGCGCAGCTGCCCGGATCGTTTCCGGGAGCGACCACCAGGGACAATAGGGGCTCTGTGCCTGACCGTTCGCAATCGAGACGGTCAATGCGATACCAGGCTCGACAAAACCCTTGTCGAAAGACGAGATAACGATGCGCTCCAATATCTCGATCAGTGCCGGATCGGCATTGTCATCGAGATAGTCAAACGCGAAACCGGCGAACTCGATGCCGTGGCCGACATTGCAGAGATCTTCCCGTGGCACATTGCGCAGCAGGCCCGTCGCGTGGTCGAAGTGCCGGTCGATGACATGGGCGATGAAACGATCAGCAAATGCCAGATGCGCCGTATGGCCGAAGCGCTTCAGCATGCCTGCAGCGCCAAGCAGGATCATACGCGGGCCGAAATCATCGGCCTGGTCGGCGAGACTGTCGAGTGACAGTGGACGACGCTCGTCGATCTGGAAATGTCCGCTCTCAATTGCAGCGATGACCCTGTCGAAATAGGCGAGATGATCGACAACGGCAGGCAAACTGTAGCGGCTTGCGGCTGAGACCAGCCCCTTGGCGACGAAGGCGTCTGAATAGGAATAGATCAGAGCCGGCTTCTCTTGCGCGAAGGTGCGGTTGGTGCCATCCGCATAAATCGCGTCCATCGCGCGGTCGTAGCAGAAATAGGCATGGCCGTCCGACATCTGCAAAGGCGCCAGAACATCGTAAAGACGCCGACCGGCAGCATCGAGCTTTTCGGCCAGTGGCGGCAGTTCCCGCTCGAAGAACCCAGCGTGGCCGACCAGTGCTTCCAACCCACGTCCCTGGATCCAGCCATAGGTGTAATCCGGACCGCGCATGCCGTCTTGCCCGTCATAATCTTTCAGCGTCAGACTGTTCTGCTTTGTATTCAAGAAACCGCCGCCGAGCGCGGGTCGCTGCAGCACCCAATAAAGCGTGCCGGCGTTGGCCGCGACATAGGTCTTGCGTGCCTCGTCGAAGAAGGCCATTGCCGTTACTCCTTGAGACCGGTGCTGGCGACGCCCTGAACGAAGTTCCTTCGCAGGATGACAAACAGCAGGATGGATGGGATGAGGACGATGGCGGAAGCGGCGCTGAGGCGCCCAAGATCGACGGTAAAGCCGGTCTGGAAGAGCGCAAGGCCCACTTCGATCGTATAGCTCGACCTTGTCGTCGCCACGATGATCGGCCAGGCGAAGGCGGTCCAGGCCTGGAAGAAGGCAAGCACGGCAAGAGCCCCGAGCGCGCCGCGAAGCAGCGGCAGCACGATGCGGAAGAAGATCCAGAACTCACCAGCGCCATCGATGCGCGCGGCCTCGAGAAGCTCGTCCGGGATCGAATGGATGACATTCTGGCGGATGAGAAATATTCCGAAGCTCATCACCAGGTAACCGAGCAGCAGGCCCCAGACGGAGTTGAGGATACCGAGGCTCTTGGCCTCGAAATAGAGCGGGATCATGTAGACTTCGAACGGCACGATCGCGGTTGCCAGGAACAGCGCGAAGAGGATGTTCATCGTCCGGAAACGGAATTTGCCAAAAACGTATCCGGCAATCGCCGAGGTCGCGACGATCGCAATCGTCGACATCACCGCGAAGGCGATGCTGTTGCCGATCCAGTGGATAAGCGGCGTGTCAGCAAGAACCGTCTTGAAATTGGCGGTCGTCGGGTCGTGCGGAATGACGGTCGGTGGCCAGGCCAGCATTTCCGCCGGC
The DNA here is from genome assembly GCF_000377185.1 of Rhizobium sp. 42MFCr.1. Classification (NCBI taxonomy): domain Bacteria; kingdom Pseudomonadati; phylum Pseudomonadota; class Alphaproteobacteria; order Hyphomicrobiales; family Rhizobiaceae; genus Rhizobium; species Rhizobium sp. 42MFCr.1. The sequence continues at coordinate 13,096 of NZ_KB897868.1, forward strand.
GTCTTGAAGGCATTTGCAACCAGGAAGACGAGCGGCAGCAACATCAGGATCGAGACGGTCAACAGGAACACGTCGATCGCAAGGTTGGTCAGCATTTTCTTGCGGCGCAGGCGCCGTCCCTCTGCCAACTCGTCGGCAGTCGGTTCGACATGGGGCATGGCAAGTTCGACAGTCATGCCCTACCCCTTTCTCTCAGCATGGAGAACTGGATCAGCGTCAACACCAAGACGATAACGAGCAGCACGACGGCCTCGGAAGCGGCATAGCCGACGCGGTAATTGCGGAAACTGTTTTCCAGCATGTCGAGCACGAGCACCCGCACCTGGCGCCCGGGCGCGCCTTGCGCATCGGAAGCAAGCACGAAGGCCTGGGCATAAACGTTGAATCCCGAGACCAGTGTCACGACCGAAACGTAAAGGGTGATTGGCTTCAGCATCGGAATCGACAGGTACCAGAAGCTCTGCGGTCCCGAGGCGCCATCGAGTTTGGCGGCCTCGTAAAGCGAAACCGGCAAGCTCTTGAAACCGACAAGATAGATCAGAACCGCATAGCCGAGTGCTTGCCAGGAGCACAGCACGATGATGCAGATGACCGAGAGGACCGGATCAAACAGCCAGTTCTGCGCCGGGATGCCGAAGAAGGTCAGCATTGCATTGAGCGGCCCGAGGCGGGCATCGAAGATCCACTTCCAGGCCATTGCGGCCGGGACCAGCGACACGACATGGGGAATAAACACGGCGGTTTCGTAAAACCCGGCCATGCGCGAGCGCGTGCGGTGGAAGATCAGCGCGGCAATGATCAGCGCCATCGGGATGGTCAGGATCAGCACCCCGAAGGCAATGATCGTGGTGTTGACCAACGCATCCAGAAACAGGTGATCGCCAGTCAACTCGCGAAAATTGGCAAGCCCGATAAAGGGCTTGTTCTTCGACAGGATGTTCCACTGGAAAAGGCTGAGCCTCAACGTGTCGGCGATTGGATAAAGCCGCACATAGGCAAAGATCGCCAATGTCGGCAGGATCGCGAGGATCGCAAAGAGGAATCGTTTGCGCTTCAGCATTCAGGTGACCTCGTAGACGAGCGGCTTCGCACACGGGGGCGCAAACCCCGACCCTTTGAAGCGCCCGGAACGATGCCATGTTGTCCCGGGCGGGCGATGTTGACGAAAACTGCCCGCGACTATTTCGCGAGCAAGCCCTCGCGGTCGAGGATGGTGTCCACTTCGTCACTCGTCTTCTTCAGGAAAGCATCGATCTTGGCATCGTCGGTAGCAAGCGACGGATCGGCGAAGGCGACGACGAGCTGGGCGGCGACCCGGGTGAGGATTTCCTCGATCGGGCCGATCGAGGGCAGCGTGAAGAACTTGTAGCCTTCGGGATAGTCGACAAAGGCCGCAAAGGCCGGCTGCTTGGAGGTGACCGACGCATAATCGACGCCCGAACGGTTCGGCAGCCAGCCGACATTCTGCAGCAGCCAGACGAGGTTTTCCGGCAAGTTCGCAGCCATGGCGAATTCCCAGCCGAGCTTGGCGGCGTCTTCGTCGCCGACGACATAGAGATTGGTCGGCAGCGCGATCGATCCCGTCGGAAGCGGCGCCGTCGCATAATTCAGGTCGGGCGCCTTTTGGGCAATGTCGCCGATGACCCAGGATTCGCGAATGAACATCGCGGTCTGCCCACGCTCGAAGGCATCGGCATCGGCCGGCATTTCCGGCGTTACCGATTTGTCGGTGAAGACAAGTTCCAGATATTGCTTGAGCGCCTTGCGACCCGCCTCATTGGCGAAATCCGTCTTCCACTTGCCCTCGCCGGCAGGAACAAGAATTGCGCCGCCGTACTGATGCATGTTGGTCCAGAATTTCTCGGCAATGCCCTGGCCGCCCCCCGACAGACGCAAGCTCCAGCCGGAAACGGTCGGCTTGCCCGATCCATCGCGCTGGGTGAGCTTCTTGGCATATTCGGTGTATTCTTCCATGGTCTTCGGCGGCGTGGTCAGGCCGGCAGTCTTGAACATGTCGGTATTGTAGAAAAGCGAGCCCTGCCCGCGAAAGAGTGGAACGCCGTAGACCTTGCCGTCGTAGCTGGCGATATCGGTGAAGAACCTATCGAAATTCTTGGGATCCTTGACGAAGGCGGAAATGTCTTCCGGCGCCTCCGGCAGGATGTCGTTTTCAAGGTAGCGGGTGGCGGTTGAGCCCGAGAGTTCGATGACGGTGGCGCCTTCCTGGCCACCGCCGGTCAGGCCGAGCGCCACCCGTTTCTCGTGCTCGCGCAGCGCAATCGCCTCCACCTTCACGTCGAGGTCCGGATGACTGGCCTTCATCCCATCGGCGACGTGCTGGTAGAAGGGCGCCATTTCCGGATAGCCGCTCCAGACCGTCAGCGTTTCGGCAGAAGCCGCCGTCATGCCGGCGGTCAACGTGCCGGCAAGGGCTGCGCTCAGGAGCAATACCCGGGTGGAAATCCCGGTCGTGACTGATGCGTTTTTCATATTCTGTTCCCTTGTTGTTATTGACAAAAAGCTCTCATGCAACCGGTTGCGTGTCAAGCTTGCGTGGTCTTTGACTTTTACCTGAATCCCTCATGCTTCCTCCTCAATTGTCAGTCGCAAGCGCGATAGCGCATCCGGCAAGCGCTTCTGCGGAGCCCGGGGCAAAGCTCATCGGCAGCCCGTAATAGCGGTGCGCCTCATCGACCTCGTAGCCACCGAACCGGAACTCGCTCGCCGGCGGGATGTAACCCGGATTGTCATCTGCAAAACCGATGACGAAGGCAGGCCTGTCGCGTCCGAGCGCAGCTCGGATGGACAGTGCCGTCTCGGCAAAGATTTCTCCTGGCAAGGCGACAACAGGCACACCGCCCCAGTCGAGAACCGTAACGCGCGCGGCAATGGGTTCGGGCACCACCGGCGCAATGGTTTTCGCCCAGTCTGCCCAATAGCTGAGTAGCGCTCTGCGGGCTGGTTCAGCGGTCAGAGCCTCAGTCCGCCAGCGTTGTTCGAGGGCAGCGGCTGTTTCCGTTTCGCGCCGCTCAAAACCAAGCACAACGCTGCCGTTGCGCGCGCTCGCCCGATCGGACACCGGCTGTTCTTCGGCATGAAGCGCAGCTTCGGCGATCCTGCGGCCGACCTGACCGGCCGTGTCGAACGTGCGGTCCTGACTGGCCGAAAGCGTGATCGAGGCATGGGCAGAGTGACCGGTATTGGCGTCACCGACGCAGCCGGTCATGAACAGTGCAACGCACCCCGGATATGCTTCTTCAAGGGCTTGACGGACGAAATGCGGATAGTCCGCTGTCCAATGGCGATTGTCGGCGCCCAGCACGACCGGGTGGCAGGCATAGGCGGTAACAACCGCGATCATCCCGCCGTCCTCGCCGCAAATACGCAGCACCGGCAGGCATGTGTCCACCGGCCCGCCGGGGTGGCGCCTGTTGCGGGCGACCCCCGGGTCGCTGCCCTGCCCGACCGTGATCCGCGCTGGCCTTCGCAGGCAGACCGCCTTGTCGATTGCGGCGACGCAGGCGTCTTCCAGTCGCTCCAGATACGCCAGATCGGCGGCAACGCTCAGCCTCCCCGCCATCGAAACCGGGCCCCCGTGCGTGTGAAGAGCCGCCACCACGATGTTTTCGGCTGGGAGCGCACACCGCTTGCGGATCCGTGCGCTCATCGCTGCATCGATGCCGATGACGTCGGCAACGACAATGGCAGTTTCGCCAATCACCACGGCGCGGACCGTCAAGCCATCATGCGCGCCCTCGGCCGGCAAGGTTCGGGCCGCAAAGCCGGACATCGGCAAGCCTGGTGTGGGAGTGATGTCGATAATGGCTGCTCCGGCCCGGATCATCGGCAGAATGCCCTTTCACCGTGAACCCAGACCTCGCGGACCTGGAGCGCGCGATCACCCTGCGACCAGTCGAAGCGGATGAGATCGGCCCTCGCACCAACATCCAGTCCCCCTCGCCCGCCGACGAACCGGCCAGGGTTGCGTGTGGCGAGCAAAAGCGCCTCCGCCAGAGACATGCCGGCCATTTCGGCAGCGATGGCGACATTTGCCGAAAGCGGCAGGCTGGCGCCGGCAAGATAGGGAGTGCCGGCGACACCGATCCAACCTTCCGGCGAGACCTCGACCGTGCCGCCGATCGATTGCTCGTAAAGTCCGGCCGGCATGCCGGCAAGCGCCACCATGTCGGATACGAGGAATGACCGCTCCATGCCCTTGGCACGCAGCATGACTTTGAACGTATCGGCCGACAGATGCCAGCCGTCGGCGATGAAGCTGGCAGTCAGGCGATCGTCAGCAAGCTGCGTCCAGATGACGTTCGGATGACGTGGCAAGATGGCTGCCGCGCCATTGCCAAGATGCGTGGACAGGCTTGCGCCGGCGGCCGCCGCCGCATGGATTTCATCGGGCGTCGCAGCCGTATGGCCGAGTGCGACGAGAATGCCTTTTGCGCTCAGGGCCTTGATATAGTCGATACTGCCTTCCAGCTCCGGCGCGAGTGTCACCATGGCGACGAGATTGCCGGATACCTTCTGCCAGCGCTCAAATTCGGCCATGGAGGGTGGCCGGACATGCGCCAAGGGATGCGCGCCGCGCGGACCATCCATGCTTGAGATCGACGGGCCTTCGACGTGCACTCCCGGCACCATCTCGGCTATCAGCCGGTGGCCGGCGCGGCTTTTGGCGATCACCTCGAGCGCCTGGAGGATCGCCGACTCCGAAGCCGTGACGAGTGTTGGGAGCCAGGTGGTGACGCCGACGCTCAACAGTTCCTCGCAGAGCGACAGCATGATGTTTTCCGTCACAGCGCCGGCATTGAGGTCGAAGCCCCGAAAGCCGTTGACCTGCAGGTCGATCAGGCCGCTAGAGAGATAGCTCTTGTCCGTCTTTTCTGCCGGTCGGATCGCGGCTATCGTCCCGTCGAGGATATCGATGCTGATACCCTTTTGGCTGCGAGGATCGATGCCGTCGACGGTGACCATCAGAGCGCCTTCACCCGACCCTGGAAATGTTCAATGAAGCGGGCGTTTGCCTCGTCGCCGCCCGGCGCATTGCCGCTGCGCCAGACAGGCGGCTCGATGCCGCGCTCGGCGAGCCTCGCAACCGTGCGGATGACGAGGCAGTTCAGCGTGAAGGCGTTGGCGAAGGTGGAGACCGCCGCAATGTTTTCGCCCATGCCCGGCACGCGGACAATGGCATCGCCGATCGGAACCTTGCAGTCGATCGCGATGTCGACGATTTCGTGCAGATTCTGCTTTGTCGGGTGGCGGGCCGGATGATTGGGGGAGGTGTTGGCTGCATGCTGGAAAGAGCTGATGCCGATCAGGAAGACGCCGCGCCGGCGCGCTTCCAGCGCCGCATCGATCAATGCGGCATTGATCCCGTAAGCGTTTACCAGGATCAGCAGATCGCCTTCGCCGAGACGCTGATTGGTGATCACCACCTTGCCATAGCCTGGCGTGCGCTCGATCGCCATGGAGCGCAACGCGCCGTTCGAAAGCAGCGTGCCTTCATCGAGGATGGCGCTGATGTGCATCAGCCCGCCGGCACGGAAGAAGACTTCCTGCGAGGCGAGGTTCGAATGACCACCCGGCCCGTAGATGTGTACCAGGCGATCGACGGCGATCTGATCGGCAAGCTTTGACGCCGCCTGATCGAGCGGCCCCCTCTCCTCTTCCAGCACCCGGCGCATCAGCGCCTGCGTTGCAGCAAAATAATCGGCGCAAAGCGCATCGGCATCAATGGCGTCGGCTTCAGGCATCGGGGTCGGAGTCCCTGTCGATATAGAGGGTGCAGGCCTCATGGTTGCGCAGGATGCTGGCGGGGCAATTGGTGCTGAGCGGCCCATAGAGGGTTTTCGACACCGCATCGCGCTTGACCGCGCCCGGCACGACGCAGAACAGACGACCTGCCCGCAGCAGGCGCGGCACGGTCAACGTAATGGCCCGGTGCGGCACCGATCCAAGGTCGGGAAAGCAATCGTCGTCCACCTGCTGCTGGCGGCAGACCTCGTCCAGCTCGACGATCTTCACATCCAGAGGATCGTTGAAATCTGCAACCGGCGGATCGTTGAAGGCGATGTGGCCGTTCACACCGATGCCGAGGCAGATCAAGTCGATCGGCGCTTCGTTCAACAGCGAGGAATAGCGCGCGATCTCCGCCTCGGCATCCGGCTCCGGCGTGATACGGTGGACAGCGGCAAACGGCAGCCGCGTGAAGACATGGGCGTCGAGCCAATTGGCAAACCGCGCCGGCGAGGCCGGATCGAGGCCGACATATTCGTCCATATGAAAAGCCGTCACCCGCCGCCACTCGATGCCTGGCTGAGTGACGAGCGCCGAAAGCATGTCGGCCTGGCTGGGGGCGGCCGCAAACACCATGCGCACGCTCGACTGCCGTGACAAACATCCAACGAGTGCGCCGGCAATGTCTGCGGCAGCAGCAGCCCCCATCTCGGCCCGTGTGGCGAAGCTTTCGACCGTCAGCCGGTCGATGACCCTGCTTGCTTGCGGCGACGGACGGTGAGCGGTGGCAGGGTTCAAGATGGTCTCCACGTCAGGACACGGGAACAGGCATCGCACAGCCGCAATGACGGCGGCGTCCAGTCAAGTTCCCTTTGTTCTCGTTGGAGGCAGAATTCCATGCAACCGGTTGCATGTCAAGCGATTGAGTGGCAGTGTGAGCCTGTTGATTGATGCGGCTCCAAACTTCGTGGTAAGCGGAGCCTGAGGGCAAGGGTTTCCGGTCACCATGATAAAGCGTGCCAAGGGCGTTACCATCAGTCAGGTCGCGGATGCGGCCGGCGTGGCGCGTTCCAGTGTGTCGCGCGCCTTTACGCGACCCGGGATGCTGCTGCCGGAAACGGTCGAAAGGATCATGAAGGCCGCCGAGGCACTCGGTTATGTCCCCAATCACACGGCCCGCGCGCTCAGCACGGGGCGGCATGGAAATGTCGGCCTCATCGTCCCCGATATCGCCAATCCCTTCTTCCCGCCCCTCATTCAGGCCGCCCAGCTCGAAGCGGACCGCTCCGATTTCTGCATCTTCCTCGGCAATACGGGCGAAAGCCCGAAGCAGGAAGACAAGCTCGTCGGGCGTTTCGCCGGCCAGGTCGAGGGTCTGGTGCTGGCGTCCTCGCGACTTTCGGAAGACCGTATCCGCGCCCATGCCGAAAAGTTGCCGCTCGTGCTGATCAATCGCGATATCGCGGGCATTCCCCGTGTGCTCATCGACAGCAGCTCAGGCGTGCGCCAGGCTGTCGAGCATCTGGCGAAGCTCGGCCATCGCAGGATCGCCTATGTCAGCGGGCCGGCAAATTCCTGGTCGAACAAGCAGCGACGCGCGGCCATCCGCAGTGCGGCAACACCGGCCGGCATCGAGGTCGACATCGTGGCGGCAGCTCTGCCAAGCTATGAGTCCGGGCGCAATGTGGTCCAGGCGATCCTTTCAACTGGCGCGACAGCCGCTGTCGCCTTTGACGACGTGACGGCGCAGGGCGTTTTGGCCGGACTGTCCGAAAACCATGTCTCCGTGCCAGCCGATTTCAGCCTCATCGGTTGCGATGACGTGCTTGGCGCCGTCACCTTTCCGGCACTCACCTCGGTTTCGAACCGGTCCGTCGAGGCGGGTCGTGTCGCCGTGTCGCTGCTTCTCGACATGCTGCAGTCCCATGCCATACGTGACGTGCGCTGCGTTCTTGAGACCCATCTCGTCTTGCGCAGTACAACCACTGCTGTCGCCTGATCGCTGCCGCAAGACCAGGCCTTGACCCAGATGCCACGGTTTCGGTCAGCGCCTTGAAAACGGCAGTCTCCGGCAAGCGCGTATGGTTAGCGAAGGCCATCGATCGTTGCACGCTCATTGCCTTGAAGGAGCGCTCGTCAGCCAGCGACAGCGCCGTGGCATCTGCCGGGATGTAAGGAATGGTCGAGAGCTTATCTGGTCTCGCCCGAACAGGACTTTTCAGGATCACGAGACTCCGCCAAAACAGCGGAGCCTCGTTTCCGGCAAATACAGCATTGCTGTAATTGCTGGATTTCACAGCATCACTTTGATATAGTCCGGGGAACGACTTCGAAGGATTAAAGCGATGGCCAGCCGAAACGGATCCTATACGACGAGCGATCTTTCGCGGAAGTCCGGCGATATCATCGCCGAAGCGCTTCGTCATCCCGTGACGATTACTCAGCGCAGCAAACCGCGTCTCGTTATCTTGAACATAAACGACTACGAGCGGCTCATAAAGGGTGCCGATGCCCGAGCGATCGGGTCGATCGACACCATGTCCGACGCCTTGTTCGCCGACATGGAGCGCGCGGTCGAACAATATGCTGAGGACGACGAGGTCGGGCGATGAGTGTTTACGACGACATCCAGACCGCAGCCGTCTTCGCTATTCTTATCTCTGGCATCGAGAAGCAGTAAAAGGCGGGAGGGAGGGACGCAAGGAGCGCCCCGTCGCGGTCGGCGTGCGGATAGCGCGTGCCAATGGGGACCTGGTGTTGTTTTTCCCGATCACCACGAAACAGCCCGAGCGGGACCGGTTCGCCTTCGAGATCCCGGCAATCGAAAAACGTCGCGCCGGCCTCGATGCAGATCGCCATCTCTGGATCATCATGGACGAATTCAACAGCGACGTCATCGGTCACTCGTTCTATCTCGAACCGGAGCCGCCAATTGGCCGGTTCAGCAAGGCCTTCTTCCTGCCGATACTGCGCGAATTCATCGCACGCCGTAAATCGCTCTCCGAAGTCAGCCGCCATCGCTGCACGGCAATTCTCCATTTGAGCCCCTGAAACGGCATCAATCCTTCCTGTGACAGGCAATGTGTTGATTGCGGCAGAGTTCACGTACGAAGGGGAACTGCGCCAGTTTGCTCGACATGGAGATACGCCGCTCGTCGCGCCGGGCGAGCTGCAACGTCAGCGCCGAGCGAGCGACCTCGCAATATCGACAATATCGTCGCGGCCAGCGGTTGGATCTTCCCTGTTCCAGGCAATGCCAAGCCCGATCCGGAAGTCGATCCCGCTTACCTTCTTCAGTTCAAAGCCGCGATTGGGAAGTTCAAGCGTCCATTCCGGTGCAAAGCCGATGCCAAGCCCGGCAGAGACCAGCGACACCAGCGCATAGGTGTCATCGCAGCTGAAGGCAATGTTGGCGGTGAGATCGTATTCGGCGAACTTCTCATTGAAGTAGCGTTCCGAGAACGACAGGTTCTGCCGGGAAAAGGCGATGATCTTCTGAGTGCGCAGATCATCGATGCTGATCTCCTCTTTGGCTGCCAGCGGATTGGCATGGCCAACCGCCAGGTAGTAGCGCTCATGCGCAAGCGAGACGAAGCGCAAGGAGCCGATGTTTTCCACCGGGCGGATGAAGCCTAAATTGAGCTGGCCGGTCTCCAGGCCGCGGATGATCTCGCCGGTATTGCCCGACGCGATATGGATGCGGACATCGGGATACTTGCGGGCGATCTTGGCAAGGAAGGTCGGCAGCATGCCCATGGTGGCGGGGTAGATGCTGCCGATCCTGATCTGGCGGATGCGACTGCCGCCGGCTGCCCGCGTCAGTTCGGTGGTCAGATCGATGTCGCTCAAGATCCGCACACAGCGATCATAAAAGGTCTCACCTGCCCTGGTCAGCTCCACCCTTCTCGTCGAGCGGATGAACAGCGGACAGCCAAGCTCCCTTTCCAGCGACATCACATGATTGCTGAGCGCCGGCTGGGCAATGCACATCCTGGCTGCCGCCCGGCCGAAGTGCAGTTCCTCGGCCACTGCTTTGAAATAGGAGAGTTGGCGTAGTTCCATGTTCGCGTCGCTTCCAGTAGATGGGCTTCAATTTACATACTATAGTTGATAAACTTATGGTGTGCAAATTGCGATCTTTCGCGCATGGACATGCGTAAATTGGTCGGTCGCAACTTTGCTCGCCTCCGTCGGGAAAAAGGCCTGACGCAGGAAGATATTGAGACGCGATCAGGCTACAGCCAACAATATCTCAGTGGGCTAGAGCGCGGAAAACGCAATCCCACTGTCGTTACCCTTTATGAATTGGCCCAGGCACTTGGCGTGAGCCACGTAGACCTTGTTTCTCCCGATGATCCATCTCCGCAAACCAAAGTAGCAATGTGATCTTCCATATCAACGGGCGCACGACGGGTTCCATATCATCAAAGCCCACAAAAAAATCCGCGCTGGCCAGCGTTTTCCTCGATGCGTGAGCGGTTGCCGGCTTTTACGGACTACATCACGAAATATCTGGCATGTATGCGTCTCGGTTCCGCTAGGCACCCGGAGATCGACTGATAAGGTGGGAGTGGACGAGTAAGGTCTGTCGGACTGAGCTATCGGGCCGAGCGGCGGTGAAGATTCTCATCATCAGTCGGAAAGCCAAGGAACAAAGACGACAGTTTCAATCGCGGCAAATGCAAAAGCTAGGACTGGCCTTCGAGTTTTCTAGATGCGAAGACTGGCAAGGCAGCAAACACTTGGCCGAGCCGAACACTACCCGAGGATGTCGCCTGCTTACCTCGCACAGGCTCGCTCAGAAAATTGTCGAGCGCAACGAACGGGCCCTGAGGCTGGCGACGTGCGGCCCAGATCGAATACCAGCGATTTCATTGATACGAGCAATCCCCCACCGAGCCAATTTTCCAGCCCGACCTGTGGCACGAGTTCGAGCTTTTCCACTATTGAGGCTGATCGAATTTCCAGAATTGTCTCTCGGTCGTTGTCATTACATGCGAGACGGGCTAAATGGCGCAGGAAAATTAGTATTGAACCAAGCGCCGATGGGCAGAATCGCGTTCGCTGGCTCAATGATAGGTCGCAATGGCCTCAGCAACGGAGACTGAAGTGACGAAGAAGGCTTTGATAACTGGCGTAACTGGTCAAGATGGTGCCTATCTCGCAGAATTGTTGTTGAAGAACGGGTACGAAGTTCATGGGCTCGCCCGACGGTCAAGCTCTTCGGATGTCAATCTCAGTCGCCTTCAATGGCTTGGCATTGAACGGGATGTCCGGATTGTTGACGGCAACTTGCTCGACCTCTCAGGTCTCATCCGGACGATGAGAGATGTAAAGCCCGATGAAATCTACAACCTCGCAGCACAATCATTCGTGAAGTCGTCCTGGCAGCAGCCGATCCTAACCGGCCAGGTTACGGCGCTCGGCGTCACCAATGTATTGGAGGCGGTTCGTCTCGAAAAGCCGGACGCGCGCTTCTACCAAGCATCCTCGTCCGAAATGTACGGCCTCATCCAGGAGCCGATGCAGTCTGAGACGACCCCATTTTATCCGCGGTCGCCCTATGCTGTCGCAAAGCTCTACGGTCACTGGCTCACGGTCAACTACCGCGAAAGCTATGGCCTACACGCATCCAGCGGCATCCTTTTCAACCATGAGTCTCCTCTCCGAGGCATTGAGTTTGTTACCCGCAAAGTCACCGACGCAGTCGCGCGCATAAAGCTCGGCCTCGCAAAAGAACTTCGACTTGGGAACATCGATGCAAAGCGCGACTGGGGACACTCGAAGGACTACGTCCGTGCCATGTGGCTGATGTTGCAGCAAGACGTTCCGGACGATTATGTGATCGCGACAGGCCGAACAACCACTGTTCGTGACATGTGCGCCATCGCATTCCGGCACGCAGGACTGAGTATGGATGATCACCTCGTGATCGATCCCGACTTATTCCGCCCGGCGGAAGTGGATGTTCTGCTTGGTAATCCACAGAAGGCGCGTGATAGATTTGGATGGGAGCCCAAGATCGGCCTCGAAGAAATGATCGTTGAGATGGTTGATGCCGATCTAAAGCGGCTAAGCTGATACGTCCGTCATCGAGTTGCGAGTGTCCATGTCGAGAGAAGATCGTATCTTGGTTACAGGGGCTAACGGTTTCGTTGGTTCATGGCTTCGGCGCGAACTAGACCGACGGAAGACAGAAGACGGACGCGTCGTTACCGTCATCGCAACCGGTCATGGAAGCGCATCTGAGCAGGCAACCGATATAACGGATCGCGGCCAAGTCGCGGACCTAATCAGAAATTGCAGGCCGTCGGCAATCATTCATCTGGCGGCGATTGCCGCCCCGGCCGAGGCTCGCAGGATGCCACAGCGAGCCTGGGACGTGAATTTCCGCGGGACGATGAATCTTGCCTACGCGACGCTCGAACACTCACCCGAAGCGCGCTTCATTTTTGTGGGCAGCTCGGAATCGTACGGTGCGTCCTTCAATGATGCGGCTGGTGCCCCGGTTAGCGAAGACCGTCCGCTTAAGCCGATGACGGTGTACGGCGCTACGAAAGCAGCCGCAGATATATTGGTTGGACAACTTGCCTACGAAGGGTTGAGAGCAATCAGCTTTCGTCCGTTTAATCACACTGGGCCCGGTCAGACCGATAGCTACGTTGCTGCTGCGTTTGCCAAGCAGCTTGCGGAGATCTCCTCCGGCGCCAAACCCCCTCGTATCGAGGTGGGAAACCTATCAGCCTTTCGAGATTTCCTCGATGTACGAGACGTTGTACGGGCGTATGCAGATTCGGCACTCATGGAGCTGCCGTCGGATGCATTTGGCAAAGCATTTAACCTCTCTTCCGGTCGACCGATGCAGATTCGGTCAATCCTTGACACCCTGATTGAGCTGTCCGGGCTAACAGTGGAAGTAGAGATTGATCCACAGCGCCTGCGTGGCACCGAAGTCCCCGTGGCTTCCGGTCATAGTGAAGCGGCTCTCAGGACCTTTGGTTGGAAGCCGGCAATTGAACTGCGCCAGACGCTCCATGATGTGCTCGAAGATTGGAACGCCCGGATATAGCACCAATCATAGTGCGGTCCAAAATGGAGATAACCTTTGCTGAGCGACATGAGGAAATACCGACACTTCGTGCTTTCCTCCACCAAAGAGCAGTTGTTTGGGCGGATCTCGCGACCGCGGAGCTTGTGTTTCGTTCTACACACGCCGGCGCCGCCGTTGGATCTAAAGCCAAGCACCAAGGTATTTATTGAACAGGCGTCAAGCACATCATGAAAGCTTTGCTGGAATTCGCAATTCGTTGGCTTTCAAAGCATCCTCGGTGGAAGTATCAATGTTTGCAAATACTTCGCCACGTTCCTTGGATGAGAAAGAGGCTGGAAGCTTTCGCTAATGCGCGAGGATATGGGGGCATCGAACAAGCCAACGCTGAAAAGAGATGGAACATTGATGCCCCCAAGGGATCGGTCGCTAAGTGGAACGGTCTGCTTCAACACCGCGGGCAAAAGGTGACTTCGGATGCGACTATGGATTGACGGTCAATGTTTCCAAACCGCAAGCAAGAAGCGAGGGATCGGTCGCTATGTACAAGAATTGATTCTTGGCATTGTGGATAATCACCATGACGTCGAGCTTTTGGTTTCTCTTAACGCCGCCATGCCGTTAGAGGCCCTCGCTGCTCGTGACCATCTTCAACAGTGGATCAGACCCTCTAATATCTTCATGTGGCATGGCGTCGCCGAAGGTGGGGAAGCAATCCGCGGCTACACCAAAAAGAGGGGTTTAAGCGAGCAAGCGCTCGCCTACCATGTGGCATGTATAAGGCCCGACATTGCGCTGTCCGCAAGTCCTTTTGAAGGGTCGGGCGACAAAGCAGTTCAGCTATCGCCAAACGAAATTTCAGGAATTCCAATCGCATCAATCTTTTACGATGCGATTCCCTATCGGTTTCCCCAGCAATATCTCGCAAGCCAGGCATCACGTGCTTACTACGAAAGGCGACTTGCCCTCTATTCGCGGTACGATCTAAACCTTTGCATTTCTGAATATTCTCGAAATGAATGCATCGCATTCTCCGGAAATCCTCAAGCAGTGAATATACTTGCGGGTGTCTCAAAAGATTTTACCGACGCGCTCGAACATGTGAACTTGAACTCACCGCGACCGACCGAAAAACCCTTTATCCTTTACGTCGGAGCCTTGGACTGGCGAAAGAACATAAGATCCGCGATTGAAGCGTTTGCTCAGCTACCAGCAGATATGCGCGAGCGGTATAGCTTTGTGCTGGCGGGCGATCATCCACGCGCTCTGTTGCAAAATGAACAGGACCGTTGGAGGAAACTTGGACTTACTGAGCGAGATTTTGTGGTTGTCGGCCATGTAACGGATAGCGAGCTTGCCGCGCTCTATAAGATGACGGATCTAGTGATTCAACCTTCATTACTGGAAGGATTTGGTCTTACCGCCCTAGAGGCAATGACCTGCGGTGCACCCATAATTGCATCGAACACAGGCGCCGTGCCTGAAGTCGTAGGTGATCGAGACTGGCTTTTCGACCCCACTGATGTCGCCGACATCGCACGGGTGATGAAACGAGCCCTGAGTAATTCTGGCGCGATGCGAGCCGCAGCTGAGATGAGGCGCAGCAGTGCCACGGAATTTAGCTGGGCAAAATCTGCGAGTATTGCAGTTTCTGCGTTGAGGCAGACAGCCGACCGAATGAAAGCGACCGGCAGCGCTGGCTCCATTTTGACTGCCGAGCAGGGGGTCTTGAAGAACCTTGCTGGCACACGCCTGCCGGCCGAGTTACTTGCTGACACTCTCGCACGTTCCGAGATCACGACCTCTACGGGACCTCGCCTCATAGTCGACGCGACATCCACCTATCGTGTGGACCACAAAACGGGCATCCAACGGGTCGTGAAGAACATTTGCGCCAATTTGGGAGCACAACAGGCCGACGGAGTTGAACGACTGGTGGCCTATAGCGATTCGCCCGACGGTTGGTTTCGTATTCCTAGGACCCTAGAAAGAGCAACCGGCGCGAATGAGTTCGCGGACGAGGCACGGCTAGAGTTCTCGTCGGATGACCACATCCTGATGCTCGACAGCTCATGGGAGTTTTACCAACATCACTATTGGACATTGTTGTCCGCGCGCCTGAGGGGAGCGGCCGTGATCTCGTGTCTGTACGACATGGTGCCGCTCAAATACCCCGGAATGTGTCACTCGGGTATGCCTCCATTCTTTTCAGCTTGGTTTCAGAAAGCACTGAGTTATTCAACGTCCTTTGTATGCATTTCGAGGGCCGTCGCCGACGAACTTTTTGCAATGTTGAAGGCTATTGAGTTTCCACGCTCAATGAAGATAGGATATTGGCATCTCGGAGCAGACTTTTCGCAAGATAATAGCGACGCCATTCCTAAACCCGCTACGGCAAGTGTTCAGAATTTCATCATGGTCGGAACGCTTGAGCCGCGCAAAGGGCATACAGTCGCACTGGACGCTTTCGACGCCTTGTGGAGCCAGGGTATCGACATCAAGCTTACGATCATCGGAAAGGCTGGGTGGGGTGTCGAGAGTCTTATCCGACGTATCGAGGGACATACTGAATTCGGCCAACGACTGCGTTGGTTCAACGGTATATCCGACGAGGAGTTGCAAAAGGCCTATGCAGGCAGCGACGCACTCGTCGCAACCTCATATGCCGAAGGCTTCGGCCTCCCCATCGTCGAAGCAGCCCACTTTGGGAAACCTGTGATTGCCAGCGACATCCCGGTGTTTCGAGAGGTTACTGCGCGCGGACAAGACTGCCGCTTCTTTACCCCAGGCTCATCGCTGGCTCTTGCAGAAACTATCCGCTCGTTTTTACGTGCCAGCGACGGCATGCCCGCAAAAGCAGCCAGAGTCGAGTCGACGGCAACCAATGGGCGCTCGACTAGCTGGAAGGAGAGCGCGGAGGAACTCCAGCGGGTCGTGCTTACCGACGATTGGTACAAGATATACCAGCCGCGCTCCGACAAGAGCTATGTGCCCATCAGCGACATCGGCAATACGAGGATGAGCGGACCGCTGAACTCAACTGAAACACGATATGAAATCGTGCTCGTAGAGGGGCCGACTCCAGAAAACGGTATGCTGAAATACTTGGTTAGCGTTACTAACCTGTCCAAGAAAATGTGGGCGAGCGCTACCGCAAGCGATCCATCGTTTGCGGTGATGATGGCTTATCGCATCATATCAAAGGACGGAAATATTATCTTCGCAGACAAACCCGGAACCCTCATCCCCTTTGTTCTGCCCCCAGGCGACAGCTTGTATATGTCAATCGAAATTCCATCTAAATTCAAGGGTAAGCACGGTGCTTTCGCTGAGATTAACTTAGTGCAGGAGGCAACTGGTTGGTGGAACAATCCACTGTATTTGGCGCTTTGATATGCACGGGCAAGCGACAAGCGGAGTGTAGGTAGCGAGCCAATGAAGATTGGGATCGACGGACGTAATCTCGTCACCAGCATGACCGGAATTGGGCGGTATGTTCTCGAGATGAGTCGTCATCTTGCGCTACTTGGTCATCAGCTGCATCTTTATCTGCCCGAAGCTCCATATGGCGACCTAAAGCAGCTCCCCGATGCTGAACTGCGTATTTCGCGCTTTCCGGGCGGGATAAGACGCATGGTCTGGGCACAGACAGAGTTGCCGCGCCTCGCGGCGAAGGACCAGCTCGACGTCTTTTGGGGGCCGGCGCACCGCCTCCCGTTCGTCCTAGACCGTCGAATTGCACGTGTTGTAACAATTCACGATCTTGTCTGGCGAGACATGGCCGCTACGATGCAATGGCAGACGTGGCTGGCCGACCGTTGGTTAATGAAACCAGGGGTCACTGTCGCGGACCAAATCGTCGCCGATTCAATCGCAACAGCGAAGGCCGTGACCAACGAATTTCCTCGATGCGCTCACAAAGTCAGTGTCATATATCCTGGGCTACCGGCGATCTGCGGGACAGACTCCTCCGCGACGATTTCACAATTCGGAATCGACCGACCATACATTCTATTTGTAGGCACTCTGGAGCCGCGCAAAAACCTCCTTAGATTGCTACAGGCCTATGCCGCCCTGCCGGAATCCACACGTGAGCAATACTTGCTGGTGCTGGCCGGTGGACAAGGTTGGAGGCTAGGTGACCTGAGAAATCACATCGCGGACCTCCATATTGAGCCCTCCGTCCGTCTCACTGGTTACGTAAGCGATACAAATCTAGCAACGCTTTACAGCAATGCTCGACTACTCGCGATGCCGTCACTTTACGAGGGCTTTGGCTTTCCGATCATTGAGGCAAACGCGCGAGGCATTCCGACGCTAACCTCAAACACGTCATCAATGCCTGAAGTCGCGGGCAAGGCCGGCATACTAGTGGATCCGCTTGATGTGAGATCTATACGTGACGGTCTGCAAAATTTGGCAACCGACGATCAGCTACATACTTGTCTCGCGGAGAACGCTCGGCCGAATTCGGCAAGATTCGACTGGGCAAACAGTGCGAACGTCCTACAAAATGTACTTGAGAAGGCTGTAGGCGAGCGCCACGCCGCTTTGCGGCATTAGACAACTGAGAGGCGATGTCCGGAAAAGGCGCCTCCTGTTGCACGCAGAGGATTCTTGTTTGAGGACCCATAACCTGGGGTTGTCAACATGACTGACACTACTTTTTGAAACACGCCGCAACCGGCGGCGCCAAAATGGACATGAATAAAGGATGAGTATGCTTAAGAAAATAGCAATGCGTATTCCTCAATTAAAGAGACTGGTCGACGAAAGAAATGCGCTCCAAAGCAAACTAAGCTCTGTCGCTTTGGCCGGAACGGGAAGTCCCTTTCTTAACTATGCATCCAGCTTTGACGCAATTGAAACTATTACTCGTCATGCCCGAGACAATGTTCAGCCGTCGGCAGATCACCTGACAAACTTCCTAGGTGTCAAAATTGAACCTCGTTTTTTTCCCGGCATCCTAGACGGCAAGGCGGGATCGGTTGAGCCAATTCCAATTCCAGCAAATTGGCATGCGGATGTGGCCGAGTGGGCGGCCGTCCTGCGTTCGGTCGATCTCGCCGGTGGTACGTTCAGGGCCGTCGAACTTGGCTGCGGCTGGGGCTGTTGGCTGAACAACGCCGGGGCCGCGGCGCGCAATCGCGGGCTCAAAGTCGAGCTCATCGGCATTGAGGGTGACAACGAACACGTCGAATTTGCCAATACAGCGCTGGCCAGCAACGGATTTATACCCGATCAGTTCCGTATCATTCATGGCGTGGCGGCACCCCAAGCCGGCACAGCGCTGTTTCCGATTGTGGAGAATGCTGGTGCCTCATGGGGTTCAGAACCGCTGTTAAGCGCATCCGATATCCAAGTGGAGGAGGCCGTTGCGAGCGGACAGTATCAGGTATTGCCCGCGCTCTCGTTAGACCAAATAACACTTGGCGGCCCCGTTGATCTCCTGCACATCGATATTCAAGGCGGCGAAGCGGACTATGTAGACGCGGCGATTGCTGACCTGAACCGATACGTGCGCTATTTGGTTATTGGGACACATTCTCGACAAATCGAAGGGCGTCTTATGTCTACTTTGCTCTCTAATGGGTGGAATCTAGAAATGGAGCGGCCAGCGATTATCGTGCTCGACAGCGGAGGCCCCCGGATATCTGTGGACGGCGTCCAAGGGTGGAGATCGCCAATCTCAAGACCGCCATTGGGCTGATACTGGAAGATTTGTCAGGCGAAGTGAGAAACTGACCCCCTGGAGGTGCGGACGAATTCTTGGACTAACAGGAGATAGTTCATGTATTCGTACGAAGACCGCATTGAGGGCCGTGCAGCTCTACATCAAGCTTGGTAAACGCGTGAAGGCCACGATCCGTCAGTTGGCTACCCGACGAAGAATGCACTCAAGCATTGGTGTCGCGAGTACGACGTTCCAGGCCGGCCTGATCGGCACGGCGATAGGTGTAGTGGTAAGTCGACCGATCAAAGTCCAACGCTCCACAGGCACGCCGGATCGAGATCATCCAATCGCGGCACATGCCCTTCACCACCTCTCGCTTCCGAGCAGGCCTCAGAGCCTTCGGCGAATGACGTCCTGCAGCATCTCGCGGTCCAGCGTCAGATCCGCGACAATCTTCTTCAGCCGCGCATTTTCATCCTCGAGCTGTTTCAGCTTCTTCATCTCCAGCGGCAACAGTCCGGCGTATTTTTTCTTCCAGTTGAAATAGGTCGCCTGGCTGATTCCTGCCTTGCGGCAGATCTCCGCAACTGGCACACCCTCATCACCCTGCTTCAGAATGAACGCCTTCTGAGCGTCCGAAACCTGCGATGCCTTCATCGTCGTCCGTTCCTTTCCCACGCAGGAAAATGCACCGGAAAACTCTTACCAAAACGTAAGCATTGCGAGCGCCCCACATTTTATTGAATTTCAGTTCGCGCATAATCCCATCCTTCGAGATTGAGAGGTGGGAATGATGGATATGGGGCCATTCGACGGCGAGGAGAAGGCTGTATCGCATAATGCTGATGACAGTCATCAGCACTATGCGCAAGGTGCTGCAGAGCGGGCTCGATCGGGTCCGCGTCGTGTCGAGGTTATCATTGGCGGAGATCGCCGCCGTCGATGGAGCCCGGAGGACAAGGCAAGGATCACTGCGGCGAGTTTTGTGCCCGGCGCCAATATCTCTGCGGTCGCGCGTCAATACGGCGTCAGCCAAGGCCTGTTGCACTACTGGCGGCGCTGCGCCCGCGAGAGCTTATCGGATGCGGAGGAGATGCGTTTCGTGCCGATCGTGAAGGTTGGCGAAGAACAGCCTCAACCATCTCTCGGGAAGACACTGACCGTTCGCGTTGAGATGAACGGTGCTTGTGTCGTTATCGAAGGCGGAGTTGATGAGCGTACGTTGCGGACGGTGTTCAGTGCGATACGGGGTTCGGCTTGATCACGCTTCGATCGGATTTACGGATCCTGATTGCTTCCAAGCCGGTCGATTTTAGGAAAGGCATAAACGGTCTGGCGGCGCTGGTGTCGACCGCGCTTGGCGCGAACCCTTATTCGGGCGACGTGTATATCTTCCGCAGCAAGCGCAACGATCGTTTGAAGATGGTGGCTTGGGACGGCAGTGGCATGGTGTTGTTGACCAAGGTTTTGGAAGATCGTCACTTTACCTGGCCTGCCGTTCGTGATGGGGCTGTTCATCTCAGCGCGAGCGAAATGGCGCTTCTGTTGGATGGTCTGGACTGGACTGGACTGGACTGGACTGGACTGGACTGGACTGGACTGGACGAAGGTAGAGCAGAAGCCCGTGAAACGTCCTACAAAAATCGGTTGATCTTATTGTAATCCATGGACAATTTAACTGCTATGCGGTAGTTCTTGGTCATGCTCAACCGTGGCCAACACTTGCCTCGGGACCCAGACATTCTGGTCTGCATGGTCCTGGAAAGAGACGCTGAAATCGAGCGTCTGAAGGGCATGTTGAAGGCGGCCAACGCGCAGCCTTTTGGGCAGAAGTCCGAAAAGTCCATTACGGTTCTCGAAGGGCAGATCCGTCTCGATCTGGGAGATGCCGAGCTTGAGATTGCGGTCGGTGCGGCCAATGATGAGTCTAAGCCCGCTCAGGCGCCGCGCCAAGCAAGCGCCAAATCTCAACCCCGCCGCAACCTCGGTGCCCTCCCTGAACATCTTGAACGCGTCGTTGAGGTGATTGAGCCATCATCCTTGGAATGTGCCTGCTGCCAGGGGCAACTCCATCGCATTGGTGAAGAAGAAAGCGAGGCCCTCGCGTCACGGCCGGCCACGCTTTATGTTCTGCGCACCGTGCGACCGAAGTATGCCTGCCGGACTTGTGAAACCGGCATTGTTCAAGCCAAAGCGAAACCGCGTTTGTTTGAGGGCGGCTTGGCGACGACGGCGATGATCAGCAATGTGGTCGTATGGCGATATGCCTGGTACCTGCCCCTCAACCGCCAGGTCCAGATGCTGAAAGGACAAGGTGTCCGTTTAGACACATCGACGCTTTGCGGTTGGATGAGACGGTCAGCCTGGTAGCTGAAAATGCTCTACGACAAGCTCTTGGCTTACATTCACAGCCATAACCGGGTGTTTGTGGACGAGACCCGCATGCCTGTCCTGAAAAAAGGCCGGAAACGAGCCAAGGTCTGTCAATTCTGGGCGCATGCGGTGGACGATCGACCATGGAACGGTCCCGCGTATCCCGCGGTTGCCTATGTCTTTGCCCAAGGTCGAGGCAAGGCGGAAATCCAGTCGCAACTGGCCAGCTACAACGGGCTCCTGCAAGTCGATGCGTATAAAGCTTATAAGAGTTTGACCCGGCCCGGTCGTAAAGCCGGAACGATTAAACTCGCCTATTGTCTGGCTCACGCGCGTCGCAAGTTTGTGGATGTCTATAAGAAGTACAAATCCGAGCTGGCCAAAGCGGTGATCGAGCGCCTGGCCGAGATCTATGCGATTGAAGCCAGAATCCGCGGCACGAGCGCCGAGCATCGCCTGTCGGTCCGTCAGACGCAAACCAAAGGCCTGATGGCTGATCTCAAAACGTTGCTGATGGATACGCTCAAGAATATATCCGCCAAAGACCCGGTCGCATCCGCCATCAAGTACACTCTGGGGCTCTGGTCTGGGCTAACCCTATTCCTGGATGACGGCAGGCTTGAGGTCGATTCCAATACCGTCGAGCGTAATATGAGAAGTATTGCGCTTGGACGCGTCAACAGTCTGTTCGCCGGCAGTGATGGCGGCGCCGAGACGTGGGCCATTTTGGGTTCGTTGCTGACCACAGCAAAGTTGAACGGCCTCGATCCCTATACGTGGCTCAACGACGTGCTTGAACGCATCGTGTCGGGCGAGATAAAGTCGACCTCCCTTGAGCGTTGCCTGCCTTGGCATTGGAAACAAGAACATGCCGATATGAATATGGCGGTAGCAGCGTGAAACGACCCAAGCGTGCGAAACTTTTGACCCTCGAGCAGCTGGAAGCCTGGTTCGACAAGGCTGAGCCGGCGCCGCCTTGTGGCGGCGTCTCGATGATGAATGGCTTCCTGACCGGTTTGGCGGCTGGCCCAGTCTTCCTGCTGCCCAATGATTGGATGTTCCATGTCATCGGCGATCACGAGAAAAAAGCGCTCATCGGCAACAAGATCCAGGCGGTGATCGACACGATCGTCGATCATTACAACCTCATAGCCCACCAACTGACGGCGCCCGGCCGTTATGCGCCGATGTTAATGCGGACTGACGAGGGCGAAGTGCTTGCGGGCGACTGGGCCGACGGGTTCTTCGGCGCCATTAGCCTGAATCTAGAAGATTGGGCACCGCTGTTCGCTCAAAAGCAGACCGGCGAACCAATCATGGGCATCCTCATTCAATGCACAAAGCCCGATCTGATCGAAATGATCTCGACGGCGTTTCCCAAGCCGACTAAGGCCATCCTTAAAGACGCCTGGCGTACGCTCCCATTCGCGGTCGAGAGCATCTACGCGCACTGCAAGCCGATGCGCTTCAATCCAGGCGCTCCCGCCAACGACGCTTAGTCCA
>NZ_KB897869.1:0-34995 GCF_000377185.1 Rhizobium sp. 42MFCr.1
CGGTGATCGAGCGCCTGGCCGAGATCTATGCGATTGAAGCCAGAATCCGCGGCACGAGCGCCGAGCATCGCCTGTCGGTCCGTCAGACGCAAACCAAAGGCCTGATGGCTGATCTCAAAACGTTGCTGATGGATACGCTCAAGAATATATCCGCCAAAGACCCGGTCGCATCCGCCATCAAGTACACTCTGGGGCTCTGGTCTGGGCTAACCCTATTCCTGGATGACGGCAGGCTTGAGGTCGATTCCAATACCGTCGAGCGTAATATGAGAAGTATTGCGCTTGGACGCGTCAACAGTCTGTTCGCCGGCAGTGATGGCGGCGCCGAGACGTGGGCCATTTTGGGTTCGTTGCTGACCACAGCAAAGTTGAACGGCCTCGATCCCTATACGTGGCTCAACGACGTGCTTGAACGCATCGTGTCGGGCGAGATAAAGTCGACCTCCCTTGAGCGTTGCCTGCCTTGGCATTGGAAACAAGAACATGCCGATATGAATATGGCGGTAGCAGCGTGAAACGACCCAAGCGTGCGAAACTTTTGACCCTCGAGCAGCTGGAAGCCTGGTTCGACAAGGCTGAGCCGGCGCCGCCTTGTGGCGGCGTCTCGATGATGAATGGCTTCCTGACCGGTTTGGCGGCTGGCCCAGTCTTCCTGCTGCCCAATGATTGGATGTTCCATGTCATCGGCGATCACGAGAAAAAAGCGCTCATCGGCAACAAGATCCAGGCGGTGATCGACACGATCGTCGATCATTACAACCTCATAGCCCACCAACTGACGGCGCCCGGCCGTTATGCGCCGATGTTAATGCGGACTGACGAGGGCGAAGTGCTTGCGGGCGACTGGGCCGACGGGTTCTTCGGCGCCATTAGCCTGAATCTAGAAGATTGGGCACCGCTGTTCGCTCAAAAGCAGACCGGCGAACCAATCATGGGCATCCTCATTCAATGCACAAAGCCCGATCTGATCGAAATGATCTCGACGGCGTTTCCCAAGCCGACTAAGGCCATCCTTAAAGACGCCTGGCGTACGCTCCCATTCGCGGTCGAGAGCATCTACGCGCACTGCAAGCCGATGCGCTTCAATCCAGGCGCTCCCGCCAACGACGCTTAGTCCACGTTGAGGATCGGCGTCACGCCCGTGCCTGTGGGGCGCTCGCAACGGATACACCAAAACTGGTCCAGTTTGAAGGGTTCGGATCAGGTTCGGATCAAATCTGGTTCAGATCAAAAATCGTTGGAGCGATCTCAAAACGGGATAATACTTGGGGGCAAGGTCACTCCCCTCTTTTCCTGATGCACGGGAATCTCCCGCTTACGAGTTGACATAATTGTCTCACTCATAGAATTAGGGCGCCAGTCCAAAGCCCATGCCGTTTGTGTATCGCATGTGGTCAATCAATCAAACGTTGCGGACTGCTCCGAGCTCATTCTCGCAGCCGCTCGCTTTTGGAGTTCGAGATGCGCGCAAGCCCCGCGGCGATTGCCTGTGGTGATTTATGGACGTCGTTCCAAAAGTATTCCCTTGTTGGGATGCTAGGATGGCAGGATATTCGGCAACGATATCGCCGCTCCGCTTTGGGTCCGTTTTGGCTCACGATCAGCATGGGAGTGATGATAGCGACCATCGGGATCGTCTTTGGTCAGATCTTCAACTCACCGCTTGATGAGTTCCTTCCTTTCCTGACGATTGGCATCATCCTATGGGGACTCATGACCACAGTTGTTACTGAGGGTTGCACAGTATTCATTGCAGCCGAGGGGATCATCAAACAGCTTCCGCTGCCGATCTTCCTCCACATCTTCCGAATGATTTGGAGAAATCTGCTGATCTTCGCTCACAATCTTGTAATATTTCCGGTTGTCCTGATAGCGGTCGGCAAACCCCTAAGTTGGATAGCGCTCCTGAGCATACCTGGCCTTGCTCTGACCTTGATTAATCTGACGTGGGTTGCCGTGGTCTTGGGGATTGTATGCGCCCGGTACAGAGACTTGACACAAATTGTCACGAGTTCCGTCCAAGTCCTATTCTATCTCACGCCAATCATGTGGATGTCGAAGCATCTGCCGGCCGGAGCGGCATTGTATCTATTGGCCCTCAATCCGGTTTACCACCTCATTGAGGTGGTAAGAGCACCCCTGCTTGGGGAAATCCCCTCGGTTACCAATTGGGTTGTTTCACTTGCGCTGGCTCTGCTGGGCTCCCTTGTTGCCCTGCTAGTGTACGGGCGTTTCAAACGGCGCATCCCGTACTGGCTGTAAGTAGGAGTAGAGTTATGGCGTCGATCGACATGGAAAATGTTTCCATTGACATTCCGATATACAATGCAAACGGCCGGTCCCTCAAAAAGCGGCTACTGAATGTCGCAACCGGTGGCCAGCTCGGAGCAGATGACCATGGTCGCGTTGTCGTTAGGGCGTTGGAAAACCTGAACTTCTCACTGAGGGATGGCGATCGAGTAGGCCTTATTGGCCACAACGGCGCCGGCAAAAGTACGATGCTTAGATTGTTGAGCGGAGTGTTCGAACCCACCTCGGGTTTGGCGAAGATTGTTGGCGAAATAGGCTCGCTCATCGATATATCGCTCGGCATCGACCCTGAGGCCACGGGTCGTGAGAACATCTGTTTGCGCGGCGGTTTGCTGGGTCTGTCTCGCACAGAGATTTCGCGGCGCATGGATGAAATCATTGACTTTACCGAACTGGGTGACTTCATTGATATGCCGTTGCGCACATACTCCTCAGGCATGCATCTGCGGCTGGCGTTCTCCGTATCGACAATTGTTCGGCCAGAGATTCTCTTAATGGATGAATGGCTCTCAGTCGGAGACGAAGGTTTTCGGCGGAAGGCAGAACAGCGGATGTCCGAACTAGTCCAAGCGACAAACATCCTGGTCATCGCTAGCCATTCTCGCGAATTGATCCACCATGTATGCAACAGAGTGATCTGGCTCGAGCATGGAAAAATCCGCATGGACGGAGATCCGGCGAGCGTTACGGAAGCATACTTCGGCGGACGATAGGGGCGCCTCGCACGCGCTCAGGTGGCCGCACGAATATCCTGTAGTATTCTGTCGTACTCCTGCGTAGCCTTATCAAATGAGGCTTCGCTGCATGCGTATTCGTATGCCTGCCTAGCTACGATCCGGTAGGTTTCCGGCTGTTCCGTCCACAGGCGCAAGACCTCAGAGAGGTCCTGAACTACGTCATTGCCGAGCCGCAGTTTAGGAACGAACGAAGGCAGTTCGCTGTAGCTGCCAACGTCGTTCACTATTAGAGGCATTCCGTACTGCTGCGCTCTCGAAACGATTGCTGACGTTTCGCCAACCGTTGGGTCGCGAAGAACAATGCAAAGATCATAGGTTTTAAAAGAATGTAGCAGCGCTTCCTGTGAGATCTTACCCAGAAAGTTTACTTGATGCCCAACTCCGAGCTCTTCCGCCAGTGTCGGAAGCTTCTCGCAGAGCGGGTGGATCTCACCTGCGATATCGAGTTCAACGTTAATGCTCAGGTCGCGACACCTGGCAATTGCCCGAATAGTCTTGTCGACGCACTTGTTGGGATCGACGAAGCCCAAGACGCAAGCCTTCAATGGGCGATTTTCGGCACGTTTCAAAGGAAC
Source organism: Rhizobium sp. 42MFCr.1 (assembly GCF_000377185.1). NCBI lineage: Bacteria > Pseudomonadati > Pseudomonadota > Alphaproteobacteria > Hyphomicrobiales > Rhizobiaceae > Rhizobium > Rhizobium sp. 42MFCr.1. Next base: position 3,623 of record NZ_KB897869.1, read on the forward strand.
AGCCTGCGGATAGCGCTGAGGAACCACATAAACTGGCTTGTTAGGAAAACGAGCCTGAATAAATCTTTGAGCGAAATGGGAGTGGACTATCACGGCGATGGCCGGGTCAATTACCTCTTCATGAAGAGGGTGAGACAGCACGTCCGGAGAATCCCAAAAGACACCGCGACCCCTGTCGTGGCGATCTCGCACGCTGTCAGCGAATACTATACCGTACCACTTCTGTAGAAGCGCATAGTAAATCTCACTGTCACCAGTGTAGGTAAAATGCGCAAAGATATGGTGAAGAGAAAAGTCATGGAGATGCGCGATCCCCCCATTTTTCATGAAATGGAGGATTTGCTCATCGTGAAAGTGTTGGTTGTTTCCAATGTGATATACAGTCCGCTCGGGCGGGCTAACATCGACACTGAACTCCGAAAAGGGGAAAACGTCCTCTGTGGATTCTGATATATACCGCGACTGTGTGTGAACTCGAACTGTACGGCCGAGCGCCCTGAGACCGCCAATCAATCCGTCTGCATAATCGGCAATGCCACTTTTTTGCGGCGGAATAGGCGAGACGAATGAATAGTCGGGTTGCACTTTAGGTTTTCCTTCCAATTACCGACAGGTTGGCAGACACCGAAAGGAGATAATCGAGATGCCTGTTGCCAGTTTCGCCACTAGGGCCGTCATGAAGCGAGGCGCTCACGGGCAAGCGCTCACAATCAAATCCGATCACTTCCAGAACCGTGGAAATGTATTGGTAAGTGATGGGCTTGACATGTGTAGGATCGACGTTGAACATAAACGTTGACACGTAGAGATTTTCAGAGTTCGGCGTCTCGATCAGTACGACACCGCCAGGTGCCAGAACTCGGTGAGCCTCCATCATAAACGATACCAGCGTATCGAAATCTAGGTGTTCGATAACGTGGAAGAGCGTGACCGCGCCGAACACCCCATCGGCAGAGCTGCGCATAAATTCCAAGGCATCTCCCAAACGGACGTTGAGACCTTTCTTCTGGCACTCTGCGACTTGGTCTTCATTTAATTCGAACCCCATCGCGTCAATCTTATTGCCCCGTAATATTTCGAGAAAGGTGCCGCGGCCACACCCTACGTCAATGACTGTTCCGACGTCTCGGATCTGCCGAAAATAAGGAATGTAAAACTCGAGTTGGCTTCGCAGGCTCGCCTCTGAACCACGATGCCGCCGATCGATCTCGGTCAAGATCCTCTGCTTCATGAGACTGAGCTCTTCAGGTCGCAATTCCTTTAAGGTCTGCGGTTGAAGGCTCAATGAGTTCGATCGCCCGACAGACGGCTTTCTGCGATCTATGTCATTCAAACCCACGCGCAACGACTGAAGCTGGGCCGCAATAAGCGATAGATGTGTATTTGAACCGCCCATATGCTGGTGCCATCGTCTTATGAAGTTCGTGACGCGAGCTTTAACCCGACCTTTCAGCCCAAGGGCTCCCAATCGAGTATGAAATTTTGCCTCCTCGTCCAAGGCTAACTCAGATAGCGCTATGGCCAAGATGTGCTCCGTCGACTGATTCTTCGACGCTGCTTCAGGACTGGTGACGACCGCGTGAAGATACTGCGCGCGAGACAGAGTTCCCGAATCAAGCCTCACCTTCACCTCCATAATATCTGTGGAAGAAGGCGAACGCTGAAGAACTACTCTAAAGGTTCGATCGATGAACTCCTCAGTGGTAGCGCCAAAAAAGAACCACGCGGGCGCATTCGAAATATTGTAGCGCGGCTTCGTGATGAAGCCCCTCCTCAACAGATCTGCGAAAATAAAGTCTTCCGTTTGCTTCCGGATCTCTGCGGAGTCACCGTTGTTTTTCAATTGATTCATCAGGACTCTGCTCATCTCTGTTTGGGAGTGTAGGCCGAGGATATGCCAAGCACATAGACCACCTGTCAACCCGGCAACACGCTCCTCATTCGCGCTCAACCGCTCATATCGCCGGCGTCCACGGTTGCGATATTTCTATTGTGACGGAAGACTTGACTTGTCGCGTCTCTAAACTACGACGGGTACACGCAGCACTCGGAGCCTCCGTCGACACATGTCAACACCCCTGACCATACCCGATCGCCAAAAACACAATCTGCCGGTCGAGTTTGCGAAAGCGATCCTATTTTATCTTGTCTTTTATGTAGGATTTTTCTCACCGGTACTCTCCAAGGGCGCACTTCTCGCTCCCGGGGACGGGTACATCTTCTATTATCCTGCCATATCGATTCCATGGGGTATTTGGCAGTCCAACATACTGGCCGGCTACCCAACTTTTGCCGATCCGCAATTCTTCCTGTGGTACCCGCCCCGTTGGCTGTTCCAGAACTACAACCACTTTATCCTTTTTGCATATATAGCGGCGAGCACGCTCACATTCGGCTACGTCAGGTGGAAAACCTCGTCGACTACGGCAGGAATGGTTTCAGGCGTCATCTATGGAAGTGGTAGTTTTTTGGTAGGGCACCTCGGGCATGCCTCAATAATTCACTCGGCCGCATGGATGCCTCTAGTCATTTGGTCGATTGATGCCTTCCCTGGCCGGGCGTCACCCGTAAAATTTGCGATTGGGTCGGTTGCAATCGCGTTGTGCTTTCTTGGTGGCCATCCTCAAATTTTTGTTTACGCGATGGTTTTGGCCGGAACGATCGCGTTTCGAAACATCATGCAGATTAGGACCGGCGGACTGCTTTCAATCGTTCGCTTAGGCGGCGCATATCTAGGGATGGTAGCAGTCGGGATTGGTATTTCTGCCGTCCAGTTGATCCCCTTCATTGAGTTCTCACGGTACAGCTCGCGGAATGCTTGGAGCTATGGGGATTTCATTTCGTACTCGCTTCCTGTGCGCCAATTGGTCGATGTATTCTTCCCGTACTTCCATGGTGGCGAAGGTGTTGGCGCGCAAACCTATTTTGGTCTGTTCAACCAGCCAGAACTGGCGATCTATGCTGGCCTCGGGACGCTTTTTATGGCGGGCTGCGCTGTCTTAGCTAGAAGGCGTGCGGACGGAACTCTCTTTTGGCTTGGGACGCTCCTAGTCTCGGTCTTAGTGGCGTCATCGTTTGACAACGGGCTGGGACGCCTTCTGTACCATGTGCCCGTATTGAGCAGCTTTCGCGCTGCCGGCCGTGCTGCTATGATCTTCACCTTTGCCGCGTCTATATTGGCAGCGCTCGCAATCGCGCGCTTGCAAGGTGGTTTGATAACCCGCTCCAATATCGCCGTCAGTGCTGTCTTCATCTTGGTCATCGCACTGATCGCTGCAAGTGGAGCCTATTCAGCCCAATGGGTTAAGCAAGTTCACGAGGTCGGCTTGAGCCGGTGGGATATTGTTGAAAAGGGTGTTCTGCCGCCGGCAGCCGCGTTCGTCGCAATTGTCGGCCTGTTTTTCCTTTCGACCAAGTTCGGAGGGAGAAAAGACCGACGAATTCTGTCAGTCGCGCTTGTTGCGGCTGTAATTTGTGATGTCGGTGTGTTTGGTTGGTTCTTCGAATGGCGGACGGCAACGATTCCGAGCTTCGTTGACACTGAATCCAAGCCGCTCCTCAGGCAGACTTCTGCCTCGAACGGTCGCGTCTTAGCTATGCCTAGTGTGACCGATCTCGCACTACTACCGAACACCAATCTTTTGTACGACGTTCGGTCGGCGAGCGGATATGGGCCTTTGGAGCCTGCAGCGTATCGGGATGCCACGGGGATTGACACGAATGGGAATATTCCAGAGGTTCCGAGCCAAGCTGCCCTACGCGTCCTAGGAATCACACATTTCGCTTACAATTCTCTTCAGTCAGACCCGATATCCTTTGGATCATGCGCGGGAGACAGTGCTGACACGGTACTTGAATTCACTTTGCCCGCCGAGATCCAGGCTACAGGGATCCGCGTCACGTCCAACATGGGGTGCTCGGTAGGCCTTCCGAACGGCGACCGTATCTTACAGATCGACATCACACCCCAAATCAGCGGCCATGAACTAGCCCTAACCATAGGGCGCGATACCTCTGAGTGGGCATACGACCGCCCCGACGTAAAGAATGTCATCCGACATTCGAGGGCTTCCATCGATAGTTCCTTCGCAGGCGACGGGGTCGAAGGGCATTTTTATAAGTCAGTCCTGAGCTTCGGTAAACGCGACCGGGTGCCGGTCCGGCATATGTCGCTTCGCTTCCCACGAGGGAAAGAAGGGGTCCTCAAGATCACCAAATTTGAACTGATCGATGAGCAAACTAACACTTCGTATCCGATAAACCTTCAAGCGATGAAAGTTGCAAAGGACACCCCCGTCCGAGAGGTTTCCTCAGACCTTTCGGTCGTGAATTTTGACAACGCAGATCGGGGGCTTGCTTGGCTTGTGAACGGCGTTCAAACCTTGCCGACGTTGGAGGCGACAACGGCGGTTCGAACTGGCAAGTTGCCAGATGGCGCGCCGTTCAATCCGTACGACATCGCATTGGTGGATGGGCCAGCGCCTCAATTGAGCAGCGCCGGGCGAACAACCGGCGAGGTCAAATTGCTTTCAGATGATGGTTCTCGACTTACCTTCACCGTCGACTCTTCAGATCGAGGGTTCCTGTTCCTTAGCCAGTCCTACCATCCTGGTTGGATCTCTAAGGTGAATGGAGACCCCGCGCAGGTTTATCGGACAAACGGGGCATTTCAGGGTGTGGTTGTTCCAAAGGGCGTGAGTACAGTCACGCTCGAGTTCAAGCCCCTTTCTTTGAAGCTGGGCGCTTTGATAAGCTGCTTAACCCTGATCGGGCTTGGAGCCGCCACTCTCGTCGCTTTCCGCCGCTCACTTCGAGTTTCTTTGTGAGGAGATCAACAGCCGAACAGTAACGGACCGATTGTTACCGCGGAGATTTCGCTTTGAAGCGGGCGACCAGCTCCTCGTCGTCGACAAAGCTGTCGAGGAAGTCGTTCCATTCGTCGGCTGAACGGCGAGCGTAGGAGAGCATCTGTTCCAGTTCCTCCATGCCGTCGTCTGTCAGCGCGGTGATGGATTCGTCCTCCCCGTTATAGACGCTGATGATGCTGCCGTAGGTCAGATTATCATCGTTGGAGATGATTGCCCGGAGAAGCTCCGGATCCTCGCCAAGAATTTCAGCGACATATTTGATCGTGCGGACATAAGTGATTGTTGCCATCAGGCTACCTCGGCGCAGATGGTGGCGACAGGTGACCAATTCCAGGGAAGCAGTTCGTCGAGGCGATTGATCTTGCACTAGGACTTGCAGTCTTCAGCCTTTTTCAGCAAGGCGGCCGTCACCGTGGGGATACCAGCTATTTGGTTGGCGTCGTGATGCTCGGGCCGGCGACGACCGTGAGTTTTAAGAAAACACGTACCGCTTATTCAATAAGTAAGAAAGTGCAACGTAAATCGCTCCGGCAGGGAACTGAGCCAACCCTCTATGGATGTGGAAAATATCAATCAGCGCGATTAGCGTCACCAAATTCGCAGTGTACGAGACGCCAAACACCATCACGAATTTGATCGGCTCAGACATACTCCTCGCACTCGTTCTAAACGTGAAAAATTTATTAAACATATATGAGTTTACGAGACCCAAGCCGTAGCCAATGAAATTGCTCATCACCGCGTCGAGAGACAGAACATACATGCAAGCAAATATGGTTCCATAGCCAACGGAAGTGTTAAGCACCCCCACGCATATGTAGCGCAGAAACTGGTTCATCCGTTGTGTCGAACCCCGCTGCAGTACCGACGTTCGACGGGCGCAATACGTTGGAAAACGCCGTCGATGAAGATGAGATTGAACTGCCCGATTTCCCGTCCAGAAGTTTCCACGGCAAAAGTCGCAGTCTTGTTCTCGGCCGCCGCCAGCTCCAAACTGGCCGCAGAGATATCCACCTCAAACACTTCCGCGCCGGGAAGCAGCGCCTCCAGATATGGAATACTCCCGCCGATACCACAGCCATATTCCAGCACGCTCTTGACCCTATGTTTGACTTTCTTCCGCGTCAAATTGACTTCCTGCTCGGCAAAGTGATCTTCATTGCTCGTGAAAAAGCCCGTACTCTCGCGCATGTCGGTATATTTGTCAAAATCGACTTTTCAGTCATGCGACGATATCTCCTCATCAATAATGTACTTTGGCCTTGCCTTTACTTCATTATAGATGCCGCCGATATACAGCCCTATCACACCCAGGACTGTCAGTTGCACTGCGCTGAAAAGCAGCAACAGCGTCACCAAACTTGTCCAGCCACTCGGTAACGATCGATCGATGAAGAAATTGACTATGGCGGTACACATCAACACCAAGGCGACAACACCAAATGCTGCACCGACAACGATTCCAGTTTGCAGAGGCTTCGTACTGGAAGAAAGGATCCCACTGGAAGCCAAGCGAACCATCTGCGAGATCGAGTATTTGGATTGGCCTGAAGCCCTCGGTGCCGCTGTGAACTCAACGCCGACCTGGCGATAGCCCATCCATGTAAAGAGGCCTCGCAAGAACATATTGCGTTCTGGAAATTCCGCCACCAGAGTGGCAGCAACTCTTTGGGAGATCAATCTGAAGTCCGCCGAATTGGGATTGATCGGCACGTCAGATATTCGGTTGAGAGTGTCGTAAAACAAGTTCCCCAGGAATTTTCTACCTGCACCTATATCAACCGTATCTTTGCGGATGGTGAAAACGACATCAGCGCCCTCTCTGAAGTGTTGCACGAGCTTTGGAATCAACTCTGGCGGGTGTTGCAAATCGCTATCCATCATAATCACGGCGTCAGCGTTAACGGAATGCTCAATTCCCGCGAGAAGCGACATCTGGTGGCCAAAACGGGCGCTTAAAGCCAGAACGACAACTGCACTGTCTCGTGAGGCAATCTCTCTCAGAATCTCAAGTGAATTGTCCGTACATCTATCGACTACATAGACCACCTTAAAATCTAGTTCGGGGCCTTTCGCAAGGACATCACTTAGCCGGCCGTGAAACTGTTCGATGACATCAGCTTCGTTAAACACAGGACAAACCACATTGAGCTTGATCGTGGACATTATTCAACTCCCATAAGGGCAATCGTCTGTTCAACGTCCGCGTAGATGATGGGTACGTCAAACCCGGTACGCCCATGCGGTCGTGCTCCCTCGACGACAATATCCATTCCTAGGCCCCGCTCTCTAAGTATTCCTTGAAGCAGTTCTCTCATCGAAACTGGTTTTCCGCTTGCAACATTGTAAATCGAGCCAGATTTCCCGGTCTGCATGATGGCCATCAACTGCTTCCCAGCTTCCTCGAGCGATATGTAATCTCTGACGGCAGCCAAAGGTCCAGTCTCGATCCTATCGCGACTTCCAGCGGCCAAATGTTCGAGTTGCTTATAGACGCGGCCCACAAACAGCCGCTCGGACATGCCTTTACCAACGAGATTAAATATCCGGGCAACAATAACATCCTGCCCCTTATGCGCACAGAAGACGCCCCACTGCGTCTGCCAGGCCTTGGTGACCCCGTAGATCGACACCGGGCGCAGTACTTGCTCGACCGAGATTGGGTTTTCCTCAGGATGGACGATCCCATATTCTGCAGCGGATCCAGCCAACAGAACCCGGGCGTTAAGATGGTTTTCCTCAAGTGCGGCGAGCAGGTTTTTTGCGCCGATGACATTCGTGGCAAGCGCCAGCGCAAAATCGTCGGAAAACACAGCCGATAGATGTACGACAATCTCCGGCCTAAGTGAGTTAATCGCCCCAGACAGATCGTCATAATTGCAAACGTCGATGCAGACGGAATCTTCGGCGTGAACACTCGACCGGCCAGCCTGAACAACGTGATGGCCGACGGATCGCAATTGCATCGCCAAGGAACGACCGAGTGAGCCCCAACCGCCTGTAATCAGCACTCTACTCAAGGCAGGCTTATCCCCAACTTCCCGGCAAGTTTGTCGAAATTGTCATCTGCGTATTGATAATCATCCGGCCTGCCAATATCCAACCAGTACCCAGAAAACGGCCTGATCGTCGCTGGCCTATCGGTAGCTAAGCCATCCAGCATCAAATTGTCAAAGCCGTACGTCCGCCCCGTTTCAAGGCGCTCCACCACCTGGCGATTAAGGCAATAGATTCCCATGCTCACATCGAAATGGAAGGTCGGCTTCTCCTCGAACGAAGCCAGTTTTCCTTCGACGTGCTTCAGTACTCCAAAATCGATCCTGACGTCACGACGGTAGGCAGCAACGGAAACCTCACAACCGGCCTTCACGTGGTCCTGCAAGAACTCATGATACGGCAAGTCAGACAGGATATCCCCGTTCATGACTAAGAAATTTTCGGGGAGGTCCCTAATCAGCGTCAAGGGACCGATTGTGCTAAGTTCGCTCTCCTCGATCGAATAGTCCAGCTTTACTCCCCAACGTGAACCGTCTCCGAAGTACGCCATAATGAGGTGCGAAAGATGGTTCACCGCCAGGGTGATGTGAGTAAATCCGGAGCTGCTAAGCTGCATGATAATGATCTCGAGAATCGAGAATTTTCCGCCCAGCGGCACCAATGGTTTAGGTATCAGGGTTGTATAAGGTCTCAACCTTGTCCCCTTACCGCCCGCAAGTATGATAGCCCTCATCGCTTACATCTCCCCCGTCTCAAACATTATAGAGCCAAGCCTTGTAGCGGTTAAGATTTTCCGGCTTCCTGAACCATTCAACCGTATCACGTAGTCCAGCTTCAATGTCATAAGAAGCCTCCCACGCCGTAAGGCTCTTGATGAGACGGTTGTCTCCGATAAGCCGAAACACTTCTGATGCTTCCGGCCGCAAACGTTCTTCGTCGGTCGCGATGATCGCATCCGGATTGATTTGTGCTACGAGGGTTTGTGCGATTTCTCCAACAGATACTTCCGTCCCTGTTGCAATATTTACTTCCTTACCGATTGCATCCTCGCATTCAGCAAGCGCGAGGAAACCCGCAACTGTATCCTTGACGTAATTGAAATCACGCGTCGGCGAGAGACTACCCAACTTTACTTCGGACGCTCCAAGCAAGAGCTGCGTGATCACTGTAGGGATGACAGCTCTTGCCGACTGTCGTGGCCCGTATGTGTTGAAAGGCCGAACTATTGTCACCGGCGTTTCAAACGATCTAAAAAATGACTCCGCCAGTCGGTCGGCGCCGATCTTGGTTGCGCTGTAGGGTGACTGGCCCTGAAAGGGATGAGATTCATCAATGGGGGCATACTTGGCAGTACCGTAAACCTCAGATGTAGAGGTTATCAGAACGCGTTCTGTTTCGAGACGTCGTGCGGCCTGAAGCACGTTTAGAGTGCCCTTGATATTTGTATCCACATAGGAGTCGGGCGAATGGTAGGAGAACGGAATTGCGATCAATGCCGCCAGATGGAAAACAACATCACATTCCTTCATGGCAGTCGCGACGCCGTTGGGATCGCGAATATCGCCAGAAAACACATCCAGTTCCTTCAGCTGAGATTGCGGCAAGGAATCCAGCCAACCCCAGCTATTGAATGAATTATAGAATACAAAAGCCCGCACATCGCAGCCATGAGCCAACAGGGCTTCAACAAGATGGCTGCCTATAAATCCATCCGCGCCTGTAACCAGAACCTTCTTGTTCCTCAAATCCATAGTTAGTCCTCTTTTAGCGTCGGATTGACCAACCCAAAGTACATAATCCGCGCGTCACCATTAGCAAAAACCCTGCCACCCTTATACTCGAAGGTAAGCGTCGTTGTTTGTTTCCCTTCTAGAGCGATCGAGACGGAAAAGTCTCCGTTTCCAGATTGCATGTCGATGACCCTATCAACCCCTGATCCAACGACGTGCAATTGCCCCCCGGGGAGACTGCGAAACGCCGACGCGAACCTTAGCTGTCGAGTTCCAGAAGATGGATTGCCTATTAGCACCCGCGATTTACGCTGCGACCACCGGATCAGTTCGCCGCTTGCGCCGATCTCTTGCGGATAGACACCTCGGGGGAAGCCAAGAAAAGGAGCCTCCAGCATAGCTTCTGTGCGATCAGCAATACGCCCACCCCCATCGGACGCAATCGATGCTGCCTTACGGCTCAAATCAAAGAACGCATAACGCTTTGAAGTTGACTCGAGATTTGGAATCCCGATCTGACGCTGGAGCATGGCCTCAATCTCGGGCAACTCCTGGTCACTGTAGCCGTAGCGATCAAGCCATAAACCATTAAACCCAGAAACTATAAGATTCTCCACAAACTGTGGATCCGACAGAGAGCCGATCCTTTCATGCCAAGCCTCTGACCTGTATGAAAAGCTCGGCCAACTCCAGCGTATTTTTTCGGACCAAAGGAACGGGCGCCCGTGATCATATGTTCCCATTCTGTCCTTCCCCGCATCAAGCGGAAATGGTCTTTCGGGTAGTTGATAAACTTGTGTGACGCGCGGGACACGCGCTTGCATACGCGCAACGAGATCCGCCTCGTCTACTGCCTGCGCTTTGTCAAGGTCATATCTATTCATCAATTGCCGCGCTGCGTCACCTTGGTCGATCAGGCCTATGAGAAACGTCGAACCAATTAGGGCAACTGACGTACTTCGCTTCGCCCATTGCCTGGTTCGAAAAAACGGCCGCCTATCGATAAAGTCCAGCCAATCGGACAACAGGCCGCTTAAGACGACGGCAGAGAAGAATGCGAGAAAGACAATGATTCGATTGTACGCCCGAATGTCAGGCGCAACCAACAAATTGAATATTGCACCAAATCCGCCCACCGTAGCTAGGAGCGTTCCAAATAGGACCAAAACACCGGCAGCCCATCGGACGGGATCCCGGCCACACTGCGCGAAGATGGCGTAGAGTATCGAAGAAAGATATCCAAGGCCTAGGACGATGCCAAGCCTGGCAAACCTATTCTCATTCTCCAATGGAAATTGTGCTTTGCTGGCGTATCGGTCCAGAGCAGCAGGGCTAATCACTTGCCTGATCTTCAGGCCGTAGCTCTCAGCCTCAGAGGCCGATTTATAGTTCATACCAGGAGGAAGACCGTTTTCCATCCAAGTAAAGGCCGACGGCAAAAAGTTTGCGACAGAAAACATGCAAATAGCTGCTACTACAATTGCGCCAGAGCGAACAGCCCTAAGGTCACGCCTCAGGCAGAACGCGACCGCTACTGAGCAGCAAACAAAAAAACATGCGAAGAACGCGTTGTATATGTAGTCAAATCCCAAAACAATACAGGCAGTAGCCAATATTATCCTGTATTTATTACTGTATCTCTCAACTTCGCGACCGCTGACTATTTTCAGGCAATGCGCGCAGATAACCGGTACGAACGCGTAGGTGAGGCTAATATGAGCAATATTGCGCTCGAAGGCGTAAGGGAGCAAAGCGTACAGTGTAGACGCTAGGAGCACCACTGGCCACTCGAACCTGAACAGCCGTAGACTGTAGCAGCAAACGATCGAAGTCAGAATGCAAGACAATAGCCAATACAAATTTAGGATCTTCGCGGGATTCTCCGAAAACACGGCGAGAATTCTCATCACAGACGACGAAGCTGTGATGTTTTGAGGGAACGAGGCAGCCTCAAAGCCGAAGGGAGCACCGAGATCCGAAATAGACCAGATCCAGCCGCCGCTGGCAATTGACTTGACGAGCGCCAGCTCGAATATTGCATCGCCCTGATAGCTAAAGGGGATTCCCAGATCGAAGCGCCATATCCGCAGAAGAACCGCGAGACATAGAGCAGTTAGCGCAGCCTGAACAACATACAGCAGCTTATCGCGGTAAAGAGGCGCTTTCGTAGTATCGATGGGACTATGCACAACTGATCTCGAGTTCGATTTCGTGCCGCGTTTACACTATTTGGCCAGCCGTTCATACTGCCGGCGATACAAATCCACCATCTTCTCGGCCTTTAGATTTTCGACGTACCTTCGCCGAGCACTCTCTCCGTATCGATCACTCTCGGTCGCCGCCGTAGCGATTTTTGTCATTGCAGCCGCTAGGGCTCTATTATCCTTTGGGGGCACCACTAGTCCGGTGACGCCGTCCAAATTTACGAAACTCGTGCCCGTTCCGATTTCGCAGGAAATCATGGGCTTACCAAACATGGCAGCTTCCACAAGTGAGAGACCAAATGCCTCAGAGCGCAAGTGTGAGGGAAAGACGAAGCCAGTGCTGAGCTCGAGAAGGGCGGATTTGTCTATGTCCGACAACGCGCCAAGAAAATGGACGTTTGCCAGGTTGTGCTCCTTCGCATAAGCCTTCAGGGATGCCTCCATTGGCCCCTCCCCGATCAGCACAATATCTAGCTCTGTCTTCTTGGCAGCCGCCAAAAGGATATGAACACCTTTGTAGTAACGCAGAACACCAACAAAGAGAAAAAACGGCTTGGGATATCTCGCTCGCCAGCGTGCTTTCACATCTTCGGGTGCGCGAGGATAGTCCCGCTCGTCAAGCCCAAGCGGAATGACTGTCGTTTTGGCCTTATAGTGCTGCAACACAGCGCTGGTCGCCACATAGTTTGGAGACGTGGCCACAATGCTGTCAACGCTTGCCAGGAAACGATGCATAATTGGCCTATAAAGCGGCAAAAGAAGCCGCTGCTTCACAACATCTGAATGGTAGGTGACGATCGTTGGCTTTTTCAGCCGTGAAGTGAGATGGACAACGTCCATTACCGGCCATGGGAAGTGATAGTGCACGATGTCGGCTTGTTCACTAAGCTCTCGAAACTTTCTAAAGACCTCGCACGAAAAGCCCGTCGACGCGAACTCAAAGTCAAGCTTGGCCTTGTGAGCCATATGGCCGTCGAACTCGCGAGTGTTTTGCTCAGGCGTCCTACTCAGCGAAAGTACGTCAGAATGGATACCATGTTCCGCGGTTCCCTTAGCGATCGCGTGAATGGTGCGCTCTACTCCCCCAAAGGTGTCGGGCCAATAGGTCTTGAAGAAATGTAAAACCCTCATCTCACTCCAACGCCGGTCGATCGCCGGTCTTGTTCAATCATTCCGCCGTCGGCACTCTTCAATACGCGCGAGCATCCTCGCCAAGCCCGGCTGGCCCGACGCCCATATAAACAAAGCTTTGAAAAATAGCAGCCCCTTTGGAAACGCCGATGGATCAAAGCATTCCAACCGCGGAAGACCTAATCTGTGGGAAAAAGCCGGAGGCAAGCGACGCAACACGCATCTCACAAGCAACACTATGGTGATGAGCTAACGCTTCCCTCGCCGAGTTTCAGCAATCTGTAAGGAGCCACGTTGGCGCCCACGTCGCGGTAGGCTGCAACGTCGGCAGCACAATCTTCACTCGCGAGCAGATAGTCGCGTGGTGCCGACGATGGATCGTCGAGCGCGACATGGAAGTTCCGCTGGAGATAGCCGTGAAGGAGCCAATCCTCGTGAACGGAGCCGCATGTCGAAACCACGACACTGCAAGACGACTGAGACGGACAAACTCGCGAAGCAATCCTCTCTGCAATCTCGATTGTTGGCTGGTGCTGCCCCGGCAGCCCAATATGAAGGGTAACGAAGAACAGAGACAGCCCGAGAATTCCCGTAAAGATCCACTGCGCGATCAGCAGCGAGCGAATAGGCAACGTGTCGAGCATGCCCAATAGGACAGGGGCACACGCTGTCGCCAAGGCTGCGGAGAAATACGGCAAAGAGGGGTTAAAATAGAAACTGGACACGCGTGGGCCAGCCAAAAGCGGCAATGAGGCCGAGAACCCGATCAACGAAAAAAACAGAATTCGTCGCAGACTCTCGTGCCGGGGGCCTCTCTCAGCGATCGGTCGCCGCACCATGCGACCGATCAGGAAAACAATCACCGTCAAAAGCAACGGATAGGCATTGACCCGCACGAAGGTGCGGACTGCTGCTAGCCCGGCGCCGTTGTGCCCGCGCTCGCCCGACAGGCTGGTCATAAGCTGAACCGAGACATAGCGTTCGATCGCTTCCCTGGGACCTTCCATCGTCCACAGGATCCCAAATACCACAAGGATCACTCCACCAATCATGATGGTGTCGACGAGAGCGGCAAGGAAAGTCGGGCGACGAAAGCTTACCCAATAGATACCCGGCGCAGCGAGGGGGAAAAGGCCGACTGGCCCCTTGGTCATCAAAGCCAGTGCAGTCAGCAAGCCGGCTCCAGCAACGAGACCTAGCCGACACCAAAGCCGGCGCTGATCGTACGCAGCAACCACAAAAAAAATAGCAAGCGATGTGAAAACGATAAGAAGGTTTTCGAGTATTCCGTTAGCGAACCCCCAGGAGAGGCGCCCGGCGACAATCGTAAAAAACACAACGACTGGAGTAGCCCGGCGCGCGTCCATGTCAGCGCCACTCAGGCGGCGCCATGTCAGTACGATAACGGCCAAGCTTGCGGCACAGGTCGCCAGAGAAAAGAGTTTGTCGACGATCACGGTATCGCCGAACAATCTAAAAACAAAGGACTGCAGCCACATCATAAGAGGCGGATGCTCGGCGAACACTGGAAATACGGTCTTGGAGAACTGTGGCGCCCAAACGGTTCCCACACCCTCGGCAAGGTTGCGCGCGATGCTTGAGTAGATCAGCCCGTCAAGGAAGAATGATTGCTGCACGATATCCAGCAGCAACTTGAGGCAGATCGCGATGGCCACGATCAGCCACAGAACTGTCGTCACTCGTGCTGCTATCGCTGCTGTCGTCTCGTCACCAACAGCGGTGCGTGTCGCGTTTACTTCCATATGAACCTGTTTGCGATCACAAATTTCCAAACCGTATCGATGGCAATTCCAGCAAGCGTGGCAACGAACACGACATGAACCAACCGCTCATAGGTGAGTGTTGCCGCCGATACGTTTGCGACGATCCCCACGGCCGAAACTCCCAGAAACTTCAAGTAGCCCCACAGCTTCCCCCATCCTCGCAGACGGCGGTCCCGAAAGGTCAGGAGGTTGTTCAGAAGAAAATTGCCGGTGGCGGCAATCAGGGTGGCAACTGTCTGAGCGACGGCAAACGGAAACGATAGCGACAGAGCAGCATAGAGAACCGCAAAATGAACAAAGATCCCCGAGCCCCCCACAAGAAGGAAGGAAATGAGGCTGACAGGCAAAACTCCCCCCGTCAGCTTGCTGAGGAGAAAGGTAGCAAACTTCCAGATGACATAAACGTCAAGCTTCGACTGCCCACTCAACCGAACGCCGAAATCGAACGGCACCTCCGCGTGTCGTAAGGTCTTGTTGGAATGGAGAATATCCAGGAGCAACTTGAACCCAGGATCTCCCAGACGTGGCGCGGTCTGAAGGAAGCTGTCACGGCTGATGATGAAGAACCCGGTCAGTGGATCTGAGAGCTTTCGACCGAGCACGATGCCACTTAACCAGTTACCGAAAGTCGACAGTTTCTGCCTGAGCGGGGACAGCCCCGCCATTTCCTCATCGCGTTCCAGCCTTCGGGCAGCACTTACAATGTGAAGCCCTTCTCTTTCCAGCCGCTCCGCCATCTCGTTGATCACCGCTGGATCGTGCTGGCCATCAACGTCCATAACGCATAGCAACTCGCCTCTGGCGGACAACATCCCTTGAATACTGGCTTTGGCAAGGCCCCGATCACTTAACCTGGTTATCGACCGAATCCGGTGGTCTGTCTTGGCCAGGTGAAACACTTTCTCCGCTGTGCCGTCCGGCGAATTGTCGTCAACAAAGATGATCTCCCAGTCGAATTGGCCGAGAACTTCTTTTGCTCTTTCAATGAAAGGCAAAATGTTGTCCGACTCATTGTAAGTCGGCGCTATAACAGAAAGACTTCTCTGCGACACCAAGAACTCCAGACGAAAATCCCTTGGCCAATAGCAAAGCGCCAGCAATGCTACAAGCCTTGCATGCACCGATTCCACAGGTACGAACGCCGCAAATCAGTGCAGCCGTTTTCCGTGACGATGACGCCCTAAAGGTGTCGATGTTGCGGGGCGGCCCAGCCGGACGGCCCCCTTGAACGAGTCCATGAAGGCCAGTGATGCTCCTTCCGCTCCGTCAATCGGAAGGATGGCGCCGCGCCGGAAGCGTCGGGGGTTTATCCCCGTCCGAACTCGTCGGAAACACGGACGATATCGTCCTCGCCGAGATAAGATCCGGTCTGAACCTCGATCATCTCCAGCATGATACGCCCGGGATTATAGAGCCGATGCAGCTCGCCCTGCGGGATATAGACCGACTCGTTTTCACGCACGAACGTCACCTCGTCGCCGACCGTCACTTCGGCAGTGCCCTTGACGCAGACCCAGTGTTCAGAACGGTGGAAATGCTTCTGCAGCGACAGCTTTTTGCCTGGCAAGACGAACAGGCGCTTCACCTGGAAACGATCGCCATTGAACAGTGACGTATAACCGCCCCAGGGACGATAGGAGGTCGGGTGGGTTTCCGTCAGGCTCGATGTTTCCTTCGCCTTGGCGAGGTATTTCACGAGCTTGCCGACTTCCTGGGCTTCGTCGAGGCGACCGACATAGACGGCATCCTCGCTGGCGATGACAGCCACATCCTTCAATCCTTGAACCGCGAGATGCGAGGCACGCGACAGGACAAGCGAATTCTCGGTGTTCATGACGGTGGCATGGCCGATAACGACATTGCCGTTCTCGTCCTTATCACCGAGCTTCCAGACGGCATCCCAGCTCCCGAGATCCGACCAAGCGAAGGCCGAGGTGACCACGGCGGCATTGTTGGTCTTTTCCATCACCGCATAGTCGATCGAAATATCCGGGCTTGCCTGGAAACTGGCCTCATCGAGACGGACAAAATCAAGATCGACCGTGGCCTTGGCGACAGCGGCTTCCGCAGCCTCGTACACGGCGGGCGCATAGTTTGAAAGCTCATTCAGGAGCAGGTCGGCCCGGCACATGAAAATGCCGGAGTTCCAGAAAAAGCCACCAGCGGCCAGCATCTCTTCTGCGGCGGCAAGCTGCGGCTTCTCGACGAAACGCTTGACCTTGTGCGCGCCGGTCGAAAGCGCATCGCCCTGCTCGATATAGCCGTAACCGGTGGCAGGCTCGGTCGGCTTGATACCGAATGTGACGATCTTGCCCGATGCGGCGGTCTGGCGCGCAGTCGCGATCGCCTCGCTCCAATCCTTGCCTGCATCGATCTCGTGATCGGAGGCCAGAAGGTGGAGGATCGCGTCCTCGCCGAACTTCTGCTTCAAGTGGAAAGCCGCGGCTGCGATGGCGGCAGCCGTGTTGCGAGCGACCGGCTCGAGGATGATGGCGGACAGATCAACGCCGACTTCGCGGGCCTGCTCGGCCACGGTGAATCGAAAATCCTGGTTGGTGATGACGACAGGTGCCTCGTAGGCCGCGGTGTCGGTCACGCGCTCAAGAGTTTCCTGGAACAACGTCTTTTCATCGACGACCTGGATGAACTGTTTTGGCGCGTTCGATCGCGACAATGGCCACAGGCGGGTGCCTTTACCGCCAGCCATGATGACGGGAATGATCTTCTGGGTCATAAGTAATCTCCGGGTACGCACGGACCGTGTTTGTATGGGTTCAACCTTCAATAGGCAATCGGGTCACTGCGATTTTGCCCAGTCGCGAACAAGCGAAAGGCCTTTTTCAAGCAGCGAGGAAGCAGCCGTCTCGTCTTCAGCTTCAACATAACAGCGCATTTCGGGCGCATTCCCTGAAGGACGGAAGTGAACGATGGTGCGATCGGCCAATGTAACGCGCAGGCCATCGATATCGCTGACGGAGCCAACGGCGCCGAGCGGTTTTAGGAAAGTCGCCAGGTTTGCAGGAGAAGAACGCAGATGCGCCATCAGCGCAGCGCTCGTCTCGACGGCAAAATTCTCGAGCCGGTCGGCGGCCGCTACCGGCAGGTGAAAATCGGCAGCGATCGCCGAAAGCGACTTGGCCAGCTGTTTGGCCAGAAACAACGTCGCCAGTACCGGCAAAAAGCTGTCGCGCGTCGGAAGAGCGGCGAGCGTTCCGTTCGCCACCGCGAAATCCGACTGCGTCAGCACGCCACCATTGGCCTCGAAGCCCATCACCGCCGTTTCGCCCGCTGCAGTCGCCTTGTTCATGCCTTCGATAACGAAGGGGGACCCGACCTTGGTGCGGGTGACGCGGTAGCTGCCGGCCGCCTCGATGCCGGAATTGGAGGTCACAGGGGTGACAACGACCTTTGCTTCAAGGAAGCGCGCAACGATAAGCCCGAGCAGGTCACCGCGCAGCGGCGTACCCGTCTCGTCGGCCACCAGCGGCCGGTCGCCGTCGCCATCGGCCGAAACGATAGCATCGAGACCATACTCCCCAGCCCAACCGCGCATAAATTCAATCGTCTGCGTTGACACGGCTTCTGTATCGACCGGGATGAAGTGATCGGACCGTCCGAGAGCCACGACGTCCGCACCATAACCGGCGATGACGTCAATCAGGCCATCGCGGGCGACCGTGCTGTGCTGGTAGACGCCGATTTTCAGGCCGGCAAGTGCGCCGGCCGGCAGCAGCGCGCGGTTGCGCGACAGGAAAAGCTCAATGGCCTGGTGTTCTTCGTTCTGAGCAGTGCCAGGGGTCAGGTCAACGATCGTGTCGCCGATCTCGGCCGCGATACGGGTGATTGCGAGCTCATCCGCCTTGTCGATCTCGCCGTCCGGGCGATAGAATTTGATGCCGTTGCGATCTGCAGGGATATGCGAACCGGTGACCATCAGCGAGGCGCAGCCTTTCGACATGGCATAAAGCGCCAGCGCCGGCGTCGGGATCGCGCCGCAGTCGATCGGCTGCAGGCCGGCGCGTGCCAGTGCTCCGATGCAGGTGGCAGCAATGTCAGGGCTTGAGGGACGATAGTCGCCAGCGACAAAAATGCGGTCTCCCGCCTTTGCTAAACCGGCATCCAGCAGGTGTCTTGCAAAAGCGGTTGCGTAGAGAGCCGATGCATGGCCCTGAAGATCGGTTACAAGGCCGCGAAGGCCGCTGGTGCCGAATTTCATGAAGTTCCCTAACATTCACTGACTTAGCGCCTACGTCGGTAAGCCGTCATGCGCGAGTGTCAATAGATTAGCGAAAGATATCGATAGTTTTCCAACCAACTGAGAGCGGATTGGCTGTGTCGCGCGATCTTTCGCCAGTCAAGACAGTCGATTTCTCTGCGGACGTCGTTATAGAGAGGAGCGGCGCGTCACTGGGCCCTGCCGAGGCCCGAAATCTGGGTGAGAGGTCTGGCGCAAAACCTGCAACGCGATCGGCCGGCCACGAAGACGCTCGACCCTTTGCTATCCGCCTAGTGGTGGCCGACGCGATCACAATTCAAAGTCGTATTTGGTTCTTGTCAGCTTCACCAGGTACTGGCCATAGGCGCTCTTGCCAAGTTCGTAGGCAAGATTTTGCAGATGGTCCTCATCTATGTAACCCATGCGATATGCTACCTCTTCCGGGCAGGCGATCTTGAAGCCCTGGCGCTTTTCCAGCGTTCCGACGAAGTCGGACGCGTCCAACAGGCTATCGGGCGTGCCTGTATCAAGCCAGGCGTAGCCACGGCCCATCAATTCGACCGTCAATTGGCCGCGTTCAAGGTATGTGCGATTGACGTCGGTGATTTCCAGCTCGCCGCGCATCGACGGCTTCAGGTTTGCGGCAATGTCGATTACTTGCTTGTCGTAAAAATAGAGGCCAGTAACCGCCCAGTTGCTCTTCGGCTTGGCCGGCTTTTCCTCAATCGAAAGAGCCTTCATGCTGTCATCGAACTCGACGACACCATAACGCTCCGGATCCCTGACGTGATAGGCGAAAACGCGCGCGCCCTCGACCGTGGAAGCACTGGGACGAAGAAGCTGCGGGAGACCGTGGCCATAATAGATATTGTCGCCAAGGATCAGCGCCGACGGGTTCGATCCGACGAAGTCGGCACCGATAATAAAAGCTTGCGCCAGGCCGTCAGGACTTGGCTGCACTGCGTATTCAATGGAGATCCCCCACGGGCTGCCGTCGCCGAGAAGTCGCTTGAACGCTTCGCTGTCGTGAGGCGTGGTGATGATCAATATCTCCTTGATCCCGGCCAGCATCAGCGTAGTCAGCGGATAGTAGATCATCGGCTTGTCGTAGACCGGCATGAGTTGCTTGGATACGGCTTTAGTGATCGGATAAAGGCGTGTGCCGGAGCCACCGGCGAGAATGATACCCTTCATGCTTTTTCCTTCCATGGGTAAGGAGGAGCTCGAAAGCGCCGATCCCTAGAGCAGACGGTCCAACACGACCCGTGTGGATTGCCTCCAGTCGGGTAACACGAGTCCATAGACCTGTTTCAGTTTGTCGTTAGAAAGCCTCGAGTTGGCGGGACGTTTTGCCGGTGTCGGATAATCCATAGTCGTAATGCGGCCAACGGATACTGCCTTGCCACTCTTGGCCTGCAGGCCAGCGAAGATCGCCTCAGCAAAATCCGCCCAGGTCCCCTCGCCGCTTCCGGTCAGGTGGAAGACGCCACGCAGCTTCGGGTCTGGATCGGAACAGAGGCGCGTTGCTATGGCAATCACGGCGTCAGCGATATCAAGCGCGCTGGTCGGCGTGCCGTGCTGATCGGCCACCACGTTCAAGGCATCGCGGGTCTCTGCCAGTCGCAGCATGGTCTTTAGGAAGTTGGCGCCGAAGGGTGAATAGACCCAGGCAGTGCGCAAAATGACATGGTTGGGATTGGCAGCGGCGACGCCCTCCTCGCCGGCCAGTTTCGAACGGCCATAGGCGGAAACCGGGCCAGTCGCATCCGTTTCGACATAGAGACCCTGCTTATCGCCGGAAAATACATAATCCGTCGACAGGTGCACGATCGGAACCCCGAGCTCCTTTGCCACTTCCGCTATTGCCGTTGGGCCTTCCGCATTGACGACGAAGGCCAGCTCCTCTTCACTTTCGGCCTTGTCGACGGCCGTATAGGCGGCAGCGGAGACGATCACTTCCGGCTTGATCTGCGAAAGGACTGCGCGGATCGACGCCCGGTCTACGAGATCCAGTTCCGGACGGCCTACGGCGACGATCTCGACACCGGCCACCGGACCGCGCTCCAGAAGGGCCGAGACGACCTGGCCCTGTTTTCCCGTCACGGCAATGCGCATGGCTCAGCCCCTGTTCAAGACACCAAGACGCTCGCCTGAATAGACGCGCTGCCGCAATGGCTGCCACCACCACTCGTTCTCCAGGTACCAGCGCACCGTCCGCTCGATGCCGGTGTCAAAATCTTCCTGTGCCTTCCAGCCCAGTTCAGTTTCCAGCTTTGTGGCATCGATAGCGTAGCGCGCATCATGGCCGGGCCGGTCGGTGACAAAGGTGATCAGCTCGGCATGCGCCTTTGCCTGTGGGCGCAATTCGTCCATCAGCCCGCAGATCCGGGTGACGACGTCGATGTTGCGGCGCTCGTTACGGCCGCCGACATTGTACTTTTCACCGGGACGGCCGCGCGACGCAATCAGGTCGAGCGCGCGGGCATGATCCTCGACGTAGAGCCAGTCGCGAATGTTGACACCCTGGCCGTAGACCGGCAGCGGCTTGCCATCCATGGCGTTGAGGATGATCAGCGGGATCAGTTTTTCCGGGAAGTGGTAAGGTCCGTAATTGTTCGAGCAGTTCGACACGACCACAGGCAGACCGTAGGTACGATGCCACGCAATCGCCAGGTGGTCGCTCGCTGCCTTCGAAGCCGAATAGGGCGATGACGGATCGTAAGCCGTAGCCTCCTCGAACAGTCCCTCGTCGCCTAGCGATCCGTAGACCTCGTCGGTCGAAACATGCAGAAAACGGAACGCCTCCTTGCGATCAGCGGGCAGCGCGTTCCAATAACGTCGTGCCGCTTCCAGCAGGGTGAACGTGCCCATGACATTGGTCTGCACGAAGTCGCCAGCACCACTGATCGAGCGATCGACATGGCTTTCGGCGGCAAGATGCATGATCCGGTCCGGCTGGAACCCATTCATCGCCTCCGACATCTTTGGAAGATCGCAAATGTCGGCCTTCAGGAACCGATAGTTCGACGCGCCTTCGATTTCCTTGAGTGAAGCAAGATTGCCGGCATAGGTAAGCTTGTCGACGTTGAGCACTTCGGCGCCGACCTTCTTCACCAGATGCCTGACGAGCGCCGAACCGATAAAGCC
Source organism: Rhizobium sp. 42MFCr.1 (assembly GCF_000377185.1). Classification (NCBI taxonomy): domain Bacteria; kingdom Pseudomonadati; phylum Pseudomonadota; class Alphaproteobacteria; order Hyphomicrobiales; family Rhizobiaceae; genus Rhizobium; species Rhizobium sp. 42MFCr.1. Next base: position 25,700 of record NZ_KB897869.1, read on the forward strand.
CGCTCCGCCGGTTACGAGAATGCGCATGAATTATCTCCGCTCGTCATCCGTTGTGGTGCCTATCAGTATTTGAAAGACGGCGGCAAATCCGCCAGTTTTGGTTGTACCTTATCCTTGTCCGACAGGACCACACTGTCGACCGGCACAGGCCATTCGATACCGATCTCCGGATCGTTCCAGAAAAGACCGCGGTCGCTGACAGCGCTGTAAGGAGCCGTCACCTTGTAGGAAATGACGCAGTCCGGAACGAGCGTCGCAAAGCCGTGGGCAAAGCCTGTCGGAATCCACAGTTGTTCGCCGTTTTCGTTCGAAAGCTCGCACCCATACCATTGGCCATAGCTCGGCGATCCCAGACGGATGTCGACGGCAACGTCGAAAATACGGCCGGCGAGGCAGCGCACCAACTTTCCTTGAGCGAACGGATCAAGCTGGAAATGCAGGCCACGTATAATGCCAACGGTCGCAGAAAGAGATTCGTTCTCCTGCACGAACGTCACGTCCGCGACATTTTCGCGAAACCAGCCGTCCTTGAATACTTCCGAAAAATATCCGCGATGATCACCCAGCCTTGTGGGAGTGATCTTGGTCAAACCGGCCAGTGGCAAAGCCCCGATTTTCATCATGCACCTGCCCGCTTCTTGGGGCCTTTTCTCATTTGCTCACATCGGCCTGCAAGAGGCATCTCTTTACCGCCCAGATTTGTTCAAGCTTGGATTGTGCCTACCGGCAGCCATTTCGCTTGAGACGTTGTACCCATCACACTTTCCGAGGATATTGGCCTCGATCACATTCAACAACTCGACAAATTGATGGAAGCCGAAAACAGGTCGCCTTCGGCCACCAGACCTCCGAAGCGGCCACTCTTTCGCCAAAGACTCTGCTGGGCATCGGATGGCGGCCGAATACTGAAGGCACCGAACCTGAGAAACCAGTCGCAGGCTCAGGCTGACGGACCGAGGTGAGGACCTGGCAAAATCTAGTCGGGCGCTGGGGATTTTCTGCCGTTTCGAAATCGAGGCTGAGATTGGATCTCCTGCGGTATCTAGTCAACTACCGACTTTGTGGAGGAAGAAGTCATGCCTTCACGGCTCGGGGTGCCTTCCAATTGGTAAGGTAAACCCCAGCGGCGACAATCACCGTGCCAACGATCAGTGGAGGGGTAAGTGGCTCGCCGAACGCGATGAGAGCCTGAACCGCTACCGTAGGCGGGCAGAGATAGATCAGGGACGCAGCGCGCGAGACCTGACCTCGGCGGATCAAATAAAGAAGCAGTGCAATACCTCCCACCGATATCCCGAGTACCGACCAGGCCAGAGCGGCGTAGGTCTCGAATGTGCCATCGAAGCGGAACGTCTCGAAGGCGAGCGCGAAGGGAGCGGTCAAGGCCAACGCACCAAGATATTGCAACGTCGCAATTGCGGTCAGGTCACCAGCTTGAAGGTGCTTCTTCTGATAAATCGTCCCGTAGGTGACAGCGAACATGGCCACCAGATTAACGGCGAGCGGAATGCCAGCGTGAAGGAGATCGGACGCATCGGGTTGCATGAGCTTCGGCGAAATGGCGACAGCGATGCCGACGAAGCCGAGTGCCAGGCCGGCCGTCTGTGAAGGGCGCAGCCGCTCGCCAATGAGGATGCTGGCCGCCAGTGCCGTGAGAAGAGGCTGCATGGCGGCAACGATGCCGGAAATGCCGGCCGGCACCCCGTGTGCTACCGCCCACCAGACACCGCCAAGATAGAAGCCGTGCAAGAAAACACCCGAATAGACCGCCCGCCACGCCAAAGTGCCCTTGGGCCATTTCGCCCTGATGAAAACGGAGATAGCGCAGAAGGCAACCGCCGAAAGCGCGTAGCGGATCACAAGGAACGAGAAGGGTTCGGAGTGCAAAGCCGCGTACTTCGCAATGATCCAGCCAGTTGACCAGAGAAATACAAAAATAGCGGGAGCGAAACGGTCGAGGGTCATGAATATCTCTAATGTTCGAGAGCTGTTAGCAATTGTAAATATTGTTATTTTCGGATTCAGGCCGACGTTTTGACGCTCACTTCAACGTTGATGCGCATGCCTTTGTGCCTCGAGCAATGAGGCCGCGGCGGTATAGCCGCCCCCCATACCGTCCAGGAAGTGCAGATGGGCCCCTCGAGCACCGACTGGCACGAGGCAGGTCATCAGCGCATGAGATTGGCGATGCATGCCGAAGTAGACTTCGCCCCGATCGTACGCCGACGTCAGGAGCGCTTCGACGTCCTTGATCTGCTCCGGCATACAGTCCAGGGTCAGGCGAAGGACATCGTCGTACCTCCTGTAGTCGGAATTCAGAACGACGTCCGTCCACCCCTTGCCGCCGAGGTAATCCGCAACGGAGTTGGTGATCACAACATCCTCGGGAACGGGACGTGATGAGCCATCCTCTTCACCGAGTAAGGCAAGCAATCGCCTTGCCAGCATGGTGAAGGCCTCGGGGCTGATGTTGTCCTGTGGCTCAACCAGAAGGGAGAGGATATCGCCACGCCGACTGGGGATCGGTGCCCACTCGCAAGTAAGCCCTCTCAGATCAGGCGTTGCGTATTCCTCGCACGGCAGGAGCGCGTGATTTCCAGCTTTGATCTCCCGGTCGGCCCAGTTCAGCCCGCCGCCGGCGAACATGGCGTATGTTGCCGTCTCCGACGCGGCGTAACGTGCGACTTTCACATCGCTTCCGGCAGCACGGATGTCTTTCACGGCAACCAGGCCGATCCTGAGTTTGAGCTGCAAATGGTCGCGGGCGTAGCCTGCGACGCGCCGCAGGACCCCGACCGCTGTTTCTCGAACATCGGGATCGAAGGCAAATGCAGCGCCGTCACCGCGAAACACGAATGGAAAATCGAAACTGCCGAAAGCGTTGCCCAGCGCCGCAATTGCCGAAGCGCCCGCGTAATTGACATCCTTGAACTGCCCTCGGGCAATAGCCGAGGTTGAATCGACGACGTCGGTGATGCCAATCAGCCAGTCGTCGGGCAACGGTGAGTAGCTTGTCGTGTCCAGCAGTTCGCCGAAATCACTGCTGGCGTCGAGGTGTCGGAATGCCTTGTCCATTGAAGCCTCCTACATCAAAGATTTGCTTGCCTGACCTGCCATCGTGGCAGGCCAGGCCAGGGGCTTCCGTTAGATGAGGGTTGTCACAACATCGACGTTGCCATGCGTTGCCTTCGAGTACGGGCAGATGTTGTGGGCCTCATGCAACAGCTCGGTTGCTACCGCGGGATCGATACCAGGTACGCTTACGTTCAATCGAGCGCTGAGGAAGTACGAGCCCTCCTCCAGGTTCAGGTCGATCTCGGCGTCAACCGCGACGCCGGCCGGAAGCTTGATGTGCTTCAGCGATGCCGCATACTCGATGGCACCCATGTAGCAGGCCGACCAGGCGGCACCGAACAGGTTTTCCGCGGCTGGATGAGGCTGTGTCATCTTGATGTCCAGGTGGCCATCACTGCTGCGTGCGCCGCCGTCGCGGCCGTTTGTGTTGTGCGTCTTGCCCGTGAACAGAACCTTGCGTGTCATGGCGAAACTCCTCTGTGTTGGTTGAGTGTCTGCACCGTTGTGCTGCCAACAGAAGTACTTCCGCACGACCGAAATCGCACGTTAGGCGTTGTTAGACGTTGATTGCCGCAGCCCTCCAACAAACAAGGATTAACAACGCCTAACGTGAGCTTCGCAGCTCCGCGGCGTAGCTTTTCGGGCAGCACAACGGTGCAGACTCTCAACCGCCATTCTCGAGGAGAGAGACCATGACCACCACCAAAACCGAAATTATCGACCTCGATCGACGCAGACTTTTGGGTGCCGCCGCAACCGGCATCGCCGCGCTCGGTATCGCAAACGTGTTTCCTGGGCGTTCAATCGCGTCGACCGATCCCGAAGCAATCCGCCCGTTCCGGGTCAACGTTCAGCAAGCCGATCTTGATGATCTGCGTTACCGGCTTGCCCATACCCGCTTGCCGGAGAAAGAAACGGTAAGCGATTTCTCGCAAGGCGTGCCGCTCAAGACGATCAAGCAGGTCCTCCAGCATTGGCAAAAGGACTACGACTGGCGCAAGGTCGAGGCCCGGATCAATAGCTATCCGAACTTCATCACGCAGATCGACGGCCTGGATATCCATTTCATCCACGTTCGTTCAAAGCATGAAAACGCGCTGCCGCTGATCGTGACACATGGTTGGCCGGGCTCGATCGTCGAGCAACTGAAGATCATTGGCCCTCTCACCGACCCGACTGCCCATGGGGGCGATGCCTCTGACGCGTTCCACGTCGTCATCCCGTCCATGCCCGGCTATGGCTTTTCCGGAAAGCCCGACGCCACCGGTTGGGGGCCGGAACGCATTGCGGCCGCCTGGACTACCCTGATGCGGCGGCTGGGATACAAGAACTTTGTCGCCCAAGGCGGCGACTGGGGTGCGGTGGTCACCGACATGATCGGCGTGCAAGCGCCACCCGAACTGCTCGGCATCCATACGAACATGCCGGGAGCAATTCCCGTGGAGATCAACAACGCATCCTTTGCCGGCGCTCCCGCTCCGGAAGGCTTGTCGGACGAGGAGCGGAGTTCCTACGACCAGCTCGTCTTCTTCTACAAGCACGTCTATTACGCCTTCCTGATGGGAACGCGACCGCAGACGCTGACCGGGTTGGCCGACTCGCCGATCGCGCTTGCGACCTACATGCTCGACCACGACGCCCGAAGCCTTGAATTGATCGCCCGTTCCTTCGACGGTCAGAAGGAAGGTCTCAGCCCGGACGACGTGCTCGACAACGTCACGCTTTTCTGGCTCACCAACACAGGCGTATCAGCCGCCCGCCTCTATTGGGAAAACAAGCTCGCTTTCTTTGCGCCCAAGGGCGTCAAGGTGCCAGTCGCGGTTAGTGTCTTCCCGGACGAGCTTTACCAGACGCCGCGCAAGTGGGCCGAAGCCGCCTACCCCAACCTCGTCCACTACAACAAGGTGGCAAAGGGCGGTCACTTCGCGGCCTGGGAACAGCCCAAGCTTTTTGTCGATGAAGTGCGGGCCGGGTTCCGCAGTCTGCGGAAGTCTGGCTGACCTTTGTCCGGCGCGCGCATATGCGCGCGCCTCCCTCGTTCACCCGGGGTACGATCATGCAACATGTGCATACTGCCAGGACAGAAACGATTGGCAGCCGAGAGAACGGATTCGCGCGCAGTTCGGACGGGGCTCTCGATATCAGGCTTTCAAACCCTGCCGGCAATCGGCTAGGCACGAACCCGGAGCAGCTTGTCGCAATCGCCTGGTCGGCGAGTTTCGCAAGTTCATTGAAACATGTCGCCGACATCAGGCGGATCAAGCTTCACGCGGATGTCAGGATATATGCCAATGTGGAGTTATCCTCCGACGATCAGGGATACGTCGTCGGCGTTCGCCTGGATATCTACCTGCCCGGCCTGAATCGGGAAATTGCATCTGCTTTGGTTGAAGCTGCTCGGCTTGAATGCCCATACTGCCGGGCGACACACGGCAACATCCATGCCTTCTACAATCTCGTCTAAGTCCCGAAGTGTGCAAACCGGATGTTGAGCCACCGTGGCTCCGAAAAAGAGGTTGGAGTATAAACAGCACGGTGGAGTTGGTTAGGGGGCATGAAATGACGCGGGCGACAGGCGATGCTGCAGGTGACCTGTCCTTCGGCCCTTTTTGTCTGAATGTGGGTCAGCGCCTCCTCGCAAAGGAAGGGGTTCCTGTCGAACTTGGCGCGCGGGCGCTGGACCTACTGATCGCTCTTGCTTCGGCTCCCAATACGCTGCTGACCAAGCAGGAGCTAATGTCGGCGGTCTGGCCCGACGTCATCGTTGAGGAAGGCAACCTGCGCTTTCACATGACCGGGCTGCGTAAAGCCCTTGGCGATGGGCAGGACGGTGCACGCTACATCACCACCATCCCCGGCCGCGGCTACTGCTTCGTTGCCCCGATTTCAGGCTCGTCCGCTGCGCTGGTCCCCGGTGATGACGCGGTGAAATTCAGGCACGCCAATCTTCCCAACCGCTTGGAACGTATGGTCGGACGTGAGAGTGATATCCTTGACCTTTCCGAGAGGCTGTCGAGATTTCCTGTCGTTTCCATTGTGGGAGGTGGAGGCGTCGGGAAGACTACCGTCGCAATAGCATTGGCCAATCAACTGGCGGGAGCGTTCGATGGAGCTGCGGTGCTTGCTGATTTCGGGACGCTAAGCGATCCATCGCTCGTTTCGCCCGCGCTTGCGTCCATGCTCGGAATACCCGTCGGCTCCGATGACGTGCGCCCCAGTTTGCTCGCCTACCTCAGAGATAAGCGTATCCTTCTTGTGTTCGATACCTGCGAGCATCTGGTCGATACGGTAGCAGACCTTGCGGCAAGCATAATCGATGCCGCGCCGCACGTCCGCATCCTGGTCACGAGCCGCGAAGCCCTCAGGATTGAAGGCGAAAGTATCTACAAGCTCGACACGCTGGCCTGCGCACCGGTCGATCCGGAAATGACTGCCGAGAAAATTCTTTCCTATCCGGCTTCCCAGATGTTCGCCGAGCGCATCGCCGCGAGCGGAGTGCCGTTGTCCCTCACCGACGACGATGCTCGCATCATTGCGGCGATTTGCAGAAAACTCGATGGCATGGCGCTTGCGCTGGAACTGGCCGCGAGGCGGGTCGAGGCCTATGGCCTCTCCCAGACGGCTGCCCTGCTCGATCAGCATCTTGCCCTGGCATGGGTGGGATCGCGCAACGCGCCGCCACGTCAGAAGACCCTGCAGGCGACGCTCGACTGGAGTTTCGGGCTGCTGTCCGACCTCGATCGCACCGTTCTTCGGAGACTGGCCATCTTCGTTGGCGATTTCACGCTTGATGCCGCCTGGGAGGTGATCGCAACACCGTCTCTTGACCGGCCTGTACTCTTTGGTGCCATCGACAGCCTTGTTGCGAAGTCGCTGCTGAGCGCGAACTCGTTCGGCGCGATGATGCGCTATCGCTTGCTCGACACAACGCGCGCCTACGCACTCAATAGCCAGATTGAAGATGATCTTGCCGACCTGGCTGCCAGCCACGCCTCGTACTACCGACGTTGGCTGGAGCAGTTTGGCCCGGACTGGCCAAGGCTCTCGAGCGGCCCCGAACGGCTGCCCTATTTCCTTGGCATCAATAACGTCCGGGCGGCCCTGGAATGGGCGTTCGGCGACAGCGGCAATGTCGATGTCGGTATCGGCTTGGCTGCCGCGGCTGTTCCGGTATTTCAGGCGATGTCGCTCTTTCCGGAATGCCAGCGCTGGTCCGAACGCGCTCTTTCTGCAATGGGCGACCATCATCGAGGAAGCCCTGAGGAGATGCATCTTCAGGCTGGCCTTGGAATCTCCCGCATGTATCTCCACGGCGGCCATGACGCGCTCCCTGCGCTCACGAGGGGTCTGGAGATTGCCGAAGGTCGAGGGAATGCGGTCGATCAGCTGAAGGTCCTCGGCCCATTGAACATGTTTCATCTGCGAACGGGAGATTTCAAATCGGCGCTCCAGTGTGCCTATCGCTGTTCTTCCGTCGCTGAGGCGACCGAAGAGCCGTCCGCGATTTCGCTTGGGCACTTCTTTCTGGGCAATTCATTGCACTTCGGCGGCGAACTTGGCCGTGCCAGGCTCGAACTGGAGGCTGCGTTAGCGAGCGATCCGCTTCCCAGCCGCGCGCCGGGAAGCTATGTCGGTTTCCAGGGACGCGGGCTAGCAGGCGGAATCCTTGCCAGGAATCTCTGGCTTCAAGGCTTCCCTGACCAGGCGGCAGTCCAGGCGCGGCAAGCGATCAAGGAAGCGGCGGAGGCGGATCATTCGTTGACACTTTGCATCGCGCTGCTCGGTGGCATCGCCGTTTTCCTCTGGCGCGGCGACCTGGAGAGTGCACAAGAGCACATTGATTGGCTGATTTCGCGTGCCGGGCTGCACTCGCTCTCGCCATACGTGTCAGTAGCGAGAGGCTTCGAGGCGGAAATAGCTATCCGCCGGGGAGACCCCAGCGCAGGCGTCGACAGCCTCCGCCGATGCATCGAACGACTGCATGCCTCCACCTATGAGGTCTTCACCACGATGCTTGAAATCTCGCTGATAAAAGGGTTGGCGGCGCTCGGCAAAGTCGACGAAGGGTTGGAGCGGGTCGAGAAAGCCATCCAATCGGTGGAAACCAAAGGGGACTTCTGCTACGGCCCGGAACTTCTTCGAATAAAGGGGAACCTTTTGGGGGCGATTTCCGCTTCGGATGAGGCACGCCATTGCATTGCAGGTGCCATCGCCGCCAGCCGAAAGATGTGCGCACGCGGTTGGGAACTGCGCGCCTCGTGCGATCTCGCTGCACTCGAAGCGGACCTGGGAAAGAAAAAGGAAGCCGCAACGATCCTTCGGCTAGTCCTTGATGAGTTTGACGAGGGCCACGACACCGACGATCTGCGGGCAGCCAAAGACATGTCGATGCACGGCGGTGATGTGCCGATCGTTATCGAGGCATCGCACGAGCGGCCAACAGGTCGCCCATAAATCTGCGCTGAGCGGTGGGAGGGTTCGCGCACCGCGCCACCTCCTCTCCAACTGCTTGACGAAGGCATACTGACCCAGCGGGGAGGATTGCCCTCTGTGGGTCGCGAGGGCGCGCCACTGGCAGTAGGCCAGACCCAATAGAGGCCGCGACCTGTTCCAATGGCTATTGAGCCGTGGTTTGGATCGCCCGTCCAGACTCGAATGGCCAGAACGGCAGCGGTAGACAGGACAGCCGCTACGGGATGGTGTGGGTGAAAGCCCGAAAATCGACAGACAGGAAGGCATGGGCGGCTCAGCCGCGGCACCGGCAGGTAATAGCTGTTCCTGGCCGCGCCAACTGTGAACAACTATTGCCGCCCTGCCCTTGCCAGCGACCTCGCAATATCGACGATATCATCACGGCCAGCGGTTGGATCTTCTCTGTTCCAGGCAATGCCAAGCCCGATCCTAAAGTCGATCCCGCTTACCTTCTTCAGCTCGAAGCCGCGATTGGGAAGATCAAGCGTCCACTCCGGGGCAAAGCCGATGCCAAGCCCGGCAGAGACTAGCGACACCAGCGCATAGGTGTCATCGCAGCTGAAGGCAATGTTGGCGGTGAGGTCGTATTCGGCGAACTTCTCATTGAAGTAGCGCTCGGTTGTATAATCGCATTCCATCCGTCAAGAGGGGTTGAGCATGCGGTATCCTCACCGGGTTGAAGGAAGGCAACGCGGCGCAATCCGAATTGTCGGTTTGGCCCTCAGCGGCCATGTCCTTCAGAGCTGTCC
>NZ_KB897870.1:0-32342 GCF_000377185.1 Rhizobium sp. 42MFCr.1
CAAGGCGTTCAAGGAGCGCATTCGCGAACTGACACCGCGCGTGACGGGTCGATCCCTGAAAGCGGTGGCAGAACGGCTGCGTATCTTCGTGTGCGGATGGAAAGCCTACTTCCGGCTGGCGCAAACATCTCGGGTCTGGCAAAGGCTGGACGAATGGATGCGTCACCGTTTGAGGGCTATCCAGCTCAAGCAATGGAAGCACAGCAGGACTATCTTCCGGGAACTGACGGTTCGGGGGGGCAAAACCCGATGTGGCCCTACAGGTGGCGGCAAACGCCCGCCGCTGGTGGCGCAACAGCGGCAAGCTCATCAACGCCGTTCTCACCATCAGATGGGCCGACCAACTCGGAATGCCCAGACTCGCATAACCTCAATCCCTCGAACCGCCCGGTGCGGACCCGCATGCCGGGTGGTGTGGCAGGGGAGCGATCAAATATGATCGCCCCCTATGCCGATTTGGCCGGGGAAGAAAGGGGGAAGCGGCCAAACTGATGCTGCGCACGGCCCTGATGGCGCTCTCCCGGCATTACAATCCGCCGGCGCCCGCGCGCCGATCGCGCGTGGAGCATTGGGGTGCGCAGGGCTACAGGCCCGAACTCTATTCGTGATGAGGCGGGTGGTTGCTTAGGCCACAGCGCGTACGCGGGCTTCCTCGCGGATGCGGTTGACCATCGAGCGCAGGCCGTTGGCGCGCTGCGAGGAGAGATGCTCGACGAGGCCGATCTTCGAGAATACGTCGAAGGCGTCGAGGGCCGCGATCTCCGATGCCGTCTTGCCGGAATAGGTTGCAAGAACGATGGCCACGAGCCCGCGCACGATATGCGCGTCGGAGTCGCCCTCGAAGGTCATGACGGGATTGTCCGGATCCCCCGCGGTGTGCGTTACGAGCCAGACCTGGCTGGCGCAGCCCATCACCTTGTTGGCCGATGTCTTCTTGTCGTCGGGAAGGTCCGGAAGCGCCTTTCCGAGCTCGATCACATAGCGATAGCGATCTTCCCAGTCGTCGAGGAAGGAGAAGTCGTCAATGATCTGCTCGAGGGACGTCATGTATTGTGGCCTTTCGTTATCAGGTTTCATATAGGTGAAACGCGGCCAGATTTGAACCATTAAAAAGAAACGCCGCGGAGGATGGGCATCCTCGCGGCGCAGCAAAAGCTGGAAATAAACAGGGCAGGCACGTCAGGCATGGGACATTCCGCGGCTTGCGGATCGCCGGTGCAAGCTTGGTTGCGGGAAATCCCGCGGAATTCTCAGGTGGCCGGACGCGGCGTCGGCAGCGGAATGGTGCCCGTCGTCACGGTGTCGGAAAGGCTTTCATCGCCGTCGTCAACCGGCGGGCGATAGGGTATCGGCTGGTTCAGCGCTGCGGTGCGCTCCTGTGCCTCGGCCTGAGCCTCGGCATGGGAGGGCGCAAGTGCCGCGACGGGAGCGATCGGCGCATTGGGTGCGACAGCAGGCTTGGCGGCGTTGTCGTCACCGAAACGGCTGTCCAGCAGCTCATAGGCGACACGGGCGCCTTCGCGGGCCCGGTGGCCGAGCGCGGCCATGGTCTCCGCACCCTTGACGCAGACCTCCGGCTTCTCGCCGCACATGCCTGTCACGTAGTCATAGGCGCCTGTCGCCGCGACAAAGGCGTCGGAAAACTGCAATGTCGGCTGCGAGCTGGTCGAGCTCTCGCCGCTGAAGAACGACAGCAACACGAGCACAAGCCCGAACCAGAATGATCCTTTGATCAGAAACCACATCGTCGTTGCCATCCTGTTTTCCCGTTCGGTCTTACCGCCGAATCGGTCCGGTCTTCCGGTGTGCTTTGACCTTAGAGCAGAGTTGCGAATGCCAGCTTTCAAAACTCGTCGGCATTTGCCTCAAATTTAGTTCGAATTTTAATGAACGGGATTTGCACCGCATTTCGGTCAAATTGTAGCGACCGCTGTTAAGCATGTCATCGGCCTCCTCCTGTAATTGCAGGCAAACCTTGCGGCAGAGCTGCCACAAAGGTTAACAGCAAGCTGAAATGTGAGCGAAATCCGTCGCTTACCGCCCGTTAACCGTAAAAAACAAAGCCGCTTCCATATGTCCAAAAACGGGACATTTCGCTCTTCTGCGGTGTGGAGGCGGCTTTTCCCTTATCCTTTCCTTAAGCGCCCAAGGCCTATTGTCGGCCTTGGTAAAAAGCCTTTTTTGGGCGGGTATTGCGTGCGTGTAATGAGTAAGATCGCAGAGCGGGCGGCAGCCCTCGTGGACCGGGCGGTGGAAAGCTGGCTCTCCCGGACAGGAGGGGGCACAGCGGTGCGCCAGCGTGAATTGATGATCCTGCGCCGCTTGGCGCTGCTTTCGTCGGCGGCTCTCGTCGCGGTCCCAGTTGGGCTCTCTTCTGTGACCAGTCCTGCCATTGCGCTACCCGTCGGTGTCGCAACCGTCTGCGCGGCCTTCCTGTTTTCTGCGGTGGGCAGCATTGCCCTGTCGCGTCAGGGTACGGCAACAGCGCCGATTGCCGCGCCTGTCGCCGAAGACTTTTTCATGGAAGCAACCGCCGGTCTCGCCTTCTTCCTGGATCCGCAGGGCAACGTCACTGCCGTCGGCGGTCGTGACAAGCGCGAATATCTCGCCTGGATGCGTGATCCGATCGGCAAGGGCTTTGTCGATCAGATACATGTCTCTGACCGCATCCTTTTCCTGCAGGCGCTGGATCAGCTTCGCCAGGGTGAGGCGACTGCCGCGGTCGATCTGCGGCTGGAGCGCCCTTCGGTTTCGCGTGACAACAGGCAGTTTGCCTACCTGCGTATGGATATGACCGCGCGGCAGGACGGCGACGGCACGCTCTTCAGCGTGATTGCCCAGCTACGCGATGTCTCGGTGGAGCAGCAGTTACGGCAGGAGGCGCAGAACCGCGCCGCCGACGCCCGCTCGGCAAACGATGCAAAATCGCGGTTCCTTGCCGCCGTCAGCCACGAATTGCGCACGCCACTCAACGCCATCCTCGGCTTCTCCGACATCCTGCTCGGCGAGTATTTCGGCAAGCTCGAAAACGACCGCCAGCGGGAATATGTCGGCCTTGTCAGGGAATCCGGCGCGCACCTGCTCTCCGTCGTCAACACCATGCTCGACATGAGCAAGATCGAAGCGGGGCGCTACGAGCTTTGCCTCGAACCCTTCGACATTGCATCCGTCGTTCGTTCCTGCGAGGCCATGCTGGCGCTGCAGGCGAAGTCCAAGGGTGTATCGCTGACAAGCCGAGTGCAGCGCGATCTCGACGAGGTCGTGGCCGATCAGCGCGCGATCCAGCAGATCCTGATCAATCTGGTTGGCAATGCCGTGAAATTCACCGATGCGGGCGGTGCGATCTCGATCGACGCGTCGATGCGCGACGGCGTTCTGAACCTCTGCGTGAGCGACACCGGCATCGGCATTCCCGGCGACAAGCTGGAAACGCTCGGCCAACCTTTTGTCCAGATCCAGAACGACTATAGCCGCCGATTCGAGGGAACGGGACTCGGCCTGTCGTTGGTGAAGGGCTTGGTGGCGCTGCATGGCGGCGACTTCGCAATCGCCAGCACGCCGGGCGCCGGTACGATCATTACGATTTCCATTGCAGCGGATGGCTCTGGCATTCCGGCTGTGGGTACTGCCCGCAACGATCTTGTCGAGTTTCCGCCGCGACTGAAGGCTGTGCCGGCGCTAGCGGGCGTTTTGGAAGAGGGGCTTTTCGATGGCCGCGAGCAAGCGAAAATCGCCTAAGGGACGGAGAGGCCGACAGAAACGGCCGAGCCTCCTTCTCACAGGGGCAACCATGGTCGGCGGTATCGGGCTGCAGGGCGCAAGCGTGCTCGGCGGCGTGATCGGCCGCAACCCGTCGGTTGCCGGCGGTACGGCAGCCTTCCTTGTCATCTTCAGCTTCGTCGCCGCAAACGCGCTCTGGTATCAGCCAGGGGCACATCCGCACCCGTTCCTGCGCACCCGCGATCCGCTCTTTCCGAACGTGCTCGGCGGTCGCCCGGTCATCGAGGAGCAAAGCGGGAATGTCACCACCTTCAAGATCCAGCGGCAGGACGAGGCCGACGTCACGCAGACCAATGCGACGCCGCCAGTCGCTCCCGGCGGGCAGCAGCCGAGCCAGATCGTCATGGACATCCAGACCGAACTGGTCCGGCGTGGCCTTTACAACGGCACTCCGGATGGGGTCATCGGCCCGCGCACCAGTGCGGCGATCCTCTTCTTCGAAGAAACCGTGGGCATGCCGCAGACGGGCGACGCAACGCCAGATGTGCTGGCAGCGCTCAGAACCGACTCGGTCGGCCCCTCGGCGATCCCGCTGGAAAAGCCGCGCGAAGACATCACCTCGAAGGCATCCGCCGAGGATCCTGTCGCCGCCGCCATCCGCAGCGCCGAAAAGAGTGTGAAGACCGCGCCGACACTTGCAAAGAAAGCCGCACCATCCGCGGAGTTGTCGACTGTGGATCTCGTCCTGAAGATCCAGAAGGGCCTCAGCAACATGGCCTACGCCAATGTCGGCGTTGACGGTGTGCCGGGAGAACAGACCCGCACCGCCATTCGCCACTTCCAGAAGCACTACAACCTTCCCGAGAATGGCGAGCCGAGCGAAGCGGTCTTGAAGAAGCTCAAGGAGATCGGCGCGCTCTGAAGCCCGGCAATGCCAAGCATTGCCGCTTGCCGTTTGTCTGCTATAGCTCGCCGATGAGATTACGCACCGATATTTTCGTCTCCGCCCTCCTGCGCCGGGTTTTTGCCAAAGGTGACTTTGCCGCTGTCGAGGCAAAGGGTGCCGACGAGGCGGGCGCCATCTTCATTCGCCAGCACTTCCGCGATGGTCTTGAGACGCTCTACGGCCCAGCGCCGCAAAGCCTCTTCGACGACGAGACGAGCGGGGAGCGCCTATTCGAGCAACGGCTGACGCGCGAAGAGCCTGATCGGGTCAGGGAAATGCTCGAGCGTGAGCGGAAGTTCGACCCGGACCTCTGGATCGTCGAGCTTGAAGCCGATGAGCTCGGGGATATCGTTCCGCTTGGCGACGGGCGCGAGAACCCGCTCTAGTCAAAGTCAGCGTGTACGGATGATGCGCCTGTCCTGGGCGGGCGGTTCCTCATGGGCGGCTTGCGCCGTTTCTGTTTTTTCGGGCAGGTAGGTATAGCTGTCGGCGCGGCGCCAGGCGTCGACGCGGGCGTTGCACTCTTCCAGATCGAGACTGTCCAGCACCATCCATGCGCGCGTGACGCCATGCTGCGGTTCCGCGAGGTGCGGGTAGAGCTTTTCGAGCACAAAGACGGCGTCGCGGAAGTCCAGGCCGAGACTGATGAGCGTGGTCGCCAGTTGCTGACCGGAGATATCGAGCATAATGCGCTCTGCAAGCCAGCGGCTTGCCGAAAGCCCGCTGGCAAGCGCCTTTGCAAAGAGCGCCGCTTCGCGATTGCGGGCAAAGCGGACGAGGAGTGCGGCCTGGATCGGCGACAGGTTACGCAGCCCGAGGCGATCGCCTTCCGGGCGGCTGACATGACGTGCCAACTCCCTGATTCTATTGCGTATCTCCTCTTCACTCGCGCGGCGCGCTGCAGCCTCGGCTTCCTCGAGGGAAGCCGGAACCGGCGGTTCGGATGGTACGATGCCGGTTTCGACCTCAGCCGGAGCTGCCAGCCGCTGTTCCGCCTGACGCAGGCCGACCAGCGCGTCGATGACCCGCGGGGAAAGCGCATCCCGGCTGACGATCGCCTTCATGTGTGCGCTGCCCTGGGTGCGCGCAATCGTGATCAAGGTCTCGTCGTCGATCGCCGGCGAGGAGGTGAGGAACGGCGCTGCAATGTCGATCGACTGGCAGCCGACGAAAAGCGCGACGGCGGGTGGAATCTGCGGGCATTGGGAAAGGGCTGCCACGGCCTGACGCTTTGCCTCGAGAGAGGAGGCCTGGAACAGCGGCGTGAAGAGTTCGGCGAATTGGCGCAGTTCGGAGCGGGTTGGCGGCTGCAATCCCTCGAAGCTGCTGACGGTCGCCATGAGAACCACGTCCTTCTTCCGGCTGGCGGATGGGGCCTCTAGGTCTCGGAACCGGTCACGCACAAGAACACACCCTGGAAACGCAAAAAGGGATGTCGCAGGACTGGACGCGAAGGGACGCCCCTTACCCCACATAGGTTATGAACAAATCCTACATGGGCAGGGTTAACGCTTGCTAAAGACTTTATTCAATTTGTACCGAAAGGCTTCACCGTATGACGACCGCGGGACGGAGTGACTAAAGCCCTTTGTGTCCGCGCAGCGCCGTCAAAAGCCTCTCGGCGCTATTGTTCCCGGACTGATAGAGGTCAAGCGCAGCGGACGCTGCCATCTGGGCTTCGGCGCTCTTGATGTCGATCCGCTTTTCCGCACACCACGCATCGAGGGCATCGCGCAGCACGTCAAGGTCCTCAGGAGAGAATGTCGAACCGATAAACAAAGACATTTTAACCCCTCCCTGTCCGCAATAAGCGGAAGACGGCGCCCCGCCGCCTGGCCACGGACCCGTGGCCGATGACACAACTTTACCGGTATTGGTGAGGATCGCAATTGATATTTTTGTGACGAGAAACCACGGAGCTGTGATGGGGCCGCCATCGCCGACACAACCTCCGTTAAGTATATGAATTAATGCTAATATCGTTGCGACATTGTCGATTGAAACTTCTTATGAGAAGTTTGAAACCAAATGGGGACTCAGCGCGTTTATAAGACGTCGTGCAAATAGCTAACGTCCAGGCATGAAATTAACGATCTGTTAACTGTCATATGTCTCAATTCGGGTATGAACGGCGATCGAGTGCTTCGGTCGTCCGGTTTCACATCACGGTATTTCAAACAGGTGCCGTGAGAAAGGCGCGAATGCCTCGGAGCCCGGTTTCGGGTTCTACAGGACGCGCTGGCTCGCATAGGCGGGCAGGGTGAGATTCCGCAGTTCATCCGTCTCGGGCCGTGCATGGAGACGAGAATGGCAATAGTCGTCGCATTGGCGGACCGTCTGTCTCAGACGCAACGCCGCAAGGGCAGGAAACCAGTCGAGGCACAGATCCTCCTTTTCACGGGCGTGCGTTACGAGCGCCTGACGGAAAGCTCGAAGCGTTCCCCGGCGCCTCGCATTTCGCGGGCAAAGAAATAGACTTATTGCTTCAATCCGAGGGGCCGGCATATTCGTCGCAGCCGGCCTCCGCGAGGAAGTTCCGCGCGGCTGCGTCGAAGCTCGCCTGGGGCGCCAATGTCCTCAACACCACATAGCCTTCCGAACGCGTACTTTCCACGAGAATGGTTTTCTGCAGGTCAGGCGGCAAAGCCTTGCGAAGCTCTGTCAACTGGATCGGCGTTCCGACCAGAATGTCGAGCGCTCCCCCCACAGACGTTCTGTCGTTCATGCTGAAGACCTCGTTCGAAGCCTCGTCATAGAGCGCGACAGACCAGAACGGCACATTGCCCTTGGCCGTCAGGCGGATTGGATTTTCCTCAATGTCGAACGAGCAGACAGCAGTGCGGACAAAAGGGTCATCGTTGGAAAGTCCCGCGGCATCGTCCGTCGACCCAAGCAGGTAGAACTTGTCGAGATCGCCCTCGGAGGCGACGCGGGTGGCGGCGTCCTTGCCGGTAAAGTGCGGCAGCGAAAGAATGATGACGAGGTGCAAGAGTGCCGCCCCGAAAAGTCCCGCGAGGATGGCAAACAGGATCCTAAGCATCGCCGCATCCGGTTTTCTGAAGCTTCGGCATCGCAAGGTCGATAACGCCGGAGCTGCCGGCTGTCGGGGTATCGAAGAGGGTCAGGACGAGTTGGAAGGTACCCGCCGCCGGCAGCGCTAGCCAGTTTCCCGGTCGGGCGTGCGCGGAAATGTCGATCGTGAAGCTGCTGTCGGGCTGCCGCAGCACCGTCCAGGAATTCAGCGCGCCGGGAAGCCCCGGTCGCAGCGAGGCAGGATTGCCGCTGTTGTCTGCGGTAAACAGCGTCCAGATGCGGGCGGGCGGCGTCTGCCCCGTGATACGGTAGCTGCAGCCGGCATTCAGCCGGTCGCCGGCGTCATCGACCTTGGCGGTAAACATCAGGCCTTCGGCGTTTCCGTAAAGCAGGCGTCCGGCACGCGCCCGGTGCGATTTCGCATAGGGGTCCGCGCTTTCGGTTTGTAGCTCGGGGAAGGCTTCCCAGGCGCCGAGCTTGATCGCGCCGAAGCCGGCCGTCGCATCCAGCGCGTAGAGCGAAATCATGATCCCGCCACCAAAGGCGATAATCAGAGTCATCGCTATGAAGAGAGGAAACCGAAACACTATGCGCCCTTGAGAAACAAATCAGTTGAAAGGGTTACCACTGATTCTAGCTAGGCGGAATGGTGCAGGGCGGTATCGGCGGCATATCCCGGCCAAAACGGATCAACGCTGGACCATTCGAAAGGCCGATGTCGATTTTCGATAGCTGGATCAGCGTCCAGACTTTTGGCATCAAGCGATTTTCAAGGATCGGCGCCCGCCGCGACGACTTTTCCGGAAGCTATCAGCGCCCGCACAGATTCGTGCACTGCCTCCAAGCTCGTGTACCGCGGTTTGTAGCCCAGGCGGTTTCGGCTCTTTTCAATTGAGTGGCACGAGCTTCGGATCACGTGCCCACGACTGCTTTCGGCATACTCGCCGAGATCGGCAAGCCATTCTTCAAAGGGCTTGTAAGCGATGCGCGGCTCCTTTCCGAACCAGCGATATGCCGTTTCCGCGTAGCCCCGCAGGGTCACCGCTTGTTCCGATACCGTGTTGAAGACTTCCCCGATTGAAGCCGACCGGTTCTCGATCGCACACATGATCCAGCGAGCCACGTCATCAGCATGGACGTGATGGACCATTTCAAGTCCGAGGTTCGGCAAGACGAGTTCATCGCCACGGGCAATCAGCGAAAAGACTTCCGGATCCGCGTTTCCGATCGGGTTGATCGGATTCCAGCCTTCGCCGACGATATGGCCAGGACGGAAACAGGTCGCGGGAAAGCCGGTGACGTGCGCCTCCCGCGTCAGCCAGGCTTCGCACTCGGCCTTGCCCCTCCCGTAGGCGTCTATCGGATTGGGCGGATCGGTCTCGGTCGAGGGGATCGCAAAAAGGCGGCCATAGACCCAGATCGAGCTACAGAACAGGTAATGGCCAACCTTTCCTCGGAGGGCCTCCACCACGTGCCGTGTACTGGATAGGTCGAACGATATCATATCGACGACGATATCAGGCCTTAGATCTGCGATCTTGGCGCCGAACCGGCCGGCTTTCTCCTCGGCCGCGCGATCGAGCGCGACGTTCTCGATCTCACCCCATGCGTAGTGGGGGCGATAGGGTTTCGCTGTGCCACGGCTCACATTGACGACCTGATGGCCTCGCTCGACAAGCGCTGGCACCAGATAGCTTCCGACGTGGCCACTCCCTCCGATGATGACGATGCGTGACATGATCGGCCTCCCTCGCTCTACGAAGCAGTTGCTGCTGATGCCCTTAGTCGGCGCTCGCCACCTTTTGCGCGGCAAGCGGGGGCGCCGCCTTCAGCGCCTGGCCAAGGTCCTTGAGAATGTGCGTGGACTCGACCGAGAGCATCCGGGGGCGGACGAGGGGCGGCGGGCTGCCCTCCGCCGGCTTGGCGGCGGCGACCGTTTTTGCCGTCTTGTCGGGCGGCAGCGGCTGCGTGCCGGGGATCTGTCGAAGCGTGATGCCCTGGTGCGCATAGTCCATGGCACGCTTGAAGGTCATGGCCGGCAGCGAGCCGCCGGTCATCTCGTTGGTCGAGGTATAGTCGTCGTTGCCAAACCAGACGGCGCACGTGTAGTTGCCGGTGTAGCCGATGAACCAGGCGTCGCGGTACGCCTGCGTCGTGCCCGTCTTGCCGGCCGTCAGAATGCCGTTGTCGAGCGCTGCCTTTCGCGCCGTTCCGACATAGGGGACGCGGGACAGCATCTGGTTCATGTAGGTGTCGGCCTTCTCGGAGAGCACCCGCTTGGCGGGCGGCTCGTCACGGTCGAAGTCGTAGAGGACGTCGCCGCCGTAATCGAGGACCTGCGTGATGCCGTGACGGCGCGACTGGTAGCCACCTGCCGGGAAGACGGCATAGGCGGTCGCCTGGTCGAGCACCGTCACCTCGGAGGTGCCGATCGGGATCGTCACGTCGTCGCGCACGGGCGACTCGACGCCGAGGTTCTTCGCCATGGCCCGGATCGGCTGGATGCCGAGCTTTTCCTTGGCAAGGCGCACTGGAATGGTGTTGATCGACTGGGCGATGGCAGTCGCAATGGTGACGCGGCCGGCGTACTTATTGGCGTAGTTGCGAGGGGCCCAGTTGCCCCAGTAGATCGGCGCGTCGACGACGATGGTATCGGGCGTCATGCCGCTCTCCATCGCCACCGAATAGGTGTAGACCTTGAAGGATGAACCCGGCTGCCGCAGCGCCTTGGTGGCACGGTTGAACTGGCTTTCGCCGTAATCCCGGCCGCCGACCATGGCCCGCACCGCGCCGCCGTTTTCGATCACCACCATCGCGCCCTGTTTGGCGTGATAGCGCTCGCCATATTCGCGCAGCGACGTTTCCACTGAATCGTCGGCCGCGCTCTGCAGCCCCATGTCGATCGTGGTCCTGACGACGAGCGAATGCTGGGGGAAGCGCGGCGACAGGCGCATGACCTCGTCAAAAGCCCAGTCGAGGAAGAAATCGGGTGATTCCACCTGGTTGCGGTCGACGACCGTCGCCGGATTACGCCGGGCGGCGATCACCTGGCCCTCGGTCATCAGGCCGCTTTGCACAAGGTTGGTCAGCACCTCGTTGGCGCGACCGCGCGCCGCCGGCAGGTTGACGTGCGGCGCATATTTCGCCGGCGCCTTGAACAGGCCGGCGAGCATTGCGGATTCAGCCAGATTGACGTCGGTGATGCTCTTGCCGAAATAGAACTGCGCCGCTGCGGCAGCGCCGAAGGTGCCACCGCCCATGTAGGCGCGGTCGAGATAGGTGGAGAGGATTTCCTTCTTGGAGAGGTTGGCTTCGAGCCACAGCGCCAGGAAGGCTTCCGTAATTTTTCGGTCGATCGAGCGTTCGTTGGAAAGGAACAGGTTCTTGGCGAGCTGCTGCGTCAATGTCGAGCCGCCCTGTACAACTTCGCCGGCCTGGGCGTTGGTAACAAGCGCGCGGAAGAGACCGATGACGTCGATGCCGAAGTGATCGAAGAAGCGCCGGTCCTCGGTCGCAAGCACTGATTTGATCAGCGCGTCGGGCAGTTCGTCGATAGGCACGGAGTTCTGGTGGATGACGCCGCGATGGCCGATGACGTTGCCATAGCGATCCAGGAAGGTGACGGCGTAGTCGCCGCGATTGCGCCAATCTTCCTTGGTAGCTTCAAAGGCAGGCTGGGCGAGGGCGAGCATCAGGACGGCGCCGACGGAACCCCATGTCAGGCCTTCGCCGGCCAGTTCGAAGACAATGCGCTTCCAGCCGCGAACGCGGAAGCGGCGGAAGAAGATGGTGATGTCTTCCCAGATTTCGGCCGAGCGAAAACCGGCATTCCAGATGGTCGAATCGATCCACGAGTCGATCTTCAAAAGCAGGTGGCGTTGCTTGCGCGGCCGTTTTTCTGGATTGTCCGGATCCGTCACGTCTTATATTCCCGCCCGATCAGTCACTTCGACGTCGGAGGAACCTGACGCCGGACTATGGCAAATCTGCCGACAGTGCCCCGGAGTAACCGGAGCTTGGTGAATCATTGGTTGATTTGGCTGACAAGAACAAGAGAAATGGAAGCTCTCACGCGATTTTGCGCGGAGCTGTTGCAAGAACGGAATGATGGAAGAAGTACCCTTCTGGAAGACGAAGACGCTCGCCGAGATGACGACGACCGAATGGGAGAGCGTATGCGACGGCTGCGGCCTCTGTTGTCTCAACAAGCTCGAGGAGTGGGATAGCGGCGACATCTACTTCACCTCGATCCGCTGCAAGCTGCTCGACGACCACAGCTGTCGCTGTTCCTCCTACGAGAACCGCTGGGATTTCGTGCCCGATTGCGTCCAGCTCTCCAAGGAAAACGTCGACGAGATCGCTTGGCTGCCGCCGACCTGCGGCTACCGGCTGATCAACGAGGGGCGCGATCTTTACTGGTGGCATCCCCTGGTTTCTGGCGATCCCGAGACTGTGCATGCCGCCGGCATTTCGGCGCGCGGCCGGACGATCGACGAAACCGAGGTCAAGGTCGACGACTTTGAGGATTATGTGGTGGATTGGCCGCTGACAGTGGGCGACGAGGTGCAGGCCCAGCAGCCGGAGGCGGCTAAGTAGTCGCTGGCTGAGCGACCGTCTCAAGGAATTCTCTCAGCTCAGCGCGAACATAGTCTTCGATCGAGCCTTGCGGCTCGAAGCCCCACCAGAGCAGGCAGCCCTGCCACTGCGACAGAATCAGCCGTCCGAGCGGTGTTTTGCCTTGGGCGCCGAGGGATCGGTCGAGCGCTGCCGCCAGTGTCTTTCCCCAGGCAGCCCCACGAGCACGCAAGGCCGGGTCGCGCAGATCTTCCCGCAGTACCAGCAGGCCTTCAGCGTAGGACGCGGCATCGTCGCCGTAATCCCTGGAAAGGCCGGCGAGCAGGTTGATGGCGCCTTCGGGTGTCTCGGGAAGAGACTGGATCTGCCGGGCCGTCTCCATGTCCAGCCGGTCCCAGGCGCGCAGCAGGCAGGCCCGCAGCATTGCAGCCTTGGTGCCGAAGCGCTGTACCAGCGTCGAGCCGGAAAGGCCGCTGATCTTCGCCACCGTGCCGAAGCTTGCCGCGTCAGGACCTTCCGCATGGACGAGGCCGAGCACCATGTCGAGAAGCTGTTCGTCGGAAAGCGTACGGGGTCGCGGCATGAAAATTCCTCTTGTGTTCGCGACGAATATGAACGAACGTTCGTTTATATTCAAGTGCAATGGCGAACACCCATTGCGCCTGGTCCAGCGTGGAGGACAAGCAAGTGACAGCAGCCCTTTCAGGAAAGATCGCCCTTGTGGCCGGAGGCACACGCGGCGCAGGTCGCGGGATCGCCTTGGAACTCGGGGCCGCCGGGGCAACGGTCTACGTTACCGGCCGCACGACGCGGGAGAAGCAATCGGAGTATGGCCGCCCGGAGACGATCGAGGAGACCGCCGAGATGGTAACCGCTGCGGGCGGCGAGGGGATCGCGGTTCGCGTCGATCATACCATGCCTTCGGAAGTCGAGGTGCTGGTCGAAAGGATCCGCCGCGAACAGGGCCGGCTCGATATCCTGGTCAACGATATCTGGGGCGGCGAACATCTGACGGAATGGAACAAGCCGGTCTGGGAGCACTCGCTCGACAAGGGGCTGCACATGCTGCGGCTGGCGATCGACACCCATCTGATCACCGCGCATTTCGCGCTGGCGCTGATGGTCGAGCGCCCCGGCGGGCTGCTGGTCGAACTGACCGACGGCACGGCCGAATACAACGCCACGCATTACCGCCTCTGCCCCTATTATGACCTCGTCAAGACGGGCGTCATCCGCATGGCCTGGGCGCATGCCAAGGATCTTGCGCCGCATGACGCGACGGCTGTGGCGCTGACGCCCGGCTGGATGCGCTCGGAAATGATGCTCGATATCTTCAATGTGCGAGAGGAGAACTGGCGCGACGCGACGTCCGTGCAGCCGCATTTCATCATCTCCGAGACACCGCGCTTCACGGGCCGGGCGGTGGCAGCCGTTGCCGCCGATCCAGAACGCGTCCGCTGGAGCGGCCAGTCGCTGTCGAGCGGCGGGCTCGCCAAGATCTACGGCTTTGACGATGTGGACGGCTCGCGGCCGGACTGCTGGCGCTACATGGACGAGGTCATGGACGCAGGCAAAGCCGCCGACGCTACCGGCTATCGTTGATTCGAGCTAGCCGGATGGAATGACAACGAATTGTCTTTGCAGGGTTTTTGGCGCGGCGTTCTGCCATGACTTGCGCACGAGGCCATGCACGAGTTCGTCGCTCGCCTTGCCGTAGAAAAGCCGGGTCGAGCCGCGCAGTCCCCAGCCGCCCGGCACCGCGGCCGTGTCGTCGGGCGCCACCGCCAGCGTCATGTGTTGCTGGTCGGGCGTCAGGCGGACGACGCAATAGTCTTGTTCCGGCACCGTCAGGAATATCTTGCTGCGCACGCGAAAATCGCGCGTGCCATGATGCGCGCTCTCGACCGCCTCCGGCAGGCTGAGCGCAAAGGAAATGAGCTCTTCCTGGTTCATGGCGATAAAATTAGCACATGCTGATGGATGTGGACCAATCAGAAAAACTCAAGCAGTCCGGTGGCTTTGGAAAATTTTCACTTGATAGGAAAATAATCCTTGATGGCGTGACGGTCGTTTGATAGGGTTTTGGCATAGTCGGAAAGTTGCGGGCGCGGCGGAGTGCCGAGGCAAAGCTTTTCGGATCTGAAGCCGGGCGTTCGACCCGGCTTTTGTGTTTCTGGCCGCCATCGATGCTGAAAAGCATCGACGAGAGCCTGCCGGTCTCGACCGCGCGCGCGACGCGCGGTAAGTACCTCAGGGCCGAACCGGTTGCCGCACTCTAGGGGCGCGTTGCCCATGCCGGGCGCTTCGTCGCGCTGGAAGACCAGATGTGCGACTTCGGCCCGGACGGGCTTTCATCCGGCCGTTCGCCCGACCGGCTGGATGCGCTGGTCTGGGCGCTGACGGCACCGATGCTGGAGGGATACGGAGAACCCCGGGTGAGGGGTGTCTGAGGACTAGCGTTGAGGTTGCTGTTGTGCTGGGCGTGGCGACTGCGGCTCCGGGCGAACTTGACGCCACTCGTTTTCGAGCTGGTCGACGACATGCTGGGGAATGGTCGGCTGATTGCTGTTGGCCGGCTGCTGCATGCTCTCCTCCGAGGCTGGATTTAACGGTGAGTTAATCACTGGCACGGCTTAAACTACGTGTAAATCAGGCGCTTAAACACTTTAAACGATTGAATTAATTTTAATCGATTGAGGCGTAGAACGCCGTACCACTTTTTGAGGCTGGTATTATGGTTATCCACATCGACAGGCCCTTCTTTTTCAACACTGTGCGCCATGCGCTCTTTAAGGGAGCGCTTAATCAGCCGCAGGTGGAGGGCATGACCGCGATTCTCGATTTCTGGGAAGCGCGAATGGCTGAGGCCGATCCGCGCTGGCTCGCCTACATCATGGCGACCGCCTACCACGAGACGGCCTATACGATGCAGCCGGTGCGCGAGACGCTGGCGACGACCGACGCAAGGGCGATTGAGATCCTGGAAAATGCCTATGCGTCAGGCAAGCTCTCATGGGTGAAGACGCCTTACTGGCGGCCAGACGAGGAGGGCAAGTGCTGGCTCGGCCGCGGCCTGGTGCAGCTCACCCACAAGCGCAATTACGAGGCGATGAGCTTGCTGACCGGCATTGATCTCGTGGCTGAGCCCGACCGGGCGATGGAGATGGACGCCGCCGTTTCGATCCTGATCGAAGGTATGGTCCAGGGCTCTTTCGCCACTCATAAGCTCGCCGACCACCTGAACGAGAAGACGGAGGACTGGGTCAATGCGCGCCGCATCGTCAACGGTACGGATCGGGCGGAAAAGCTCGCCGGCTACGGCAAGACCTTCCTTGCGGCCATCCGTCGCGAACGGCCGGCAGGTGCGCTTGCGCGGTTGAAGGCCTGGCTCCTGCGTGCTATCGCGCGGGTCTTCGGCTAGACGCTCACAGGAGTTCCGCGTGATCCGCCACATCGTCTTCTTCACAGCGCCCGCGGACCAACTGGAAAAGGTGCGCGCCGGCCTGTCGATCCTGACGGCGATCCCGCACGCCCGCCTGCTGGAGATCGGCACCAACATCAAGACCGACCAGCTAGGCACCGATGTCGACCTCGTTGTCTACGGCGAATTCGAGGACGAAGCTGCTCTTGCCGCCTACAAGGCGCATCCAGACTACCAGCGCTCCATCGACCTCGTGCGCCCGATCCGCGAAATGCGGATGGCGGCGGATTACGAGAGCAACACGGCGGTGAAGCGGCCGCTGCGCTGATGCTGCAGCCTGCCCTCCAATGCGCCAGTTAGGGATGCGGTTGGACGACAGGCCTAGCCGAGAGCGCTCTGCGCGGCGCAGATCTTGTCGACCAGAGCATCGAGTTCACCCTTCGGTGGACGATTTTTGGCGAGGCGCTGCTTCAGATGCATGATGGGCTCGGCGAGGATCTCATCCAGGCTTTCAGCACAGGTGAAGTCACCTGCGACCTGCTTGACCTTCGAATTGTCGAAGATCGCAGTCCAGGCCTTGTCGCCGATCAAGGGACCTTCCCAGGCCGGATTATACTTGATCAGGGTGTCGGTCGGCACGTGAACGATCTTGGCCTCGACGCCGAGCAATCTGCCGATCGCCCTTTGGATATCGTTCCAGATATGCGCGCGGTCGGAGGTGATGTGGAAAACATCGCGAAGCGCCGCCTTCTTGCCGAAAAGCCTGACGAAAGGCACTGCGAAATCGACCGAGCGGGTCAGTGTCCAGGGCGTGTGGCCGTCGCCTGCCACGATGGTGGGCTCGCCGTCCAGCATGCGCCTTGCCATGATGTCGCTATCGCCCAACATCATCGGCACACCGGTGCGTACCGTGTGGCTGGGGCGGACGATCGTCCAGGCCAGGTTCTCGGATTTCTTGAGCAGTTCCTCGCAGGCAATCTTGGCCTGGCTGTAGGGCCAGTACGGATTGATCGCCGGTGTCTTCTCGGTAATCACATAGTGACGTGGCGGCTTCTCATAGACCGAGGCCGAGGAGATGAAAATGTACTGACCGCATTGCCCCGTAAACACCTCGATGTCGCGCGTAATCTGGTCGGGCGTGAAGGCGATGAACTGGCATACGACGTCAAAGTTGGCCCTGGCGAGATCCGCGTAGGCGGTCGATCCAAGTTCACCCACGATCGAGGTCACGCCTGCAGGCAAAGGGTCTTGTCTCAGGCCGCGGTTGAAAACGCTGACATCATGACCCTCGGCAACGGCGCGCTCGACGCATGGGTAAGAGATTTGGCCGGTGCCGCCAATGAAAAGGACTTTCAAAGCCATCTGGAAACCTCGGTATCTGACAGGCGGGATCTAGGGTCCCCTTCATAGCGTGAAAGGACCCGGGCGTCTCGCGTTAATCTGGCTAGGCTATGGCGCCCCCAGACGGCAAGCAGGGAGGCCTGCATCTCCCGTCCCACTCTGACAAGCCATCGATAATGTGATGGGGAAAGCGGTATTGAATTTCTTCACGAATGTATGAGACGCATGCTATCTCAGCTGGGCTAGGAGCGATGCTGCATGGTGGTTGTGAGGGCTTTCGGGACGTCGTGCTTGGACGCGAAAAAGCGGGAAATCGAGCGTCTCGCGGCGCTGGAGCAGCTTGACCTCCTCGATACCCCGAAGGACGAAGGTTTCGAGCGCATCGTGCGGCTGATCAAGGAGATCTTCGCGGTCGAGATCGGCCTTGTGTCCCTCATCGACGCGCATCGGCAATGGTACAAGGCATGTTCTGGGCTGGCGGCGGACGAGGTTCCGCTCGAAGATACGTTCTGCCGTTACGTGGTCGACCATGAGGAACCAATTTTCGTACAGGATGCGACCCGCGATCCGCGGTTCGCGCACAACCCGGCCGTAACGGGAGAAAGCCACGTGCGGTTTTACGCCGGGGTGCCTTTGAAAACCAAGAGTGGCCACGTTATCGGAACGGTATGTGCGATCGATCGCCGCCCCAGATCGTTCGGGTCCAGGGATCTTTCTGTTCTCCACGAACTGGCGGGCGTGGCGATGGACCGGATCGAGCTGCTGCAGTCGGCCGCGACCGATAGCCTGACGGGCACGCTTACCCGCCGTGCCTTCCGGCAGGAGGCCGATCAACTTCTGTCGCTTGCCCTGAGACACCAGCATGACCTGTCCTGCATTGTTCTGGACATCGACCGCTTCAAGAGCGTCAACGACACTTATGGCCACGCCGCGGGGGATCAGGTGCTCCATGCGGTCACCGAAACCTGCAAGGCGAACCTGCGGGCGGGAGATCTGTTCGGCCGGCTCGGGGGAGAGGAATTTGCCATTCTCCTTCCGCATATCAATCGCGAAGAGGCGTTCGCGGTCGCCGAAAAGGTAAGGATGGCGATCGCGTCCCGGCCGATCCGAGGAGCTTTCGGCGACTTGAACGTGACAGCAAGTTTCGGCATTTCGGCGCTTTCGATCATCACCAGGGATATCGAGACGCTGTTGGCTCAGGCCGATGCCGCAATGTACCACGCCAAGCACAACGGTCGAAACCGATGCGTGTCGTGGAACTCTATCGGCGCTGATGGTCCGACTGGTTCGCGCCGTCGCGTCCTGAAAGCGGGGTCCATCATGTTCAACGACCGCCGCTCGACGATCGACTGCACCATACGCTCGCTCGGTACCGACAGCGCCGGGCTCTCCGTCTCCAATTCCGCTGGCATACCTGCGGAATTCGTCCTGATCATCAAGGGCGAGGGTTTCGAGACCAAGTGCCGGATCGTGGCGCAGGACCGGCAAACCATAGAAGTCGCCTTCAAGGCCTGATCGGGCTCCACCTGCGATTGGCTGTCGCCACGCCGCAGGCTTGAGAGTCCGCCTAACTCCGGGATACCAACCATGAGATTGAGATCATTGCTGCCGTGGAGCTCCGCGGCGGGTCGCAGGACCGTGCCCGAGAGGAAGGCCGCAGGTGGCTTCATGTCGCTTGCCGCAGGGGGGCGGGCGAGTTGGACGGGGCGCTCCTATGCGGCACTGTCGCGCGAGGGCTTCATGAAGAACCCGGTCGCACACCGCAGTGTCAGGCTAGTGGCGGAAGCCGCAGCCTCGGTGCCGTGGCTGCTCTATGAGGGCGATTATGAGCGGCCGGATCATGCCATCCTCTCGCTGCTCGGCCAGCCAAACGGACGCATGGGTCCCCGATTTCTTCGAGGCGCTCTATGGGCACCTGCTGCTGTCGGGCAATGCCTATGTCGAGCCGATGATGGTCGGCGGAAATGTGCGTGAGCTGCACCTGCTGCGGCCTGATCGCATCGGTATCGTCGAGGGCAGGGATGGGTAGCCCGAGGCTTACGACTATCGCGCCGGCGGTTCCGTGCGCCGCTTTCCGGCGGAGACGGAGGGGCTGGGGCTAATGCATCTGAAGCTCTTCCATCCACTCGACATCATCTCGGTTTCCCGCCGCTTGCGGCCGCCCAGGTGGCGCTCGATCTCTCCAATGCGGCGGCGACCTTTAACAAGGCGCTGCTCGACAATTCGGCCCGCCCGTCAGGCGCGCTGGTCTACCAGCCGAAGGAGGGCGGCAATCTCTCGCCCGACCAGTACGAGCGGCTGAAACAGGAACTCGACGAAGGCTATTCCGGCCCGATGCGCGCCGGGCGCCCGCTACTCCTCGAGGGCGGGCTCGACTGGAAGTCGATGGGGCTGTCGCCGAAGGACATGGATTTCGTCGAGGCGCGCTGCCCGCGACATCGCGCTTGCCTTCGGCGTGCCGCCGATGCTGCTCGGCATTCCCGGCGACAACACCTATGCCTATTACCAGGAGGCGAACCGCGCCTTCTATCGGCTGACCGTGCTGCCGATGCTGACCCGCACCGCGGCCTCGCTTTCCGCCTGGCTCTCCGGACATTACGAAGACCGCCTGCGGCTTGAGTCCGATCTCGACAAGGTGGCCGGGCTTGCGGCGGAACGCGATCAACTATGGACAAGGTTGGGAAGCGCGGCCTTCTTCACGGACGAGGAGAAGCGCCAGGCGGTGGGGTATTGAAAGCCTGCGCCGGCGCATGAATCAAACTCTGAGCGCCTGGACTCAATGTTCGAGCAAACGCACCCAAGCGATTCAAAAGATTCGCTGAAGTGCGAGGACGGCACCCCGAATACGGCGGCGCGAAGTCGTGACCGCCGGTCGGCTGCCGTTCTTCGCCAACCAAGGATCCCTGCGATGACAGACCTTTCCAACGATGCCGGGCTCTGGGCGACCAGGGCGCTCGGCGCGTCGGCGGGGGCAGCGGTGTCGCTCGTCTATCTCCTGCCGAAAAGCCGACGGGAGGCTGCGAGCCGTTTCTTCACCGGCCTTGCCTGCGGGACGATCTTCGGCGGCCCGACGGGTATCTGGATTGCCGAAAGGCTGGCGCTGGCGGATCGCCTCTCGGCCTCTGAGGTCGTGCTGTCGGGTCGGCGGCGGCAGGCATCTGTGCCTGGTGGGGTCTTGGCATCCTGTCGCGCCTCGCCGGACGATACGGCGCGCGGGCGCTAGCCGGAATAACAGTTTACAACGAGGAGAATATCATGACCGCAAGCCGCGCGCTGGTGCGATCACCCATGGGCGCGGATACGCGCAAGTTCGCCAATCTGGAGCTGAGGGGGCTGAAGCGCGACGGCAGCTTCTCCGGCTATGCCAGCGTCTTTGGCGAAGTCGATCTCGGCAAGGATGCCATCGAGCGCGGCGCCTTCCGCAAGTCGCTGGCTGAACGCGGGGCGTGCGGCGTGCGCATGCTCTTCCAGCATGACCCGGCAGAGCCGATCGGCGCCTGGAAGACCATCCGCGAGGATAGCCGCGGTCTCTTTGTCGAGGGCATGCTTGCCGAGGGTGTGGCCCGGGCGCGCGAGGTGCACCAAAGGCGGCTTCGCTCGTCGGCTTCCCTGTTGTCGAGGCCGAGGACATGCCCGATATCGCGGCCAACGCGCTGTCGATCGCCTTCGGGGACTTCCGCGCCGGCTATCTCGTCGTCGACCGCACCGGCGTGCGTGCTGCGCGATCCCTATTCCGCCAGGCCTTACGTGCTCTTCTACACAACCAAGCGAGTCGGCGGCGGAGTGCAGAATTTCGAGGCGATCAAGCTCATCAAGTTCGCCGTGAGTTGATCGGGGCAAGGCGGGTGCGGCCACTATCCGTATCCGCCTGCCGAATATGCCTGCATCAAACCAATCCAAGATCGTCCATGACTTTTGCACTGATTACCCCACCTTCGGCGGAAGCGCTGACGCTTGCGGAAGTGAAGGCCCATCTGCGGCTTGATGACGGCAGCGAAGATGCGCTGCTGGCCTCGCTGATCAGCGTCGCCCGCGAGCATCCGGAGCGCACGACGGGCCTCTGCCTGATCACCCAGGTCTGGCGCCTCCATCTTGAATCGTTACCTGAAGATCGCGTGATTCAGATTGCCAAGGGACCGGTGCAAGCGGTTGAAAGCCTGAGCATTTACGATGAGGTGGGCGAGGAAGTGGTCTTGCCCGCGGCCGGCCATGTGCTTGACGGTACTGCCCGGCCGGCGCGTCTGTGCTGGCTCGAAACTTGAACCCTGCCATTGCCGCAAGCGGCATCGAGATCGATTTTTCCGCCGGCTTCGGCGAGAGCGGTGCCGAGGTGCCCGACACACTGAAGCGGGCGATGCTGATGCTTGTCGCCCAGATGTTCGCCTTCAGGGGCGCCGTCGCCGTCGAGGACCAGCCAGCAGACGTACCCGCTGGTTACGACCGATTGGTGGCGCCGTTCCTGATGCGGAGGCTCTGATGCGATCCGTCTTCTTCGATCCCGGCCAGATGACCGCGCGCTCGACCTGGAGGCGCCGGAAGAAGCGCCGGACGGGCAGGGTGGCGCGACCGTCACCTTTGCCGCAATTGCTTCCATGTGGGCGCGGATCGAGCCGGTGAGCGAAGTGCGCGAGGAGCGGGCGGGCGCGGATGTTTTCACGCTGACCCACCGTATCTGGCTGCGGTTCCGCAGCGACATCAGGGCCGGGATGCGGCTGCGCAAGGGCGATCGGCTGTTTGCCATCGGCACCTGGCGCGATCCGGATGAGACCGGCCGCTACCTCTGCTGCCTCTGCGAGGAAGAGTTACGATGAGCACTGCCCTTTCGATCACGCTCCGCGATCTGGCGGCGATCCTGGCGCGGCTAGCTAGAGATACCGCAGGTAATTCGCCGGCAAACGGAGGCGAGAGCCATGAGCGCAGCCAATGAACTGCTGACGGCTATCCATGCACGCCTGACCGGCGACGCAGAGCTTCTCGTCATGATCGTCGACGACGGTATCCGCGATCGGCTGGTGACCGGGCGAAAGCTTCCTTGCGTGCTGATCGGCGAACTCGTCAGCAACGACTATTCGACTTCGACCGAGAGAGGCGAGGAGCATTTGGTGTCGCTCGAAATCTGCTTCGACGTGGGTGGGCGAAGGCAGGCGCAGCTGGTGGCCTCGCGTCTCCACGCCCTGCTGCAGGATGTGGCGCTCGATCTTGGAGCGTATCACCTCGTCAGCCTGCTGCATCTCAGGACGCAGAGCCGCCGCGAACCGAAGACGAAGCTCTATGTCGCCGAGTTGCGCTATCGGGCTGTGACGGAGCCGCCGCTGCATAGCGACGCAACCTAGGCCTCGAAGCGGCTCGTGGCGTCGCGGTCGCCTTCGTATCGTCTCGCCAGCGGAAACGGCGGCAGCCACGACTCGCGGCGGATGGTCCAGAGTTCGTAAGTTGGCTGTAACTGGTCGGGAGCATCGAGCGATCCGAGGTTCACTTCGACCTCATCCCCGGAGCGCCCGAAAACCGGGGAGCCGCAGCGGGGGCAGAAGAACCGCCCGTCGTACTCACCTGTCTCGCCTTCGACCGTCACCGCATCCTGAGGAAAGATCGCGGATGCGTGAAAGAGTGCGCCATGATGCTTGCGGCAGTCGAGACAATGACAAATGCCGACCCGATAGGGGCGTCCAATAGCCACGAGGCGGACATTGCCGCAGCGGCAACCGCCAGTGAACCGGTCCATGTTGTTTCTCCTCCAAGATCAAGCGGTGGGCTGCTTATGAAGAAGATGGGAAGGTGACCTGAAATGTCCCGCCCATCGCAGCAACTGCCTGCATCTCTCAGGCCGGTTCGTATACCCTGGTCGCTGCCTTGACCTGCGCAGCCAGCGTCAGCACGAAGCCGAGCGAGATGACGGCGAGCGCGGCGCATGTCGCGATTGCGGTTCCGGCACCGGCGCGATCGAGGATCGCCGTGAAGACGACGGGTGCGATGGCATTGGCGAGGTTCTGCGGCAGCGACAGGCGGGCTGATTGCAGCCCGAATTCGCGCGGCGAGAACAGGGCGAGCGGCAGCAGGGTGCGGGCAACGGTCATGACACCGGAGCCGAAGCCATAGAGCAGGATGAAGGTGACGAGCAGTGGCGTCGAGGGCGGGATCAGCAGCATCATCACGAAGCTTGAGACCATCAGGCTCACGCCCATTGCGGCGCTGAGGATCGGATTGCCGCGACGCCCGAGGAGCATATCCAGGATGCGGGCGGAAATGCCGATCACGCCGCGTGCCGAACCGAGCTGCAGCGCCAGCGCAGGCGAGGCGCCTGACTGACGCAGTATTTCGAGCAGCGATGGCGACACCCCGAAAGTCACGAAAGTCGATATCGTCGTTGCGGCGGCAATCAGCAGGAAGGCCTTGCGCTGTCCCGCAGGCGAAAGCGGCACCAGCGTTTCCTGTGCGGCGCTGCTGTCCGCAGTAAAGGCGATCGGCTTCGGCAGGGCGAAAATATGCAGCGGCAGGCAGACGAAAAACTGCAGCGCCGCGCAGATGAGAAACGTCATGCGCCAGCCGACGCTCGCGTTCAGCTGACTGAGGATCGGCCAGAAGATCGCGCTCGAAAGGCCGGTGAACAGCATGAGGATGGCAATCACCCGTTTGCTGTCAGGTCCGGCTCGCTCGACGACGGCGGTATAGGCCGGAGCGGAAAGACCGAAGGCGCCGCCGGCGCCGATCGCAATCCAGGCAAGTCCATAGAGGACGAGGCCGTGCGCGGCTGACAACAGCAGCAGGCCGATCGTGAAGGTAATCGACGCGGCGGCGAGCACGCGGGCGGCTCCATGCCGGGCGAGCAGGCGGCCCGTCGCAGGGCCGACAAGGGCGCTGACGACCATCATGATGCTCAACCCGCCGAAAACCACCTCATTCGGCAAGCCGAGATCCGGCGCGATGACGCGCCCCATGACACCGAGCATGTCGAAGGTACTGCCCCAGCCAATCAGCTGGGTGACGGCAAGCACGGCAATCGTCTGCACCGAGCGCAGGGGGATGGATCGAGACATGGAGGGCTTTGACGCGAACGGGGTGGGGGCGGGCAAGGTCGTAGCAGCTTCGCCGGCTGGTTGAAAGTGACAAGTGGATGACACCAAGGGCGCCGGCTGCGCCTGTTTCCTCGAAGGGATCGGACAACGGTGGCGCAGAAGGGCAAGGACCTGCTCCTGAAGATATTCAACGGTACGGCTTACAAAACGGTGGCGGGGCCGTTCCAGGCGAGCGCGCTCGAATATTCCGGCCAGTATAATGGCGAGGTGATGTTCGAGCTGGCGCTGGAATCGGCCGGCGTCATCAGCTTCGAGGCGCTCTGATGCGGGCGGCGGGGGCAAGGGCGAACCGGCGCCGCGGCGAGATCGAGGCTGTCATCGATGGTGAACAGCGGATCCTCTGCCTCATGCTTGACGCGTTGGCGGAACTGGAAACAGCGTTCTCCGCGGACAATCTCGTCGGTCTGGCCGAGCGCTTCTCGCGCGGACAGCTGAAGGCAGCCGACATGATCCGTATCATCGGCGCCGGTCTTCGCGGCGGCGTCGGAAAGTGCAGCTCCCTATTTTTCCAACCGAAGCCGAGCCGACACCATGCAGCGGCGTTTCCTGGAGGCGCATCACGCGTCGTGGACCAGCGGTGGTCCTCCGGCCGGAATGGTCGATCCGGCGCACCTTTTCGTCTGGTCGTGGGACGCGCGGCCTTTTCCGGCCTTTCCGCGCTGAATACATCTGCATGGAGTGACGGCGCCAACTGGAGGATTGGGCATTGGCTGAACGGCAGGCTCGGTGGTGGCACTCCGGCGGAGGTCGTGGCCGCGGTGCTGCGGGAACACGGCTTGGACGATTTCGACGTATCGGAGGTCAGCGGCGATCTGTCGGGGTATGTGCAGGGGGACTCCGCGCGCAGCCTGATCTAGCCACTCCAGGAAGCGTTTCGGATCGATGCGATCGAAGATGCGGGGCTTTTGCGTTTCCGGTCCCGCATGCGGACAAGCCTGCCGGCGCTGCCAGTCGAAATTCTTGTGGACCGCGAAGACGAGCCGCTGTGGCAGGAGACGCGTGGTCATGACAGCGATTTTGCCGCCGAAGCCTTGCTGAGCTTCTACAACCCCGACCTCGATTGTGAGCAGGCGAGCGCCCGTTCCCATCGCGTGGCGCAATCGACGAACCGGATCATTCAGCAGCATCTCACAGCCGTCGTACCTGAGGAGACGGCGCTTGCCGCTAACGAGGCGTTGTTGCGCGACAATCGCATTGCCCGGCGCTCCATCCGGTTCTCACTGCCGCCGAATGAGATGCGTATCCAGACTGGCGATATCGTTACACTCCCAGACGGACCCCACGGTCGCTTCCTGATCACCCGCGTCGAAGATAGGGACGCCCGCCGGGTCGAGGCGCGCGAATTTGCGGCCTCGGTCGATAGGAGTGCAGGGACGGTTACTGGTGCAAAGCCGAGCGGCGAGGGCGGCTCGAACCTGTTTTCTCTCGTCGTTCAGCTGATGGATCTGCCGCGATTCGATGGCAGCGATCCTTCGAGCTTCGCCCGAGGCGCAGCCTTTGCAAAACCGTGGACAACAATCGGGCTATCGTCGTCTGCTACGAGCGAGGGTTACAAGGGCAGGGTGCTACTCGATCGGCCGGCTCGCATTGGCTCATTGACATGCGCGCTCGCGGCAGGGGTTGTCGGCCGCTTTGACTGGTCACTGCCGCTCGAACTTGATCTGCCATATGGCGGCCGGGCTTCGGCACCGGCGACCTCAGTTCTGAATGGCGCCAACCTTATGGCGCTCTTGTCGGTCAACGGTGCCTGGGAAGTCCTGGCGTTCCGGGAGGCCGAGGAGGTAGAGAGTGGGCGTTGGGCGCTGCATGGCTTGTTACGGGCGCTTGCCGGCACCGAGGATGCTATGCTTTCCGGGGCAGCAGTCGGCTCGGCCGTCGTGCTGCTCGACGAAGCGGTCAAGCCGCTCGGCCTCGGCAGCGACGAAATGGACCTGCGGTTGAATTGGATCGCCGAAACGGCCTCGTCGGCTGGGAAGGCCGGCCCCTTTGCCTTCGAGGGAGGCCTGCGGGCACTGACGCCGCTTGCCCCCGTCCACATCAGATGCGCGCGCAACGACGATGGCGTGAAGGTCCCTGGATCCGGCGCGGGCGCGACAGCGCCGACAACTGGCTCGCCGCCGAAATTCCGCTGGATGAGCCGTTTGAACGCTACCGCGTCGAGATTATGGACGGTGACGCGGTTCTGAGAGTAAGCGAATCCGACAGGGCGGAGTGGGTTTATCCCACCGCTGACGAACTCGCCGATTTCGGCCATCCGCAAAACAGCCTCAGCCTGCGTGTCCGGCAACTTGGGGAACGTGTGTCGCTCGGCATTCCGGCGCACGCGACATGTGTTGTGTGAATTTCATCTTGAAGGAGAGAAAATGATAGATCTGAAGAATTGGTACAGTTCGAAGACCATTTGGGGCGCGCTGATTTCAATCGTCGCATCTGTGTTGCATTTTGTCAGTATCGACCTTGGTGCGACGGACAAGAGCCAGTTGGTCGACACAGTCGTCAACATAGCTGGCGCACTCGGCGGCCTGCTCGCTGCTTACGGGCGTGTCACCGCCAAGGCGACCATCAAGTCCGTTTCTTGAATCCGGCGCGGCGAGCGGAAAGCTTCGTTCGCCGACCGGACTTTTGAACACGCCTGGCGTGAATTCGGAATTGTTCTAAATATCAAGGATTACAAGGCATTCATTTGCCATTCAGGTCTCTTGAGTACATAGTCTGGGCCAAGTTAGTATCCATTGAAAGCATTGCACATGGCCTCTCCCTTGAGCGTCGCAGCGCTAGCCGCCGGGCTGGCGATAACGTCGCCCTCACCGGATAATCCGCGTACCCTGACGGTGCGTGTTGCAGGCGATTGCAGCGAGGCCGCGCGTGAGGTTGTGGAAAAAACGGGAGGTCAGCTCCTTTCCGTTCAGCCTGCTGGCGACAGCTGCATCATCACCGTCCTCGTCCAAGGCAACGGACAGCGCCCGCGTAAAGTGACCGTCAAGGTTCCGATGTAGGCAGAATCGCCCTATCTAGACGCCAAGAGATTAAGCGGAGCAAAGCGGACCGATGCGCATTCTGGTAGTCGAAGACGATGTCAACCTGAACCGGCAGCTCAGCGACACGTTGAAGGAAGCCGGTTACGTCGTCGATCAGGCCTTTGACGGCGAGGAGGGCCACTTCCTCGGCGATACCGAGCCTTATGACGCGATCATTCTCGATATCGGACTGCCGGAACTGGATGGCGTCACGGTGCTCGAAAAGTGGCGTGGCGCGGGTCGCGGCATGCCCGTGCTGATCCTGACGGCGCGCGACCGCTGGAGCGACAAGGTCGCGGGCATCGACGCCGGCGCGGATGACTACGTCACCAAGCCGTTCCATGTCGAGGAAGTGCTGGCACGCATCCGCGCCCTGATCCGCCGCGCGGCGGGGCATTCCTCGTCCGAGATCATCTGCGGCCCCGTGCGGCTCGATACCAAGAGCTCAAAGGCGACAGTCAATGGTGTGGCGCTGAAGCTGACCTCGCATGAGTACCGGCTGCTGTCCTATCTCATGCATCACATGGGGGAAGTGGTTTCGCGTACCGAGCTGGTCGAACATATGTACGATCAGGATTTCGACCGCGATTCCAATACGATCGAGGTTTTCGTCGGGCGCCTTCGCAAGAAGATGGGCGTCGATCTGATCGAAACGGTGCGCGGGCTCGGCTACCGCATCCAAGCGCCGAACAATGCGAATTAAATCGCTTACTGCACGCGTCCTGCTGCTGACCACGATCTGGTCGACTGTCGCGCTTGTCGTCATCGGGTTGCTGATCTCGACGCTCTACCGAAAGAGCGCGGAGCGCGGCTTCCAGGACCTTTTGCGCGCCCAGCTCTATAACGTCGTCAATTCCGTTACGATCGGCGACCAAGGGGCGCTCAGCGGCAGCCCGCAACTTGGCGACCTGCGTTTTGCGCAGCCGAAGACGGGCTGGTATTGGGTCGTCGAACCACTCGGCACCTACACGGCGCCGCCGCTCGTGTCGCCCTCGCTGGGTTCCGCGTCGATCCCTGTACCCTCTGTTCTCGAAGCGCCCTTCGACAAGAATTATGAGCGCTACTATCAGGTGACGGATGCTGCGGGGAATCGGATCCAGGTTGCCGAGACCGAGGTCGTGCTGGATACTGACGGTCGCGCCGCCCGCTTCCGCGTGACCGGCAACGTTGATGTTGTCGAGAACGACGTTCGCAATTTCTCCCATAGCCTTTACCTGGCGCTAGCCGGCTTCGGTGTCGGCAGCCTGATCGTCAACGCACTGGCGATTCTCTACGGCCTCAAGCCGCTCGACAAGGCGCGCGCCGCGCTCGAGCGAATTCGCGCCGGCGAGAGCGAGCAGTTGAAGGGCGATTTTCCGCGCGAAATCCTGCCGCTCGCCAACGAGGTCAACGCGCTGATCGACAGCAATCGCCGCATTGTCGAGAGGGCGCGCATGCAGGTCGGCAACCTTGCCCACTCCCTGAAGACGCCGATTGCCGTGCTGCTCAACGAGGCGCGCGTGCTGGAACGCACGCACGGCGATCTCGTGCGCGGCCAGGCGGAGGCGATGCAAGGCCAGGTGCAGTCGTATCTGAACCGTGCCCGCATTGCGGCGCAACGCGAATCCGTGCTTGCCCGCACCGACGCCGAACCCGCTCTTGAGCGCCTGGTGCGCGTGATGCGGCGCTTGAACCCCGACAAGCAGTTTGAACTCACGGCGGCGCAGCCACATGTTGCGGTCGCCATGGAACAGCAGGACCTAGAAGAGATCGTCGGTAACCTTTTGGAGAACGCCGCCCGTTTCGCGGCGACCAAGGTTCGCGTTTCCGTCGCGGAAGCACCGGAGGAGGTCAAGGGCACGGAAGGCAGCGGGCGTCGCCACTGGGTCGAGCTCGTTGTCGAGGACGATGGGCCAGGACTTGAGCAGGATCAGGTTCGCGAGGCGCTGAAGCGCGGCAAGCGGCTGGACGAAAGCAAACCGGGTACCGGCCTTGGACTTTCGATCGTGACGGAGATTTCCAACGAGTATCAGGGGCGGCTCGAATTGTCCCGCGGCGAATGGCAGGGATTGAAGGCCCGGCTTATTTTGCCTGGCATCACAAAGGATGTTGCGTGAGCATTTGCTTGATGTCACATAGACATAGGCGATTGCATAGCATGCTTTGCCTTATTGCCGACACGGCTTGGTGCGCGTGTGGCTGCGTAATTGACACCTAATTCTGGTTCGGCTGAATGATGCTACGTTCGCAAGGCATGATCGTTTCCTCGCTTCTTGTCGCCATCACGCTTTCAGCGTGCCAATCGACAAAAAGCGGTGGCTCCGGCGGTCTTTTCTCGAGGAAACCTCCTGCTTCGGCTACCTATATCGCGGCGTTGCAGGGCGGCATCATCGGTCGCAGCGGCGTGGATATCAGCGACAGCGACCTCCAGCGCGCCCTGGAAGCCGAGTATCGCGCGCTGGAAAGTGCTGCAGTCGGACAGCCTGTTGTCTGGAGCGGGCGCAATGTCAGCGGCAGGGTCGTCGCGTCTGCACCCTACCAGGTCGGCTCGCAGAACTGCCGTCAGTATACCCATAGCGTGACGATCGGCGGCAAGGAAACGGTGGCGCGCGGTTCCGCCTGCCGAAACGATAATGGCAGTTGGTCGCCCCTCGGCTGAGCGACGGCAGAATTAACTGCTCGGGCCATGTTGCGGCCAAACGCCTCAAATAATCGTCATTGCGGCTTTGCTTGTTGGAATAGATGTTCGCTTCGAGTATTTGGCATCTATGCTTTTCTGGATTCTTGTGGCCGCTCTGACGGCCGCCGTCGCTGCCGTTCTGCTTTACCCGCTTCTGCGTGACACGAGAGCGGTCGATGACGCGCATGCCGGGGAGGCTGCCGTCTATCGCGATCAGTTGCGGGAACTCGATCGCGATCTCTCTGGTGGGCTGATTTCAGAGGATGAGGCCGATTACGCGCGAGCCGAAATTGGCCGGCGCCTGATCACTGTCTCGGCCGCGCCGGTCATCGATCGCAATGCCTCGAAACATCACCGTCTTTCCGAGGCGTTCGTGCTGTTGCTCCTGCCGATGGTGGGGCTCTGTCTTTACATTTTTGTTGGGCGACCCGATTTGCCGTCGCAGCCGCTGCAAGCCAGACTTGAGAATCCCGGCAACGATATGGCGATCCTGGTCGCCAAGGCCGAGCGGCACCTGGCGCAAAATCCCGATGACGGCAAGGGCTGGGACGTCCTGGCACCGATATACTTCAACACTATGCGTGTCGCCGATGCCGAGAATGCCTATCGCCGCGCGATCCGTCTGCTCGGGCCGAGCCCGGCGCGGCTGGACGGCCTTGCCGAGACGCTGATGGCGATCTCGGACGGTGTGGTCACCGAAGATGCGCGCAAGGTGTTGGAGCAGTCGCTTCAGCTAGATCCCGACAATCCGAAGGCCTGGTTCTACATTGCGCTTAGCATGGAGCAGGCTGGTCAGGCAGCAGAGGCCAAGGTCGCCTTCGAGGCGCTCGCGAAGCAATCGCCGGCCGACGCGCCCTGGTTGCCGCTGGTCGCCGAACACATTGCGAAGAATGGCGGCGCGCCGCCGAGCGGTGCCGCGCGCGTGCCGGGTAATCCGACGCAGGCTGAGGTTGCCGCTGCGGAGAGCATGAGTCCGGGCGACCAGCAACAGATGATCCGCGGCATGGTGGAGAGCCTTGATGCCAAGCTGACCCAGGACCCGAACAATCTGGAAGGCTGGCTACGGCTTGTCCGCTCTTATGTCGTATTGAAAGACACGGATCGCGCAGTTGCGGCTCTGAAGCGCGGACTGGCAACGTTTCCGGCCAGCAGCGGACAAGGCAAGCAACTCCTTGCGCTGGCGCAAGAACTTGGCATTGCGATGGATGGCGGCGTGTCGCCGAGCGGCGCCGCGAGCGCGCCCGGTAATCCCACCCAGGCTGAGGTTGCCGCAGCCGAGAGCATGAGTGCCGGTGACCAGCAACAGATGATCCGCGGCATGGTGGAAAGCCTTGATGCCAAGCTTACCCAGGACCCGAACAATCTGGAAGGCTGGCTGCGGCTTGTGCGTTCTTATGCCGTATTGAACGAAAAGGCGCACGCGGTCGACGCGTTGCAGCGTGGACTCGCGGTATTCCCTGCAACCGGCGAGCAAGGCAAGCAACTGTTGGCGCTGGCGCGAGAGCTCGACATTGCGACAGAAGGAATGACGGAATGACGCGCAAGCAGAAGCGCCTGGCGGTGATCGGTGGCGGCATGAGCTTCATCATTGCGGCGGTGCTGCTCGTCATGTTCGCCTTCAGCCAGTCGGTGGCCTATTTCTATATGCCTGCGGATATCGCCAAGAACCCGGTGCCGCCTGGAACGCGCATACGTCTCGGTGGCCTGGTGGGCGAGGGCAGCATCGTGCGCGGGGGGGGATCGACAGTGCAGTTTGCGGTGACCGATGCGACCGGCGATCTGGTCAGGGTACGATATACCGGCATTCTTCCCGACCTCTTTCGCGAGGGCCAGGGCGTGGTGACCGAGGGGCGTTTCGAAACGGGCAGCGACGTCTTCACCGCCGATACGGTGCTGGCCAAGCACGACGAGAAATACATGCCGAAGGAAGTCGCCGACAAGCTGAAAGAGCAAGGGCTGTGGCAACACGCGGGAGAACCGCAATGATCATCGAGATCGGCCACTATGCCCTGATCCTGGCGCTGGCGACGGCGCTCGTGGTTTCGGTTGTTCCGGTGATCGGTGCAAGGCGCCTCGACCGTGCGATGATGGATCTGGCCTCCGTCGGGTCCCTGGCGATGTTCGCGCTGGTGGCGTTCTCCTTCGGAGTTCTGACCTACGCCCATGTCGTCTCCGACTTCTCTGTCGCCAACGTCTGGGAGAACTCCCATTCGCTTGTGCCGCTGCTGTTCAAATTGTCAGGCGTCTGGGGCAATCACGAGGGCTCGATGATGCTCTGGCTGCTGATCCTGGTGCTGTTCAGCGCCCTGGTCGCGCTCTTCGGACGGAATTTGCCCGATACGCTGCGGGCAAACGTGCTCGCCGTGCAGGCCTGGATATCGGTCGCCTTCATCCTGTTCATCCTGCTGACCTCCAATCCCTTCATGCGGCTGGATCCGGCTCCGGCCGAGGGGAAGGACCTCAACCCGGTGCTGCAGGACGTCGGTCTGGCGATCCACCCGCCGCTGCTCTATCTCGGCTATGTCGGCTTCTCCGTCTGTTTCTCCTTTGCCGTGGC
>NZ_KB897871.1:0-31149 GCF_000377185.1 Rhizobium sp. 42MFCr.1
ACTTTTTGGGTTATTGTAGTTCTGCGCAATATTGCGCGTTTTCATTCAGATTGGATATGGACATGCTAGACATGACCTGGCTTCGCCCCGGCCTATGGGGAGCGGCATGCGGCGCGGCCGCACTTGCCATCGTCGGCTTCACATGGGGAGGTTGGGTGACCAATGGCAGTGCTCAAAAAGCCGCCGGGATCGAGCGAACCTCGGCCATCGCGGCTGCGCTGACGCCCTATTGCCTCGAGAGGGCCAAATCGGATCCAGCTTCGGCAGAGATCTTGGCCGCACTCAAAGCAGCCGGCACCTACGGGCGTAGCGACGTTATCAAGAAGGCCGGATGGGCAACGCCACTTGGCAGCACCGAGCCTAATGTAGACCTTGCACAGGCCTGCCAGATTGCGCTTGGAAGCGCGGGCTAAGTTCAAAGCCTGGGTCGCGGAGCCTGAATGGAAGGAGCCATGCCATGAGTGCAAAGCCATCCAGTAGCGATCAGTTAAACAGAGATCGACGGATAACCGATGCTCAGGGATAAAATTACCAAACCGGTAGCGAGCCCATCGGCTGAGGAATTGATCGTTCAGGCTTCAGACGCTCGCGCTAAGCTGCGCAGCGGACACGGCGCACCAGGCAATGTCGCTTCGGAGGTTCAATTGCCAATCGAAGAGCTTGGTGGCTTTGAGGTGGAAAGCAAGACCTAACTTCTCGAAAAGCTCCCACGATGAAGGAGCTTGAACCGGCGCGGGACAACAAAAGGTTGGCGCCAAAGACGCCGATCGGCGATAGTTCAACCCGCGTTTAGGTTGAAACCCTAACCGTGCCGCGCGGAGGGCGGCCCACGCTTCTCGCCGGACGCTGGGACAACCACCTCAGACAATTCGTCGCAATCCCGGATCTGCGATTTGACTTCTCGCGTCGCGTAACGCGTCACACGGTCGTGCTCAAGCATTGCCGAGCGTAGTGGGTGGAGCCCGACATAAGGGCTTTGCTGCCAACGCTAATTCTCAGAGGCGCTTCCGATGCTTCGCACCGGCTCGGCCTGATGATGCAAACACCAATTGGCGCAACGCTGCCCAGAAAAATCGCGCCTCTATGTCCGGTTTGGGTCGACATCCCAGACCTCAGCGAAGGCGCATTTTTGGAGACGAGTACGATGGCTGACCCTGATCGCTATTCCGGGAGACCGCCGAAGCACGGTCGCGGAGTTTTCATACTGGTTGTTATGGTCGCAGCCTTGGCGCTCCTTGCGGGATGGTTTTCTGGATTTTTGGGCTGAGCTGGCGACAATTGGCATAGGGCGCGCGGCAAGAACTCTAATGTCCGTTCTTCGTGGGTGTCCTCGCAGCGGACGGTCGGCCATCGTGAAGAGTTTCGGGCGCCGGCAGGCGTACGAAAGTCCCCGAGGGAGGGAATCCGCGGGCCAAAAAAGCGGCCGCTTGATTGGTGGATGATCTTTTACTCGGTCGGCAGCGCCATCGAGGCGATCGCCGCCACTGCAATCTACGCGCGGTCCGGCTGGCCGGGAATTTCCTTCCTGGGAACAACATTCAGCGGTGTTGCACTCGCAATATGGATCACGCCTATTTTCAGCGAGCGCAAATCGAGAAATTCGTCGTCTTTGGGTCTCCTTGAGGAAGAGCGCTTTGGGCGGTTGACTGCAGTGCAGACCCAGCAGCAGCTCGCGGCGAGAGACAGCCGACCCGCTTTCAGCGCGAAAATCCTCTATGGTAGGCTGGCCGGGAGCGGTGAGGCATCTATATCGGATCTCATGTGATCTGGCGACGAGTGGTTGCCAGCATGGAGCGTGACAATGGCAAGTCTCGAATTGGCGAAGGTTGAGGAGCGGCCCGGTGGACAACTTCTATTTAATGTTCGCATGACCGCGACCGCGGCCAAGATAGAATTGCCGATCTTAGTTATGGATCAAGGATCAATCGCCTTGAATGAAAGAACCGTTCTTCAGTCCGCACTCGGTTTTGCCGAAGAACTAGAGGGTTCGATCCGGTTCCGTCTTGAGGTCGAGCAACAGGACCTCTAGTTCGAAGCCCCAGAATGAAACTCGTTGCTATGTCGCCAGCGAGCGCGTAGGATTCCTTTGTCAATGGCTTTTGAAGCGGGCGCCGTTGCGTAAAGGTTGAATACCTTCGCCCCAACCAAAGGAGGACCATATGTCTTCCAAACACCCCCACGAATATCTTGATGCAACAGACATGACGATGCTGGAAGGCGTGCTTGAACAAGCGGGATATCGCTGCTCGGGGACTGAGATGGACAGCGAAACACTTGAGGCGGCGAGGTTCCTTCTGCGCCTGGTCCGGAAGGGGATAGTCAGTGAAGAGGAGCTGGGGCTCGCTTTAATTGCTAGAGACAGGGGCGTCGCCGATGGCGAGGAAATGTTTGAGGCGACGGCGGACCATTCTCTTGATCGCTGGACAAACGAGGGCGGAAGCGCGGCACCTCCTCAATCGGCCGGATGTTTTTAACGCTCGCGATCAGACCTGAAAGTCTCCACAGTTCCGCTCCTACTGAGCGCCGCAGGCGGGTGTCCCGCTGGCATTTGAACATGAACTGGTGTTAACCAATGAAAAACACACATTCTCGCGACAGGGATCTGAGGTTTGCCGAACGCGTCGTTGCAATGATCGACCGGCGGCTGTGCAGACAGGTAGCCGTTTTCAAACGAACACGGGCAAACGGTTTGCCAACGGACCAGGAAATTGCGCTGTTGGCGAGACTCTATGACAGCAAGCGACGAGCTGCCGATCGACTTAAACACGTTCAAGCTTTTCTAGCGTAAAGTCTCAAGCTAGTCGTCGGCGCTAGAGCCACCACCGGGAAAGGCTTTTAGGTTGTATCGTCTTGGGTAATTGGAGGATGAGATGTCGAAGCCAATGGATATCCGCCCGCTCGGAGTAGCGATCGACGTAAAGCCAGGCGGCTACCGCGTCGTGACGAATGTTCAGCAGATGGCCGAGATACTTGCCAACAGATGGCCTGACGATAAGCGGAACGATGGTTGGGAAGCGGCTCGCGCCGCATGCGCAAGAGCGCTAGAGACATGGTCCAACGCCGAGGGAGCGCGAGCCACTTTCATCACGGCGGCGGAAAAATCCAACATCCGCGTGAATGCGGATGCGTAGTTCGCCAGTCGGAACCAAACGCAGTTTCATATGTTTGAGCGGATGGAACGGCAATCTTCCAACTCCGCCGTTCCTTCTCACACTGCAATGCCTAAGAGCCCCGCTTGGCCCTCCACGCCGACGGGGTACGTTTCTGTCCACGCCGAGCAAACACCAAGCCCCGTTGTTTGAGACGCTTGACTATGGATGAC
This sequence comes from Rhizobium sp. 42MFCr.1, assembly GCF_000377185.1. NCBI lineage: Bacteria > Pseudomonadati > Pseudomonadota > Alphaproteobacteria > Hyphomicrobiales > Rhizobiaceae > Rhizobium > Rhizobium sp. 42MFCr.1. The sequence continues at coordinate 3,323 of NZ_KB897871.1, forward strand.
TGCGGGAGCGCCCGTCAGACTAAAGTCCAAACGAGATTCAGGCTCCAGTCCGATTTCTTCAGCGAACAATGACAGGCAATCTTGGTTGATGCGAGTCGCACAGCCCAAGACCCGCGCGGCGACAGATCAAGGACTTCCCGGTCCCGCCGACCAGGAAAGTCCTTTTGCGAGCACAGAGTTTGGGCCGAGAAAAATAAGCAGGTCTAATCGTGAGGCGATGTCCATGGAACTATCGCGAGGCTTGAGCACTCGGAAGGTAAGTAACTGATGGGCATAGACCTGCAAATGGTTCCTAATTCCTCCACCATCAAACTCGCACTGAAAACTTTGTGCCGTGAGAACGGTGTCGAGCGAGACCGAAGAGCAGTCGCTGCAATCGCGATCCTACTCGACGCTGTGGCAACAAGGCACACACGACGGAGAAGAACTCCAGCGCCTTGCTCGTAAAAAGCTCGCAGAGGCTACAGCAACAACCAATGGTGGCTCGTACGACGCCCGTCAGTAGGCGCACGAGAGCGTGTGGCTAGGCAGGCATCTGCGACTTTTGGTCATCGCTATTCAGTAGTAGGAACAAACGACGAAACGTCGTCAAAAGCTGCAGTTCCCATCGACCCCAGGCCTCCTTATTTTCAATAGGTTGACCTCGGAGCCTTCCCAGCCCCTCTTGGGTCAACGACGTACGGTCCCGGGGCTCAAGGCGAATGGCCGCGACCGTACGCTCTCAATGCTCTTGCTCTGAAATGTCATCGAAATCGACTGCAACGCATCGACCATACCGCAATGACGAGACGCCTCTTCCGTGGCCACGTCGAGGGCTTTTTTTGGATGAGAAGCAGAACGAGGTCGTAGTCTGGAGTTTCCCGCGACGCCATCTCTCGCGCAGCGCTCAACATAAAGATCCGCTGATGCACATTGGTCTCGCTCACGACCCCTGCCCCTCGGAAGCGGGTAAATTCTAGACGCTGGAAGAACGTGCAACTATCCCAACGGTCCCGTGCATCGGTGCGAAAAACAACTACGGTGTTGGTACATGCGTACTAAAGCGTGTCGCAGCTATTCGGCCTCATACCCTGCTGCCCTGAAGAAGTTCAGGCATTCGTCAATGGAGAAAAGACCGACAATCTCGCCCAATGCCTTTGTTACTGCATCGAAGCTTCGTGCAGCACGTTTTCGCAGTAAGGTCTTGAGCTTGGAGAATGCCATCTCGATAGGGTTCAAATCCGGGGAATAGGCTGGCAGGAACAGTAACCATGCGCCTCGTTGCTTGATCAGTTGGGCGGCGCGCTCGCTCTTGTGAAAGCCGACATTGTCAAGGACGACGACATCGCCCTTCGACAAGGTCGGAGCGAGTTGGGTTTCGATCCAGGCTTCGAAGATCAGCCGGTTCATCGGTGCATCGACGATAAATGGCGCGGTCAAGCCGTGGCACCGCAGTCCGGCAATGAAGGTCTGGGTTCTCCATTTGCCGAATGGCGCATGGGTTCGATACCGCTGGCCTTTGGCGCACCATCCGGTGCGCTTGGTCAGCTTGGTATTTGTCGACGTCTCGTCGATAAAAATGAGACGGGCCAATGCTTTGTTGAAGAAGCGCCGCCGTCGCGTGACCCACAGGTCACGGGCGCGGGCGATCTCCGGCCGCAGTTGTTCGCTGGCCGTGAGGCTTTTTTTTATTGCTCAGCCCAAGCCGATGGAGAAATCGACCGATAGTGGCTCGATGGACCATCACACCACGTTCGGTCAGTTCGACACACAACTCGTCCAACGTCACGTCACCATTGCTGGCAACACGCGCGCCAATCCAATCGCTATGCGCCATCAATTTACCGCCACCTGGTGGATGACCTTGCTTGCCCGGCGCGACCGAGCCCTTCAATCGGTGCAGGATCATCATGTTGTTGACGAATCGCGGCGAGACCCGGAAGTGCCGGGCTGCTTCACGATGACTATTGCCTTCTTCCACAAACGCAACCACTCGCTCACGCAACTCCATTGGATGCGGCTTGCCCATGGTCGTCCCCTTTCCATGGCCAAGTGAATCACGATTCACGCCTAAACGGAATCCTGAATCACGTAAGCTGCGACACGCTTTAGGCCTCTCACCCGAAACGCCGAGACCGGGCGGATTGACCGATGCCATGCAAAGCGCGACGACTGGCATGGCGCATCCGCAGCGCTCAATACTTAGGCGCACGGCGGTCCGCATGCCTCGCCGGCGGCGCGGACCGCTTGAATTCCCCCGAGCGGGAGAAGCCAAAGAGGCGCTAGGGCCTGACGATCGGCGTTCTGAAGAGGCTCTTGTCCGATTTCCCATTGGCGGCCGAGCGCGCCAAGTCCAAGGCCGCTTTAACCAGCGCAATTTGAAGGGCTCAATTGACCTTCGATCGATCTTGCCCTGATGGAGACCCCCGGCCGTTCGCGGGGGTTTTCTTTTAACTTGGCTCCCACCGTCTCCCGGTGGGAGCCAAGTTTCCATGCGCTTCCGGGGGACGGCATTCCCCAAAAAAGCGCAATCGTTCCGCTAATAAATTTGCACGAGCCCCGGCCGTTCGGGGGTGGAACATGGCCCTTACGCCGCCGAGCGGGGGCCAAGTTCCACGGCTTGTGTGTGTGTGTTTGCATCCGGTGTCCAACGCCGAAAGCCCGGCCATTATAGAACCGTATACGCAGTTCTCCTAATATTACTTTGGGCGTCTGGGTTTTCTATGCGCCCGCCCGAAAATGGCCCCCGCCGAGGGGCAGGGGCCAAATATGGCTGCGTTCGGCGGGGTGCTGCTTAAAGCATTTCCAAACGCCCCACGCTCTTAAACATGATTGCGGATGTTTAGTTCCGCTAATATATTTTCCCGCCGGACCTAGACGACAAGCCGCCTAACTAGTTGGAACATTTAGCCGGCCCCGACCATCAGACGACTGGTAACTGTGCTATCGTTTTGTCTGTCAGGTGTAGGAGGACACTGCGGGGTCGCTCGGTCTTGCATCTCTATCGGCACGAAAACACCAACATCCCGAACGATCGAATCCGCAGCTTCAAAGAAGCGGGCGTCACCCTCGCAGACAAGATTGGCTGGTCGGCTACATTCCGATGAACCGCTGTAAAATCGGCAACTTCTATTCATCCACAAGTCACCATCGCAAAGCGCGAACCATCGCGATGGCATCATTCGAAAAGGTCGGGGTGATCCGCCTCGATTTGCGGCAAGTCCGAGAGGATGCCGTTGAGGTGCGCGCACATGGCGGATGCCGCAGCGTCAGCGTCACGGCTGTCGATAGCGGTGATAATCGCCTCATGCTCAGCGATAAGCCGCATCATGGAATCTGGGTGGCGAAGCTGCAGATTGCAGACGCGATCCATATGGGCCTTGATGTCGGCAATCGCGTTCCAAGCAAGGCTGCAGCCGGCGCCTTCCGCGATCGCGATATGAAACTGCTCGTCTTCGCGTCGGAATGCGTTGTGGTCGTGGGCCTCCATGGCAGTTCTCTGCCGGGCAAGTATGCTGTCGACCCGGCGCCTCGTCCAGCTGTCGAAACTTTCGCTGGCGCGACGGACAACTGCGGTCTCAAGCGCCTCGCGGACGAAGCGCGCCTCCATCATTTGCCGCGCCGAGATTCTGACGACCACAGTACCCCTGTTGGGGCGCACGTCGACCAGTTTCGATTTTCCGAGCGCGATGAGGGCCTCGCGCACCGGTTGGCGCGATACGCCCATGCGCGTGGCGATCTCCTGCTCTGATAACCGCGTGCCCGGGGCCAGTTCGAGCTTGATGATCGCCTCCCGAAGGTCGCGCTCGACCTGCGCCGCAGCCGTTTCGCCGGTCTCAATCTTCAAGGATTCTATGTTCATGTCTTTCGTCGCCGTCATCCGTTGACATCCATTTTAAACCACCATACAGTACCATACAATTGAAACGCAACATAAATCCGGTGGCTCAAACCGGGTAAAACGGGAGGGCCGGCACGATGTGTCGGCGTGAAGGGTAACGTGCTGTCCAATTTCATTGCGCCTGATTCCAGTGATCCGCGGCTGAACATTAAATCCCGCTACCAGATGCTTGTCGATGGCAAGTCGGTGGATGCCGCCTCGGGTCGCACGATTGACCGTGTCAGCCCTGGTCACGACGGCGTCGTGGTCGGTACCTGGCCCGAGGCCTCGGCCGAGGATGTATGCCTGGCAGTGGCGGCGGCCCGTCGTGCTTTCGACACCGGCCCATGGCCGCGCATGTCGGGCGCGGAGCGTTCACGCCTGATGTTCAAGGTGGCGGACCTGATCCTCAAGCGGCAAGAAGAACTCGCCTTGATTGAAAGCCTGGAGGTGGGCAAGCCGATCACCCAGGCGCGAGGCGAGATCGGATTCTGCGCCGACCTCTGGTCTTACGCCGCCGGCCAGGCGCGCGCGCTCGAAGGTCAGACGCACAATAATATCGGCGACGATCGTCTGGGTCTTGTGTTGCGCGAGCCTGTCGGCGTCGTGGGCATCATCACGCCGTGGAATTTCCCCTTCATCATCGCGTCGGAGCGCGTGCCTTGGGCGATCGGCGCTGGATGCACCGTCGTCCTCAAGCCGTCCGAGTTTACCTCGGGAACGTCGATCCGCATGGCGGAGCTTGCACGCGAGGCCGGTATTCCCGATGGCGTCTTCAACGTGGTCACGGGCTACGGCGATCCGGCTGGCCAGGTGCTCGCCGAGGATCCCGGCGTCGACATGGTTGCCTTCACTGGCTCGGTGCGTGTCGGCACCAAGCTTGGCGAGATCGCCGCGCGCAGCGTCAAGCGCGTCGGGCTGGAGCTCGGCGGCAAGGGTCCGCAGATCGTCTTTGCCGATGCGGACCTCGAGGCCGCGGCCGATGGCATCGCTTACGGTGTCTATCACAATGCCGGGCAGTGCTGCATTTCCGGTAGCCGGCTTCTGGTTCAGGAGGGAATCCGCGACGCATTGATGGAGCGCCTGCTTGATATCTCGCGCAAGGTGACCTTCGGCGATCCTCTGAATGATCGCACGAAGATCGGGGCGATGATCTCCGAAGCCCATGCGACCAAGGTCCATTCCTACGTGGAAGCCGGCATCGCATCGGGTGCCGAACTGCTGCTCGGCGGTGAGCGTGTCAGCAAGGACGCCGGGATCTACTACGCACCCACCGTATTCGCTGGTGTGAAGCCTGACATGTCGATCGCCCGCGAGGAGATATTTGGGCCGGTGCTGTCGTCAATGACCTTCAGGAACGCGGACGAAGCCGTCGCACTCGCCAATGCCAGCGAGTTCGGCCTTTCCGCCTCGGTGTGGTCGACCAATCTCGAATATGCGATGCAGAGCATCCGCCGCATTCGCGCCGGTCGCTGCTGGGTCAACAGTGTCATCGACGGGACACCGGAACTGCCTATCGGCGGGTACAAGAAGAGCGGCCTTGGTCGCGAGTTGGGCCGCTACGGCTTCGACGAATATTCCCAGTTCAAGGGCATTCACGTGACGTTCGGGCGCCCGGCGCCGTGGTTCGGCTAGCAGCGGCACCGTCGTCGCAAGGGCTAAACATATAGGGCGTTTCCGTTTTTGGGAGAAGCGAAACGCCTGGGAGGAAAATCTCGGCCGGCGTGATCTTTGGTCGGAGCCCGCCAGCCGAGACTTGGGTCTTTCGACCCGCATTGCACATCCAAAGGGAGGATACGCAAATGAAATTGACCAGATTGAAAACCGCTGCACTTGCCGCGGGTATCGCTACGATGATGACATCTACGGCATTGGCCGCGGACGTCAAGGCAACGATGATCATCTATCTCGATCCAAGTGTCCAGTTCTTCAACCCCGTGGTAAAGGGTGCGAAGGACGCAGCCGCGCAATTCGGCGTCGATCTCGACGTGCAATATGCCAACAACGATCCGGTTCGCCAGAACGACCTGATCGAGAGCGCGACAGCAAGCGGTGTCGACGGCATCGCTGTTTCCATCTCCTCGTCTGATGCCTTCGATGAAAGCATCTGCGCGGCGGTGAAGGCCGGCATCGTCGTCATCGGCTTCAACAACGACGATCTGGAAGGCGCCAAGGGCAATTGCCGCCAAGCCTATGTCGGCATGAACGAGTTCGCGTCCGGCTACGAGCTCGGCAACCGGATGATCAAGGAATTCGGCCTGAAATCCGGCGACGTCGTCTTCAATCCGCGCGAAATCCCTGAGGCGAGCTTCGCGGTCGCGCGTGGCGGCGGCATTGAGAAGGCGATGAAGGAAAGCGGCATCAAGGTCGAGACGGTTCGCGCCGGCCTCGATCCGGCCGAAGCGCAGAATATCATGGCGCAGTTCCTGATCGCCAATCCGGGCGTCAAGGCGCTGTTCGGCACGGGCTCCGTTACCTCGACTGTGGGCGCCGGCGCCATCAAGGATGCAGGCGTGAAGATTCCGTTCGGCGGCTTCGACCTCGCCGTCGAGATCGTCAACGCTGTCGAGTCCGGCGCGATGTTCGCGACCATGGACCAGCAGCCCTACCTGCAGGGCTACTACCCGATCGCTCAGATCGCGCTTTCGAAGAAGTACGGGCTGACGCCAACCGACGTGGACACCGGCCAGGGCGCCTTCCTCGACAAGTCGCGCATCAGTTCGGTCAAGCCGCTGATCGGCAGCTTTCGCTAACCGCGTTTCGTGGGGGCCTGCCGGAAAGCCGGCAGGTTCTCCATCTTCAACCGATCGAGTACCAGACCGTGACACCAATTCTCGCAGAAAGTGCCGCGCCCCGGTCGCGGACGCAAAAGCAACCGATCCTCAGGCAGATCATGGCGATGCCGGCGGGTGCGATCTTCCTTGTCTTCATGACGCTGCAGATCGTCTGCATCTTAGGCGCCTTGCTCTACCCCGATCAGTTTCGCTATCTCTCGCCACAGAACCTGACGATCCTCATGAAGGCAATTCCAGTGCTTGGCTGCCTTGCGCTCGGTGCTGGTGTGCTGATGATTTCAGGGGAGTTCGACCTTTCCATCGGTTCCGTCTATACCTTCACCGCCATCCTGATGGCGAGCCTTGTGGGCGCCGGGTTGAGCGCTTTTGTTGCCGCTCCGCTCGGTATCCTGGCCGGCATCATGATCGGGCTGCTCAACGGCCACATCACGCTGCGCTTCGGACTGCCCTCCTTTATCGTGACCTTGGGCGGCCTGCTGTTCTGGCGCGGCGCTGTCCTGCTCTATAACGGCGCCGTCCAGGTCCGCTTCGACCCTGAGCCGATCTTCACCAGCCTGTTTTCCGGCACGCTTTTAGGCATCAATGCGGCCTTCATCTGGATCGTGCTCTTCGTCGTCGGCTTCCACTATCTCGTCCACCGCCACCGCTTCGGCAACCATGTGTTCGCGACCGGCGGCAACCGCGGTGCTGCGGAGGCGATCGGCATCAACACCAACCACGTGAAGCTCGTGGCATTTGCGATCGCTGGCGGCATGGCGGCGGTGGCCGGCATCCTTGCGACATCACGGGTCGGCAGCGTGCAGCCAGGGCAGGGCGCCGGACTGGAACTCCAGGCCATCGCCGCCTGCGTGATCGGCGGACTGTCGCTACGCGGCGGCCGCGGGTCAATCATCGGTATCTTCCTCGGCGTGCTCCTGATCCATACGATTACCGACGTTCTGCTGCTCCTGCGCGCGCCGGGCTTCTATCTCGACATGTTCATCGCGACGCTGATCGTGCTGGCCGCCATCTTCAACCATCTTATCGAGCGGCGAGGTCTTGCGTGATGTCGGCCCCAAATCTTCTCGAACTGCACAACATCTCGAAAAGCTTCGGCGCGCTGACGGCGCTGCGAAACTTAAGCTTCCATATTGGCGAAGGCGAAGTGGTGGGGCTGCTCGGCGACAACGGTGCCGGCAAGTCGACTACCGTGAACCTGATCTCAGGGATCCACAAGCCGACGGAAGGCTATCTCAGCGTCGACGGCAGGAAGACCGCTTTCAGCTGCCGGTCGGACTCGGCCGATGCTGGCATCGAAACCATCTATCAGCACACGGCGCTGGTGGATTCCCTGTCGATCACCCGCAACATCTTCATGGGTCGCGAACTTACCGATCGCTTCGGCTTCCTCAGGCAGCGCGAGATGCGCGAGATCGCGATGGAGGTGCTGCAGAATGCCGTCCACATCTCGGGCATTGATTCTCCCGACACGTTGGTAGGCAACCTTTCCGGCGGCCAGAAACAGGCGGTCGCCATTGCTCGCGCAGTCTATTTCAAGAAGCGAGTGCTGCTTCTTGACGAACCGACCTCGGCACTGTCGGTTCGCGAGACGGAGGCGCTTTTGAACCAGGTGCTGAAGCTCAAGGCCGAGAACGTGTCCAGCGTGCTTGTAACGCACAATATCTACCACGCCTATCAGGTCTGCGACCGCTTCGTGATCATGAGCCATGGCACCAAGGTGTTCGATGTCGACAAGGCAGACACGACGATCAACCAGCTGACCGAATATGTCGTACTCACCTGATCCCGCATTCCAGACAAAAGAGGCATAGCCCGTGACAATTTCAGTATCAGTACGCCAGGTCGTAGGACCCGAGGACGCAGCAAAGCGTGACACGCAGGGTTTGCGCGATGGGTTCGTGATCGAGGGGCTGTTTCGCGAAGGAGAGGCCAATCTCACCTACAGTCATCTCGATCGCATGATCGTCGGCGGTGTCATGCCGGATACCAAGCCTCTGGAGATCGCTGCCATTGCGCAGACCGGCACCGAGCGCTTTCTCGATCGGCGCGAAGCCGCTGTCGTCAATATCGGTGGAGCGGGTACGGTCAGCGTCGCCGGAAAACGCTACGAGCTCGATTTCCAGGAGGCACTCTATATCGGGATGGGTGAGGGTGCCCTGAGCTTCACCAGCCTTGACGTTGCCGAACCGGCACTGTTCTACCTGCTGAGCGCACCCGCACATCGTGCTTGCCCAACGGTTCACATTACCCGCGAGATGGCCAAAAAGGTGACTGTGGGCACCGCAGAGGAATCCAACGCGCGCACCATCAACCAGTACGTCCATCCCGACGTCTGCGAGAGCTGCCAATTGCTCGTGGGGCTAACGATGTTCGAGCCAGGTTCGGTCTGGAATACGATGCCGGCGCATGTCCACGACCGGCGCATGGAGGTCTATCTCTATTTTGGCATGCAGGAGACGACGCGGATATTCCACTTCATGGGTGAACCGGGTGAGACACGGCATGTCGTCCTGAAGAACCACGAGGCGGTTCTGTCGCCCGGCTGGTCCATCCATTCTGGCGCTGGTACAGGCCGCTATGCCTTTATCTGGGCCATGGCCGGCGACAATATGAGCTTCACCGACATGGACAAGGTGCCGATGGAAGCGCTGCGATGAGCCCTTTCGATCTTACCGCCGCTGCGCCATCGTCACCGGCGCCAATACTGGCATTGGTCAGGCAATTGCGATTGGTCTGGCGGAAGCGGGCGCTGATATTGTCGGCGCCGGCCGCTCGGCCATGGACGACACCGCGCATGTGGTCACATCGACGGGGCGCCGGTTTGTATCGCTCAAGGCGGACCTGTCTGATACCAAGGAGGCAGGGGCCGTTGTCGAGCGCGCCTTTGCCGCCGGCGCTTCCCCTGACATCCTCGTCAACAATGCCGGCATCATACGCCGAGCCGATGCGCTCGAGTTTACAGAAGAGGACTGGGATGCCGTTCTGGACACCAATCTGAAATCCGTCTTCTTCCTCTGCCAGGCGTTCGCGAAGGCAGCACTCGCTCGGGATATGCCGGCGAAGATCATCAACATCGCCTCGCTCCTGTCGTTTCAGGGTGGCGTTCGTATTCCATCCTACACGGCATCGAAGAGCGGGCTGGCCGGTATCACCAGGCTGATGGCGAACGAATGGGCGTCGAAAGGCATCAATGTCAATGCGATCGCGCCCGGCTATGTCGAGACCAACAACACCGAGGCGCTTCGCGCCGATGCGGAAAGAAGCGCGGATATCCTGAAGCGCATTCCGGCCGCGCGCTGGGCCAAGTCACAGGATATGGTGGGGGCAGCGGTTTTTCTTGCCTCGCGCGCCTCGGATTATGTTCATGGGACGTTGCTGCCAGTCGACGGCGGCTGGCTCGCCCGATAGGAGATGTGATGGCCGATTACCACACGTTTCCCGGGGCCAGGAGTCATTGTGAACGGGCTTCCGAATTCCCATTCGGGCAGACCTCGACAGTGTCTCTTCGGGGGCACCGTTGATTTCACTGACGCCGGGACGTTGTTGGTGAATGTACGAAGAACGTGTTCGTTCGTCTCTGGCGAGGCTTCGCAGGCCTCCCGCCTTGAAGGTCAACCGACGTTTGCGCTCTATGCTATTGCTCCAATTAAACGCATGCAAAGGGCGAAGTGCGTCGCGGCCAACGGCGTTAGACAAGGCCATTTTGGAAAGGCGGCTATTGCTTCTGTTTCGAGGACTGCACAGAGCCGCCCTCGTTCTCCCACGTAGCAATAGCATCAGAATTGCGGCTCTGTCGCTGCCGTTTGAACGGAGAATAGTTCTTCGTGGGAATGGTCGCAGCTTCAATTCTGCGAATGATGACAGTTTCAGCCTGACGCAAATCACCCTCGGCGGCTTGCATTTCCGAAGTGTTGTAGTTGGCGCGTCTAAGAACGCGCCGGAGCGTCGCTCGTGGTTCCTCAGAGCTGTGGCACATTGTTTTCAATCCTTGATCTTTGGAAGGTGTAGCGTTGCGCGTTTACGAGACTGATCTCACTGCGGCTGGTCTGAGGCTTCTACATGCTTCCAGGTCCGGGCTTGGCGCTTTGGAGTAGATGCGGATTGGCTTCCTTTCTTCGCCAGGCAGACCCAAGTGCCTTGGCTTTCCCGCTCTATAACTTTCTGTTTTCTGGTGCTTTCTTGATTATGGATCTCCTGCCTCGCTCGGCGTTCTAGAGGGGCCGGCGGCCCGCGTTCATTAGAAGCTGGCGCTCTGTCGCCGTTGGTCCCAGGAGCTTCAGCAACCGCTTTTCTTCAAATCGATCAAGCCTGAAACGCTTGGCGTATTCACGGATATTCCAAACCCTTGCCAATTTTGCAGGCGCATATTTGTCGGTATTGTTAGCGGTCATGATGTTGATCTCCAGGTGTGGTTTCGCGAATTTCACGTTGCTGATGCAGAGGAGGTCGGCGACGCTGTATGGTGCGAGCTGACCGCGGTCGCATGCTGGTTTATTCCGTGAGCATTGTTGGGGCGGCTCAATCCATAAACAGAATCGAGAGAGCTAGCCCGAAGCGTACCCGTCGGGCACCTCATGCTTTGGAAGCAAGGCTTTCCTCACCGTCTTCTGCATCCCTCTGCATTGCCGCCTCCAGTTCCTGTAGAGGAACCTGCAGCAATTGCCTGGTGCCAATCTCGACCCCCACCGCCGGAATTTCGAGATGGGTTCCGGTTCTTCTGTAGGCAGGAAAGGAGAGTCCCTCGATCAGCTCCTCATCCACTATGAGCCGGTAGGTGCCGGCATCAAGCGGCACGATCAGCGAACCTAGAATGAACGGGTGAGAAAAGGTGATTTCAGATGCTGTGGTGCGTTCGATCATGGGAAAACCTCATGTCTGTTGGGTTGGTCATGCCGCCAGCGCCTTGCGGCCCGTAAATGTGCGCGCTGCTACCGCTACCCGAACGTGCCGTGGAGTATGAGGTAAAGAACGAAAGCCATGCATATTAGTGGTGTCGACTTGATGATGAAATCGACATAGCGAAATCGGCTGAGGTAGCGAGTTGCGCGGTGTAGGGATTGGGTGGAAGACATCGTGTCCTCCTTGATTGGGGCTAGAGCGTTTCTAAGTGCCCTTGAAAGCAGCGCCCGTGCTGTGGCTGCTACCTTAGCAAATATGGGGATGCCCAATCACAATTACAAGATGAGGCTGACGGCAATCCTCGAAAACGAGAGCCATTCTTCTGCCACCGACCCAGAGCAGTCACATCCAAGCTAAAGAAATCGGCGTAGTTCTTAAGCAGCGATACCGCGACTTTCTACAGTCCTCTCAGCCGATACGGGGAGCGCTCGCGCTGAACCTCAATCCCGGCAAGTGCACATTCTGTTCGAGATGTTCGGCAGTCGAAAGGTCGATGTCGATCACGCCGAGATTCTCCTCCAATCAATGCTGTTTCGTTCTGCCTGGGACAGATCGGCGAGATGGCCTTCTTATGAAGGTCAGGCCGAAGTGACCTCAACTGATCGCTTGCCATTAGATAGGCATGCGCCCATTGTCGCCACTTCAGCAGCAATTCTTACAGGCGCGGCTGCTTCAGGGCCACCAACCCTGGCCTTACTTGAAAGGAGGACCTGTGTCTTCCAGCATTCAGCACGTCGACTTTCGTGCACGTGACGCTCAAATCCTTCAGACGCTGCTTAAGCGAGCACATTACTTGACCTCCAAGATGCGGCCTCTCGCCGGTCCTCTGCATGTCCCCTCAGAGTCCGTGTTGCTGCGCTCTATAGAGGGCGCAATGCCGGAGATGGTGAAATGAGCGAGACGACCGAAATGCCCTACGCGCATCGGCGCGAGGTGAACGGCAGTTGGGCGGTGGTTGACACGCACTCCAGCAGTGTCGCCAAGCCGCGATTCATTCCCCTACTAAACCTTTCGAAAATCGATGCTGAGGAGATGGCGTGCGTGCTTAATCGGGAAGCGACCGGGACTAGGTCCCTGTCTGCATCGCTACGAGATACAGGGTCTGCTGGGCAACTAGCTGCAATCCTCTAGATTCACGTCCGGGAGAAGCTGGGCAGCGCATGATTGAGAGCGTCAAGTAAGCCGTCCCTCCTCATGAAAGCTCCTATGAAGACATGGCGCCGGGACGGGTTCACTCTGCTGCTTCGCGGCCCCGGATGGGTCGAGAGTCGTTTGAAGAACTGTCGCAAGGCTCGATGTGGTTCGCGCCTTCGACGAGCTGGAGGGTCTTACCCGGGCTGAATGGGAAAGCACAGGGCGTTTCGCACGCCCGGCCCCAACGCGGCGGCGGCCTTCACCTAGTTGTGCTCGGAACTGTCAGACAGGGCGGAACACTTGACTGGTATTTTTGTTCTCATAGCGAGACACACCCGCTCTCCTCAGTGAAGGAGCAACAACGTGCCATCGGCAAGCGGAGCCACTGCAACTAAGTTAGGCGTGACCTCTGGCACCAGCAATCCTTCCTCAAGAGAAGCGCTGGCTTACAGGCGTTCGAGCACCCGCGCGCAGGATACCAAGCCCGGTGAGCAGATCCGCAAAAACACCGAGGCTTAAACACACTTTGTGGGTCGGTGACAAACGGGCTCTTGCAACTCAATACGACCGGTCAGTTTGGCAGGGTCAAAGGAAATACAAAATGGCGACCGATGACAATACCGAACTGAACGTCGATAACGTGGCAGAGCCCAAACCGGGTCCCGTCGCACAAGCCAGAACGCTGGATCTGCCGACCAATCCGGTGGTTGTGCTGCTCTCACTGCTGGTAGCGCTCGCCATATTGTGTATTGCCTACCTGGCGGCCGAAATCGTGCTGCCCATTGTTCTCGCGTTCGTTCTTAAGCTTCTATTCCAGCCGGCCATGCGATTGCTCGAGAAACTCCATTTTCCGCGAAGCCTTGCAGCTTTGTTGCTAATCCTGTTGTTCTTCGGCGCCATCGTCGGTATCGGGGCTGCGATCTCCGGTCCGGCGACGGAGTGGGCTGCGAAGCTGCCCGAAGGTATTCCCAGATTGCAGGAGCGTCTGAAGTTCCTCAATCAACCCGTGAAAGCACTCCAGACGTTCCTGCATCAGCTTGACAACTTCATGCAGCAGGGTTCCGTCTCAAGTGGGGGAGGCGGTTCAACGATCGCAGCGACGCTATTTGCTGGAACTACCCACTTCGCAGCCAGTTTCTTCGAAACCATCATCATATTGTTTTTTTTGCTCGTATCCGGAAGCACGTTCTTAAAACGGATGGTCGAAATACTGCCTAACTTCAAGGAGAAGCGCCAGGTCGTCGAAATGTCCCAGGATGTCGAGAAGAATATCTCCGCCTATCTGGTCACCATCACAGTCATGAATGGCGCCGTTGGTCTGGCCACAGGCATAGCCATGTGGCTGACAGGGCTCGGTGATCCGGTTCTATGGGGTGTCGTGGCGTTTCTTCTAAACTATGTCCCCATCATGGGACCCCTTCTAGGGGTCGGAATTTTTTTCCTCGCCGGCCTTCTGGTAATAGATCCGTTGTGGCTGGCTCTTCTACCGGCTGCGCTCTATTTTCTAATCCATGTGGCCGAGGGAGAGATCATCACGCCGATGCTGCTCGCCCGGCGCTTCACACTCAATCCTGTACTTGTAATCATAGCGCTAATTTTCTGGTTCTGGATGTGGGGTGTGCCGGGAGCAATTCTGGCCGTACCGATGCTGGCCGTCACGAAAATCGTCTGCGATGGAATTCGGCCTCTTGCCGCCATCGGGCACTTCCTCAGCGGTGACGAATAATTGCGACACTCTGTTGTTCCTGCGGCGGAGCTGCTGGAAGACTCCAATGTGGATATGCCGCGGCTCGTTCGGCAGCTTCTCACGGCAAGACGTCTGGAGCGCCCTTTCAACGTTCAAACGCCCTGTTCGAATTTGTCGGCGGTTTCGGTCAAGCACCGACATTGTGGACTGCCGACAGCGCGCCCCGGCTTGATGGTCCCACATCAGCGTCTTCCCGCGGAAAACCTCGTCTACTCAGCGTTTGAGTCCGCCAGGAAAAGCAACGAAAGCGACGGCTCATGAAAAACGGTTTCGGCAGATCGCTATCGAAGGCGCTCAAGACGCAGAAGAAGTTCCGCAAGCTACTCGAGAAGGCGTTTCGAGGTTCATCGGCCAAAAGAAAGCGTACTCGACCCTCCACTCGGAAAACACCCTGTGTCCTTCGGCAGACATCCGCTTTCGGCACCAATCCCGGTGGTCTTATCATGAAATCCTTCGTTCCGGAGAGGCGGGAACATGTCCCAGCGCTGGTCGTTCTGCTGCACGGCTGCCGCCAGACCCCCGAAAGCCTTGATGCCGCAAGCGGTTTCTCGAAGCTCGCCAGGGAGCGCGGGTTCATCCTCCTTTATCCGGAGCAGACGAAGGCGAACAACGCGCAAGGGTGCTTTAACTGGTTTCGTCCGAGCGCCGTTGCCTACGACCGTGGGGAGTTAATGTCGATACGGAAGATGATCGAGTACGTATGTGTCCGCCATCGGATCGACCGGTCGCGCATCTTCATTGCCGGACTGTCAGCCGGCGGGGCGATGACCTCCGCGCTGGTCGCCAACTATCCCGAATCGTTCGCAGGGGTGGCGATCATTGTCGGCCTGCCGTTTGGCGCTGCGGGCGACGCAATGTCGGCCCTGCGCGTGATGCGGTCCGGGGCTTCGGCTCCGCGAGGCGGATGGGGACGGCGCGTCAGAGAAAACGTCGCCAGATTGCCGCGCGTGGCCCTCAGTGACGATTTGGCAGGAAGCGCGGGACAGGGTGGTCAATCCCGTCAACGCAAATGCATGCATTGCGCAATGGCTCGAAGTGCTTGGGATCCCCGAAGAAGCCGGGCGATTCGAGGAGAAATCATGGGGCGTCCTGCGGTCTTGGAAGCGAGCAGGGCAAGTCCGCGTGGCGCTCTATTCAGTCGCGGGATTGGGTCACGGCATTCCGATAAGCAAAGCGGCCGCCACCGCGCCGAAACGCTCGCAAGACCCCTTCGTGCTACCGGCAGAAATCTCCGCGCCAAATCAGTTGATGCGACTGTGGGGGCTGCGCAGGCTCTAGGGCTGCCCGATGGTCGCGCGGTGCGCGCGTCCATCGGGTCCAGATCGTTGACCTTAGGCTTTAGGCCGCCTTTTCAGCGTTCTGGTTGACG
This sequence comes from Rhizobium sp. 42MFCr.1, assembly GCF_000377185.1. NCBI lineage: Bacteria > Pseudomonadati > Pseudomonadota > Alphaproteobacteria > Hyphomicrobiales > Rhizobiaceae > Rhizobium > Rhizobium sp. 42MFCr.1. The sequence continues at coordinate 19,126 of NZ_KB897871.1, forward strand.
ACCTTCGTGGCGATCGCGGTGAGGGCGAGGTCGGTCGCCTGCTCTTCGTCAAGCGTGGTCTGAAGGAGTTTCGCTGCGTCCTTCCTGCCAAGTTCAAGCGCCCATGTTCTAAGGGTGCCATAGCGCGACATCTCATAGTGCTCGACGGCCTGAGCGGCGGCCAGGAGGCCGGCATCGAGAGCCGGAGCGCCCTGATAGTCCTCGATGATCTCAGCGCCCTCCTTTACGATACCCATGATTGCGTCGCAGGTCTTTTGTTCCGGCTTCTTGCCGATGATCTTGAAGACCTCTTCCAGCCGCTGCACATGGACCTTCGTCTCGGCGAGGTGCTTCGTAAAGGCGTCCTTGAGCTGCTTGCTCTTCGCGGCGTCGTGCATCTTTGGCAGCGTGGCGACGATCTTGTTTTCTGCGAAATAGACATCCTTCAGCGTGTCGTGGAAAAGCACGTCGAGTGTTTTGATTTCCTTGGCCATGATTGGCTCCTCGGGTTGGTTGAATTTTCTTTCGCACCAGGCGATAACCTCGCCTGGCTTCGTTCTCGCCGGATCTGATCGATCGATCAGAGGTTTGCGGGACTGCGGTATCTTTTGCGCTCTTGGTCGATCTGATCCGGGGCGTAGGGGTCGAGCGTGTCGTCGAACTCCGTCCAGCCCTGTTCGTTGTAAGCCGCCCGGCGTTCGACGGGATCGACCCAGTTTAAGCCCTTCAGGATCGCTTCGGCCTCAGTTGCAAATGCATCGTCGACCCTTGCCGTCACGAGCGAGCCGCCGCGTCGAATGCCCTCGGCATAGAGATGGGCGTCCTCCTCGGACACCCCGGAATCCGTCAGGGCGCCAATCAGTCCGCCGGCTGCACCGCCTGCGACTGCGCCAGCAACAGCGCCGACCGCCGTCGCGGCAAGCCAACCAGCCGCAACGACGGGACCGACGCCAGGAATGGCCATAATGCCCAAACCGGTAAGAAGGCCGCCTGCACCGCCGACAACCGCGCCAAGTCCGGCGCCGGATTCAGCCCCGGTCGCAGTACCCGACTGGTTGCTAACGTGGCCGTCGTCCGCGTTATTGGAGACGATGCTGATGTCGGTGGAGGGTATGCCCGCTGCTTCCAGGGCGCTGACGGCCGAGCTTGCATCGTTATAGTCGTCGAAAAGTCCGGTGATCGTTTTCATGAAAGTCTCCTCAAAAGGGGTTCGATCGCTATTGGCGATCACATGGCGACAATGTTGCCTTGATAGTCGAGGCTGACCTTGACGGGCTTGCCGTCCTTGGTGGCGGACGCCTGCCATACGCCCTTGTCATCGAGCTTCAGTCCCGTCACGCCGCTGTAACCTCCCTGCTCAATGCGGTCCTTTGCTTGCGCCTCGGTGAAGCTGTTGGCTCCCTCTACAGGCGCGGTCGGATTCTTCGTGTTGGGAGTTGCAACTGCGGGCATTTTGCCCTCGGTCGATGGTGCTGGGGTTGTCTGGGCAGCAGCCATCATCGCCGACGCTGCGACGAGCGCCGCGGCCAAAATCATGATTTTCATTGAGATTCCTCGTTTTCCCGGAGCGGGTTCACACGTCCGTGAGATGAGAACTCGCCGCGCAACGTTATGTTCCGACGTTAAGATGGAATGGAGGTGAATCTCCGTTGCTGGCCACGGCCCCGGCCTCGGCGACCGTGCACCCGGATTGCTGAACGTTCCTGCGTGCAGCAATAGGAGGACACGATGCCGTCGTCTCCGGTGTAGCCGAAATGCTTTCGCGCTGCGTGGAACAACCACGCGGCGCCAAGGTTACCCGGCATGAGCAGCAAGCAATTCGACGAAATCTCCCAACCAATCGCCCTTGTCGTGGACGACGAGCCACTGATCCGCATGGACACCGCGGACATCATCTCCGGCGCGGGATACTATGTCGTCGAGGCGTCGTCGGCCGATGATGCCTTTGCGTTCCTGATTAAATACAATTCGCTCCAGCTTCTCTTCACGGATGTGTACACGGGAGGGGATATGGATGGATTCCAACTGGCCAGGAAGGTGGCCGAACGCTGGCCGGGCATCGAGGTCGTCGTCGCCTCCGGGGCGCGGCTGCCGAACGATGGCGACCTGCCGGACAACGCAAGTTTCATTCAAAAGCCGTTCTCAGCTGAGACGGTACTCGGGGTGCTGCTGGAGCACTTTCCGAACGGCCCCCGCCGCAAATGCTGATAGACCGCCTTCCTTATCTCGGCGATGACCAGCTTATACCATGGATTGGCGAGGCAATCGCACGCGCCGGAGGGAATGACGGCTGTGAGTCGTGGTCGCCGACGTGATGATCTCGATGGGCAGCCATTGATTGCGCCGCCACCAATTCATCGACATCCCCGGCATGTCAAGGTCCGTCTCGCGCGGGAAGATGGCCGTTGACATGCGGTTAGAGCGGCATCGTGAAGGTGAAGCGCGTCTCGTTTTCATCCGATCTCACGGAAAGTGCTCCACCGTGGACCCGTGCGATCTCGCTGGCGATGTAGAGACCCAGGCCCAGTCCTTGCCGGCTGCCGCGCACTTCGCCTCGGAAGAACGGCTTGAAGAGTGTTCCCATAGCTGCTTCGGAAATAGGGTCACCTGCGTTCGACACCCAGAGTTCGAATGTGCCATTGCGCGTGCTCGCTCCGATTTCGATCGGCTGTGTCGGATCGCCGTGAGTGACGGCATTGCCTACAAGGTTGGACAGGAGCTGCGCGATCCGCGGATGATCACATCTTACATCGCGCACCAGGTCGAACGTCGAGCGGATTTCCCGGTCCGGGTTCACCGCCCGAACCTCACTGACCACGTCCTCGAGCACCGGTCCCAACGGCGCCTCCGCCACGACCTCCAACTTCAGGCCATCGCCAAGCCGCGCCCGTGCGAAATCAAGGACGTTGTCGACCAGGTCGCGCATTCGGACCGCACTGTATTGCATCAAGTTGAGAATCTTGCGCGTCTCGTCGTTGACGCCAGTACGAGTGAGGCGTCGGATGCCCGCCATCATCGACGCGATCGGATTGCGCAGATCATGGCCAAGCACCGCCACGAACTGCTCGCGGACTACAGACAGTTCGCGCTCCTCAGCAAGGTCGGCGTGTACCTGAACGAGATCAGCCTCATTGTCGAGATTGCTGGCGATCAGCTTGGCGAACAGCTTGAACATGCCGATCGTCTCGGGATTGTCGAGTTTGTGAGGCGAGGGGTCTATGGCGCATAGCGTTCCGAAAAAGGAGCCGTCGCGCTGAACGATCGGGACGGAGATGTAGCTCTGAAAGCCGTAGGTTGCCGGCGTGTGATGATCACGATAGTAGGGACTATCAGTGACGCTGTTGATGACGACAGACTGGTGGCTCTGCCGGATCTCGTTGCAGATCGTCGACTCAAGCCTCAGTTCACTGCCGGGCGTGAGCCCGAAGTCGATACTGTCGAGAACTGCGCAAGCCACCCAACGCCTTTCCGTCACTCTCGCGACGGCAGCAAAACCCATCCCCGTGGTCTTGCAGACGACTTCTAAAATAGTGGGGACTTCTTCCATCCGGCCGACGGCCTCGATGTCTGCTTTGATCTCTCCCATAGCCACCTTGCGGTTCGCGTCTGACGCTATCATACATGATGGCTGAGGCGAGACGGCGCAATAGGACAGACTGAAGCGATGCGCGAAATACATGCCAACGTCCGTTCCAAGACCAAGGGCTTCCAACTTGTATCGGTCGGCCCGGCGCTCGTTTGAGCGTCCGCCGCCATCGCTCAAGCAGGTATGCAAACTCACCCCTGGCGGCAGGCCTTTACGAGCTCTCTTGCTGTGGAAAAATTGGCCTCACCGGCAGAAGACTCCACAGGCGGCACCGGCACCGCTTAACGACGGCCTCGGACTGATATCGTGTTCGATCGATCGTGCGATGGGCGGATGGCTGACCGGTGTTGGCCCATCTTGAAGTCCCGAGCAGATGGTCATTCGTAGGTAAGCGAGTTTTTCAGGTCGCTGAGTTCTCGCCTAGCATCCGCCTCACGGTAGCACCCGGCCACCTCTGGGGACAGTGAGGCGCGATAAGTGGCGTTTGTCTGGGAAATGACCTTGTTCAGTTCAATGATCTGCCCCTGCAATTCGTAGGGCATACAGAGGGAAGTGATGGTATCACGGTTGGCCGTCGCTTTCCGCTTCATCATGCCAGCGTGAGACTGCCATCCCTCGTTGAAGGCGGCGCACCACGAATCAGGCGCGTCTGCGGAAAGGCGAAGGACCATGCTGGTCAGCGGGCCCTCGTTGGACAAACCGGAGCCTATGTCATTGAGTTCTACGATGCTGATGTCCTGAAAGTCCGTCATCTTTTTCACTCCAAAGGGCAGCGAGATAAGCTCGGAACGACGAGTTAGTTCCACCGGCGCTCAAAACTAACTTGACCGGCGTGCTCCGTCGCAACTCGGCTGCGGATCTTGGCGACAGCAAATGTAGAGTCCCGAGATGGTCCTTTTGATCCTAGCGGCCACTGTCCGAGGCCAAGCAACGCCGACAGACTGGCCTCGCCGTTGAAGGGCGATAATGGCAGTAGGCCTCGTAAAGGACGTGCAGAGGGGCATCTGATAGGTTTTGTCAACGTCGCCACAGATGGCGCTTTTCACGCGATGATCCTGGATACCTGCGTTAGCCCCGCTTATGTGCAGGAGGAGGATCGCCACGAGGTTAGTCAAAGAAGCGAATGTTGCACGGGAGCGGGGCGCAAGTTGGCTACACGTCGTTTTTAAACCGCATCTCGGGTCATTCTATCGCCGGTGCAGCTGTAGGCAGACAGAGGCGGCCCGATTCAACCGAAGCAAAAAGGTTGAAACCCGCGACCAGCGATTGTGCAACAACGTAGGCGAGCCCTGGTACGGAAATTCCTTCCAAGCTTCTCTGGCTTCCGAAGCCTCGAAGTGAAGGCTTGTCACGCCCCCTGATCGGCAGCAACGTCCGGTAAGAAGATATAAGATGATGAAGGCTTGCTCGCGATATGACAGATCTGACTAAGGATCCCCGCGTTCGGGTTATCGACCTGGAGACCGCTGGCAAAGGCCGGAATGACGTCTGCGAAATTGGTTGGCAGGACGTCGCACTCGGTTCAGATGGCCGTTGGCGGATCGAGCAGGAGCGTGGAGCTTTGCTGGTCAATCCAGGACGTCCTATCGCCGTCGAGACCATGGCGATCCACCACATTCTCGATGCAGATGTCGCAACGGCGCCGTATTGGCGGGAGGTAGCATCCAGTATTTTGCGACCTCAAGGTGGAGTTATGGCGCTTGCGGCACACCGGGCAGCATTTGAAAAGCACTATTGCAGCCCAAGTCTCACCGGTGGGAGTCCATGGATCTGTACCTGGAAATGTGCCATGCGGCTCTGGCCCCAACTGACAAGCTTCTCCAACCAGATGCTGCGATACCAGCGCATGCCGGTTGGGCTCGTCCGCGAAATCGGCCTTCCGGCCCATCGGGCAATGCCGGACGCGTATGTCACGGCGCATCACCTACGTGATATGCTAAATGAGGTCTCTCTTGAGCAGCTCATTGCGTGGAGTGTAGAACCCGGCTTGCTGCCACGGGTGCCGTCCGGTGCTGAACGGGGCAAGACGTGGGATCGGCTAAGCGTTGAGACGCTCAGGGAACTGTCGCTTGCACGGGATCCAGATATCCGTTTCAGCGCCAAAACTGAGCTGCGTCGGCGCGGCGGTGAGGATTTACCCGCCGCCGTTCAACCGCCGCAAGGCACGCTTTTGTAGGTTTGCTCAGAGGGCTGGCAACCTCCGTGGTGGCATACAGCAGTTGCCGCTAGATCAATGTTTTTTATTCATACGCGGGCGTGCGCCACCAAGCAACGCACGCCTTTCGATGGTCAGGCGGCTTTCGCGTTCACGGTCGCTTCGGCGAGTTCGGAGAGCAGCTCATCGGTGGCCTCCTCTTCGTCGAGGGTCGTCGCAAGCAAACCGGCAACTTCGTCGAGGCCAAGCGTTTTTGCCCAGGTGACCATCGTGCCGTAGCGACTGATCTCGTAATGCTCGACTGCCTGCGCCCCCGCGAGCAGTCCCGGATCAAGAGCTTCGGTGTCCTTGAACTGCTCCATAACTTCCTTGCCTTCCTCGATGATGCCGAGGATCGCATTGCAGGTCTTTTTCTGCGCGGGCTTGCCGATTAGTTCGAATACCTCCTCCAACCGCTCGATATGCGTTTCGGTCTGACCCTCGTGGGTCCGAAAGGCCTGTCGCAGGTCGCGTGACTGTACAGCCTCTGCCATTTTGGGAAGTGCGCTGAGTATCTGCTTCTCCGCGAAATAGATGTCTTTCAGCGTTTCATACAGGAGATCCCTGAGATTTCTTGGTTCTGTCATCTTCGTATTCCCTTCGATTGTGGGATTAAGAGTTGCGGTCGAGGTTGTATTCCTTGACGACAACGACGGGTTTCGTGCCAGCCACGCCCCCAAACCAGGCAGCAATGCCCCCCAAGACGAGAGCAAGGAAGCCAAGGAGAGCGCCTCGCGAAACGACAGTGGCCGTGGTCTGCGCTGCAGTGAGCGCCTGTTGTTTTGCAGTCTCCACGGCGTCGCGATAGCTAGCCTCGTATTCATCGACCTTCGCACGAGCTTGGTCGACGGGAATATTTTCAGCCTTGGCGAGTGCGTCAGCTGCCCGCGTTTTCGCATCCGCGACCTTTGATTGATCGCCAGTGGTGACCGCCTTCATCGCCGAGATAGCTGTGGCCTGAAGGGATTGGGGGTCGTTTGTACCGCTGCCGTCGCGAATTTGCCTTTCGATTACGCTCATCGGGTCCGTTGCCGTCGCTAGCAAGGGTGCAGCTGCTGATGCGGCGGTGGCTGCCGTCTTTCCAACACCACCTACCACGCTTGAAAGGCCGCTGAACGCACCGCCAACCAGCGCTCCGACCGACGTGGTAAGAAGGTAAAGGACGACAAGTGTGGTCACTGCCCAGGAAGTTACTCCTTGGAATCCGCCTGTCGTTTCGCTCGGTCGACCCGACAGACGGCTTGCAGCGTAGGCTCCTATGAACGAGGCAACGAGCCCAGCAACGACGAACCATAGTGCGCTGATGATCGAGAAGGAGGTCGCGGTTGGATTGTCAGTTGTGGCCGGATCGAGAACGGCGGCACCAATCCCAACTCCAAGAAGGTTGAGAAGGAACTGGGCCGTAAGCGCGAGTGCGACACCGGCAATAATCGCTCCCCATGAAATCCTGTTCAGTGCTGCAGTCGTCGTAGCATGAACGTCGTCTGAGTTTGCTGCGTATGCAACAGTGTCAGCGGGCAGGGTTGATGTCTGAGACATGGACGTAGTCCTTTCGCGGACTGCAGAGGCAGCCAGCCATGTGTGAATTGTTTGGAAGTGTGAGACCGCTTCAATCTTCGCAGAGTGCAAAGATTGAAGTGCGGGTGCTTTTCCGCAGCAATGTGACGGATAGCTTTGCTTGAGGAAGTAACTGCCAGCCCTGCATGAGGTTGGCGTAGTCTAACACCGCCAATGCCCAAAGGTTCCGGTTTCCACCAGAATTGTTCGAGGGGCACCATCAAATCTGTGGGAGAGCACCAACAGCGCGAACGATGACGTTATTGGTTCCAGTGGCGGCGACCTTACGGTTGACGGGTTAATCAGGATTGCCAACGAGTCGATTGGACAGCAAAACCAACGGCCCATGTGTCCGTGCGCTTGTGCGAATGGCTTTATTTCATCAGCCCAGCAGCTCGCAGGGCATTCTCAATCGTTTGCTTTATCCCGGATGACAAATCGGGAGCTATCGGTGGCGCAAGATGCGCCGTCTGCACTTGGGTAGACTGCGGCCTCCGTTCAAACGACGGTGTGAGACCCCAGTCGGCAGCAATTTTTGAAGTCGAGGAAAGGCCCACGTCTAACATGAATGGGCCGCTGTTTTCTCGCTCGTTTGAAGCATCGACAGGCGTCCCGTGCCCCATTCCATCGATCGAATGATAAGATAGTACGACCTGGCCGCTTTCGTTATGCCAATCCTGGCGCACCACACCTTCGTCCTTTGTAACTGTCGGCGGATATCCTTCAACTCCATGGGCGCCACGCCATTGGTCAACGATCGCGGTGGCATTGACGGCAGACACCGTCTGGTCTGCTGTACCATGCCAAACCGAGATTGACGGCCACGTCGTCAATGTCGGAGCCGCCCCACGTAGCAGGTTTTGCAGCTTGTTCCTGTCAGGCACTCCGTGGCCACGCATTCTGTCGAAAGCTTCTGGGACCGTTGATGCTACGCCATAGGGCAGTCCCGCGATAATTGCCCCGCCTGCGAACACTTCAGGGTAGGTAGCAAGCATAACGTTCGCCATTGCTCCGCCAGCGGACAGGCCCGTTATGAAAATGCGCTTTCTATCGATTTTCCATTTCGCGGCAAGAGTTTCAATCATCTGCCGTATGGACATCGCTTCGCCGTGATCTCTGACCGTGTCGCCTTTCTCAAACCAGTTGAAGCAAAGGTTGGCGTTGTTCTCGCGCCTCTGCTGCGGAAAAAGGACGTAGAAGCCATACTCCTCTGCAAGTTTGGACCAACCGGCGCAACCGTCGTAGCCCGCCGCTGTTTGCGTGCAGCCGTGAAGAACGACGGCAAGGCCTGGCGATTTCGGGGGCTCTGACGGGGCATAGAATTTGGCGGAGAGGGCTCCCGGGTTGGAACCGAAATTTGGAAGGTCGCTCAGCCGTGTGGGGAGGGCATCGCTTGGGAAAGGGGGACGGCGGTTTAACCGTGACAGACGAGCTATGGTGTCGGATAATGGTCGCATCTTGGCTCCTAAGATCACGGCCATGACGGCGATGATTGTAACCTCAACGAGCGAGAACGCTAGAGGTTGCTGCGTTGCACAAAATTAATGTGGCGGCCCGCGACCAGGTTGCTTACATCGATTGCTCAAGGTGGTGACCTCGTCCAACCGCGCCTTCTTCGAGCATCGGAGAGAGCGGTCGGTCGTGATGCGACAAATGTCGCCCTGTCGACGGCATTCGGAGTGCCCGTCTCGAGGTAATCACCGAAGAAATGTAGCAAGGCTGAACTGAAGCACGGGGGAGGCAATATATGCCATCTGAACCACGATCACCGCGTCTGGCGGTTCTTATCGATGCAGATAACACCTCAGCGAGAATTGCCGACGGTCTTTTTGAAGAGGTCGCCAAGATCGGCGAGGCGAGCGTGCGCCGCATCTACGGTGATTTTTCGGGGACGCGTTCGCGGGGCTGGGCTGAGATCCTGGCAAAGCACGCGATTATTCCGCAGCAGCAATTCGCCTATACGACAGGCAAGAATGCGTCCGACATCACGCTTGTCATCGATGCGATGGACCTGCTGCACAGCGGGCGTTTCGACGGCTTCTGCCTGGTTTCGTCCGACAGCGATTTCACGAGGCTAGCGGCACGCATCCGCGAACAGGGCATCGATGTTTTCGGGTTCGGGGAGCAGAAAACCCCGGAGAGTTTTCGCCAAGCATGCCGACGTTTCATCTATACCGAAAACCTCTTGCCGGGAAAGATAAGGGAGGAAGGCGATACCGCCACAAGCAGCAAGCCTCTGCAGTCACCGGATACGGCCAGCCTTCTGATAAAGCGTGTCCTGGCTCAGGAAGATACTGATGACGGCTGGATCAGCCTCGGCACGGTCGGCAAGCAGCTTCTCAATCTGGCACCGGATTTCGATCCGCGGACATTCGGCTTCAAGAAATTGAGCGACCTCGTCCGCAAGACGGGCCAGTTCGACATCGAACGGACCGAAGGCAGTCCTCTCAGGATTCGCATCAGGCAGAAGCCGAACGCAGAGGAAAGAGCAAAGAGAGGACGCTCCCGCAGCTCTGCAAACAGTCCCGCCACGGAATAAACTGGTTTATCCACGATGGCCTGTTAAATCGCCTACTATTACGCGTAGGGCAAGTTTGCGGCATCGCGAAACGAGATCAGGCGCCGGCTTTGCTCATCCCAGAGAACCAGTTTTACGCAGTGCAGGCTCTGCATCAGCGTAATACGGCCGACGCCGGCCAGTTCGGGGTGATCCTGCAGCACTTCCGGCAGCCTGTAGTAGGGCACCCTGCTCGACAGATGATGAACGTGATGGATGCCGATATTACCGCTGATCCAGCGTAGTGCGAGCGGCAGATCGTAGTGCGACGCGCCATGAAGGGCTGCATGTGAAAACTGCCATTCCGGCTTTTTCGACCAATGGGTTTCCTCGAACTGGTGCTGGACGTAGAAAAGCCATATGCCCGCGGCTCCGGCCAGCAGGGTGATCGGCAGATGCACCACCAGGAAGGGCAGGATTCCGATTGCCCATATCAGTACCCCGGAGATGACAACGATCGCCAGATTTGTCGCCATGGTGGATATCCAGGGCAATGAACCGGCTTGCATCATGCCGAAGGGCAGCCGCTGCTTGAACAGGAACAGCCATGCGGGGCCAATGCCGAACATGATTGCCGGATGCCTGTAGAGCCGGTAGCTAAGCCGTCCGGACCACGAAAGGGCCTTGTATTCCGATACCGTCAATGTGGTTATGTCGCCGATGCCGCGCTCCTCGAGATTGCCTGCCGAGGCGTGATGCTCCGCATGCGCCCGACGCCAATAGTCATAGGGCGTAAGCGTCAGGACACCGATCACTCGGCCCGTCCAGTCGTCAGCGCGTCGACGCGCGAAGAAGGAACCATGGCCGCAGTCGTGCTGGATCATGAACAGACGCAACAGGAAGGCTGCTGCGGGAACGATGAGGATCAGGCCGGGCCAGCAGCTGTAGTGAACCGATGCCCATGCGCCGACCCAGAAAAGCGCGAACGGGATGGCGGTCACTATAAGTTCGATAACGCTGCGTTTGAGATATGGCTGACGGTATCTGGCGAGGATATTGAGCCATGCCCTTTCATCGGAAAGGGGAGGGTTCAGGTCGCGGTCGATGGTATCGATCAAAGAATAATTCCACGCATGGTAACGAATGCCGAGAAGGCGAGGGCTATCACCACGGCGGACCTGATGAGGAACAGCCTATAGTCGAAACGATAGATCTCATGAAGAGTGTTTATCATTGCCGAATCTCCTGGTTTTCGGAATATGTCTGTTCAAGGCGCTAACTCGGCGAGCAAAGCCGGCGCTTTGGCGCTATTGTTTGTGCTTCAATTCTTGTGTTTGCCGCCCTGCAGGCTGCTTTTCGAGGCATCCTTGATCTGGTTGGCAAAGCTTGCCTGCACCTTCGCCGGCGCCTTTTCCTGTTTCGGTTTCCGCGCCTCACGGTTGCTTCGCACTTGTCCTTTGGCCATCCAGGGCGATCCTTTGTTCATTGAAATTAAAGTGCCGGGCGCACGACGCGGGGACAAAGCGACGGGCAGGCATAGGATTCCAGCATGCGACTCTAAAGAGGCGGTCATCATCAGCCGTTTGAGGTTCGTGACGGTACTTGGTCTCTGCCTGTCTTTTTATTCTCTTCTTTCGCAGAATCGTGGACCGGTTCGGCCCCACCTGATTTCAACTTCCTTCAGCGATGACTGCAGATCAAGCTTTTTCTAAACGGATCACTCGTTATCCGTCGATCTCTGTTTGACTGATCGCTTCAATCATGGCACGGCTCCTTCCATTCAGTCCCCGCGACCCAGGCTTTGAACTTAGCCCGCGCTTCCAAGTGCAATCTGGCAGGCCTGTGCAAGGTCTACATTAGGCTCGGTGCTGCCAAGTGGCGTTGCCCAGCCGGCCTTTTTGATAACGTCGCTACGCCCGTAGGTGCCGGCTGCTTTGAGTGCGGCCAAGATCTCTGCCGAAGCTGGATCCGATTTGGCCCTCTCGAGGCAATAGGGCGTCAGCGCAGCCGCGATGGCCGAGGTTCGCTCGATCCCGGCGGCTTTTTGAGCACTGCCATTAGTCACCCAACCTCCCCATGTGAAGCCGACGATGGCAAGTGCGGCCGCGCCGCATGCCGCTCCCCATAGGCCGGGGCGAAGCCAGGTCATGTCTAGCATGTCCATATCCAATCTGAATGAAAACGCGCAATATTGCGCAGAACTACAATAAC
>NZ_KB897872.1:0-27967 GCF_000377185.1 Rhizobium sp. 42MFCr.1
CCCGAACGCGAGCTTTTTCTTGGTCGCCCCTCCGGCAGCGCCATGCCCTTGGTCTGGGCCCATGCTGAACACATCAAATTGCTGCGCTCGATCCGCGATGGTGTCATTTTCGACATGCCACCCCAGACTGTTGCCCGCTATGTCGCCGGTCAGCCGCCGATTGCGCCCTTCGCCTGGCGCCTGACGGACAAGCGGACTGTGATGGCGGCAGGACGTAGCCTGCGCATTGAACTGAGCGAGACTGCCATCGTGCATTGGTCGACCGACGCTTGGGCTCATGTCACGGAAAGCCATACCCGTGAAACGGGTTTCGGTACTCATGTCTGCGACTTGCCGACCAAAATGCTCGGCCCAGGCATCATCGTCTTCACCATCTTCTGGACAGCTAGGCAGCAGTGGGAAGGCACCGATTTCCACATCAACGTGATTTGAAACTCGCATGCGCCGGGTGAGACGGTAGAATTGCGAAGACACCGCCTAGAAACTGGGCCAGAAGTAAGTGAGTTTGGGGCACCAGTCGGGTCATCCTCCTGTTCCGGTGTGGACGACCGCTCGGTCTGGTTCCGCAGGCTGTTCGTTGATGTCGTCGAAAGCGCGCTCAAGGCGTCCGGTTGTTCCATGTCCGTGTCGAAGGCCGCATGATCTTCAGACGGCTTGACCAGCGGGTCGGCTGACGTCGACGGCACGAGCCGGCCAGCTCGTCAACGCCTTATCAAGCTCTGCTCGATCAGGCGCCCCGATGCGCCCTCCAAACGTTTGGCACTTGATGGCCGCCGCCATCGATGACGAGCGCATCACGTCTTCCATCGCCATGCCCTCGCAAAGCATCAGCGCAAAGGTTCCGTGGAAGATATCGCCCGCAGCCAGCGTATCGACGGCTCTAATGCGTGGTGCCTCGAGATGACGGATAAGGGCGTCATCATCATCGAACCAGTAAGACCCTCTCTCGCCGAATGTCACGCTGACGAAGGCATGAGCGAACGTCTCCTTCAACCGGCGAACGATCGACACCGGATCTGATGCTCCCGTCAGTCGTTCAGCGGCCGGTTGCGAAAAGATAATGTGGCTTGCGGCCGGTCCCAGCATCTCGATCACGCCCTCGGGCGCAACGTCGCCATCGAGGATGGCAGGAATGCCTGCTTTTCGGGCAGCAAGCAATGTCTTGAGAGCAAGCTCTGACCAACGCACGTCAACCAGAACTGCATCAAATGCCGCGATATCGTCAGCGGTGACGGGTTGAACGCCGTGATGCAGGCGCGGATCATAAAACGGTATGATCAGGCGTTCGCCGGCATCATCGATCAGAATCGTCGATACGGCTGAGCGGGCGCCTGCCACGCAACGCATGCCAGCGGTATCGATGCCGCTTGCAGCCAGATCGCCGATGATGCGCTCGCCGGTCTCGTCATCTCCGACAGCGCCCCAGATGCTGGCGCTCCCGCCAAGCCTTGCAACAGCATAAGCGGCACTCGAGGCCATTCCTTCTGCGATCTGCAACATGTCGGTTGGCAGCACTTTGCCTTGGCCGGCAGGAATGACATGGACCCTGAAGAGCGTATCAAGAACAGCGGCTCCGACGCACAGAATACGCCGCGCCGGCTCCGGCTGCTGCTTGGTCGGGATCGTCGGTGTCACTTCACCGCACCCGCCGTCAGGCCGGCAACGATCTGCCTTTGTGCAAAGACGGTCAGGATCAATACCGGCAGGGTGACGATCAAGGCCGCGGCAGCAAGCGGACCCCAGCTGACCTGCTCGAAGGACAGCATGTTGTAGACCGCGACAGGCAGCGTACGCGTCTCACGACTTGCAAGGACGATGCCGAACACGAAGTTGTTCCAGGAGAAAATCACCGACAGGATGAAGGCGACGACGATCCCGGGCCTTGCGATCGGCAGGGCCACCAGGCGGAAAACCTGCCAGGGCGTTGCCCCGTCGATGCTTGCGGCTTCTTCCAGCTCCATCGGCGTCGTTTCGAAATAGCCGATCATGATCCAGACGACGATCGGGACGGTTACGACGAGGTGAATGATGATCTGTGGCCAGAGCGTGCCGAGCAGGTTCAGCCACTGGAACAGCAGGAACAGCGGAATGAGGAAGGAAAGGCCGGGCGTCATACGCGCAATCATGATGACGACGGCGGATTTCTCGGCCTTCAGGCGGGCAATGCCGTAACCAGCCGGCACGCCGATAACAAGCGCCAGAAGCGTTGCCGCACCCGTTACCAGGACAGAATTCCACAGATAAAGGAAGAAGTTGTTTTCCTCGAACACTTTGAGGTAGTTCGACCAGGCGAAGCGTTCGGGGATGAAGATCGGGGGGAAGGCGCCGTTGTCGATCTCGTACTTCAATGACAATGAGATCATCCAGAGGAAGAACAGCACCACCGGCGACACCATCACCAGAGCCACGAACAGAAGTCCGATGCGATCGAGTGCCTTGCGCTTCATCAGCGTGCCTCCCCGTCGGACCAGTTGGCGCGCTGCTTTATCATCAGCAGAATGAAGGAAAGCACAACGATCAGAACGAAGAAGACGACCGCCATCGCCGAGCCATATCCGATATCATAGTAGGAAAACGCGGTGTTATAGAGGTAGATGTTGATCGTCTCCGACGCGGTGCCCGGTCCGCCCTGTGTCATCGCATAGATGATGTCGAAGCTCTTGACCGCGTCGATGCTGCGAATGATCACGGCGATCATCAGGAACGGCGCGATCATCGGCAGTGTCAGGTAACGAAACTTCTGCCAGACATTGGCGCCATCGATTTCCGCGCTCTCGTAGGGCTCGCGCGGGACGGCGGCGAGGCCCCCGAGCACGATCAGCATGACGAGCGGTGTCCACTGCCAGGTTTCCACAAGCACCAGGGAGGGAATGACGCTCATCTGGTTGTAGATCCATTCCTGCGGACCGATCCCGACATAGGAAAGCAGGTAGTTCAGGACCCCGAGCTGCGGGTGGAACATCATCGTCCAGACGAGCGCGATGGCGACCGGCGTCGCCATCATCGGCATCACGAACACCCCGCGTAGGATACCGCGCAGTGGAAACTGGGTATCGAAGATGAGTGCAGCCAGCGTTCCGAGAAAAAGCGGAGCGACGACCGACAACGTCGTGTAGAGCACGGTATGCCACAACGAGTCCCAAAAGCGCAGGTCGACCGCCAGGCGCAGATAGTTATCCAACCCGGAAAAGACCTGTGCCTGGCCAAGCGTCCAGCTGTTGACGCTCATCCACAGGGTAAAGACCCAGGGAAAAACGATGACAGCCGCCACGACGATCAGCGCGGGAATGACGAAAGGCCAGTAGTTGGGAGCAAACCGACCCGGTTTGCTCCTCTGCTTTTGCTTGGCCTTGGCCGCGGTTGCGGCTTCCATGCTCACCGAAGACATTATCCCTCGCTTCGTGCCAGCACCGGCTCGAACTGAGCCGTCGCCGTCTTCAGCTCGGCAGCCGGATCGGCGCCACCGATCATGTTGGTGAGCCCGACGCCATAGATGTCGCGGAACTCCGTGACGGGAATGATGATCGGCAAGGCAAGCTGCGACACCTTTGCGGAACCCGCGACAGCATCGAGCCATGCGGCCGGCATCTTCACGCCTTCGCGCACCTTCTGATCCTCAAGGACCGACTGACGGAAGGGAACGCCGGCGCCAGCCTGCAGCAGGCGCGCACCCATGTCATGGGAAATCGCCCACTGGCAGAAGAGATATGCGGCTTCCTTCTTCTGGCTTGCAGCCACGACGCCGAGCCCGTCACCGGTTGTTGCCGCCGCCTGGGCCTTCGGACCCTTCGGCATGATGCCGTAACCGACCTGGCCGACGACACGCGACTTTTCCGGGTTCTCGATCGGCGGCGCAAAGCCGACGCCATCGAGCCACATGCCGATCTTGCCCTGCAGGAAGGCCGACTGGGCTTCTGCCCAGTTGAAGCCGGAGACGCCGGGAGGGGCGGCCTTGGTCATCAGGCGCTGGTAGAGCTTGGCCGCTTCCACAGCTTCTTCGGAATTGGTGCGCAGCTTACCGTCCGCTCCAAGCGGGCTCGATCCGTAGCCGAGCAACAACGTCGTCCAGACCGGTGTATTGGCGTTCTTCAGGCCACGAGCGACGAAGCCATAGGTGTTGGTCGAGGGATCCGTCAACGCTTCGGCAGCGCTTGCCATTTCCTCGAATGTGGTCGGATAGGAAAGCCCCTTCTTTTCGAAGAGCGCCTTGTTCCAGTACACGATCCAGTAGTCCACCGAGAAGGGCAGGGAGCGCAGGACGCCTTCAGGGTCCTTGGCGAAGGTCATGCCGGCCCCGGCAAAGTCGCTCTCGACCAGCGACGGATCAGTCAGCGATGGATCCTTGAGGAAACCGCTGATATCGGCAAGCCAGCCGCCCTTTTCGAACTGTCGCTTCTGGACGTGATAGCTCATATGCACCACGTCGAAACTCGGCTTGCCTGAGCTCAGTTCGATCGTGGTTTTTTGACGCTGCTGCTGCTCTGGCGTCGCTTCTGCATTGACCTTGATGCCCGTCAGCTCTTCAAACTCCGGGAGATACTTGATGAGTGTCTCGCTGCGAGGGCTCTTGACCAGATTGACTTCCAGCGTCGTGCCGGCGAAACGCTTCCAGTCGACGGCCGCCGATGCAGAGCGGATGCCCATGAGGCTGCTGGCGCCGAGTGCCGCGGTACCGGCGAGAAAGCCGCGCCGGGTGGGATTCAAGAATGATGATGGCATGTAAGTCCTCCTCTGTTGCCGCCGATCTCCTCATCGCCGGCTATGATGCAGTTAGATCCGCAGGGCACGATCCCTGGCGTGGTTGATGTGAGCGGCGAGGTTGTTCACCGCATCCTCGGCCGAGCGGCTCTCGATCGCCTCCAGGACCTTCAGATGCTCTCCCATGACAGGACCGACACGCCCGTCGATACGGAAGCGTTCCTGGCTGATCAGGCGCATCTTGATCGAATTGACCCGGTAGGCGTTGGAAATGATCGTATTACCAAGCGCGTCGATGAAGGCGTCGTGCATGCCCCAGTCGACGGCTTGTGCGCGTACTTCAAGCTCGTGGGAGGCGTCGCCACTGGCGATGGCTTCGGCGATATCGCGATGCTGCTTGATGAGCCCGGCAATCGTTTCATCGGAGGCAGAGCGGGTGAAGAGCGCCACCGCCTCCTTCTCCAGGAAGAGCCGGAGCTGAAAAGCCTCGCGGATGAGATTGAGGTCGATATGGGCGATCTGCAGGCCGCGCTGCGGGACCGTCTTGATCAGTCCTTCGGCCTCGAGCCGCGGGATCAGCTCGCGAATCGCAGCAAGCGTCAGGCCGGTCAACTCGACGAGGCGGCGCTGGGAGACAAATTGGCCCGGACGCACGTCGCGCGCCAGCAGGTGGCGCGTGAAGCTTTCATACGCCTTTTCCCGCAGCGTCGGCTGCTCGTCCAGTCCGTCCATTGCCTCCCCCTCGTACATGGTGCCTATGCAGCCTTGGAGCGGAAAAGTGAATCGAAGGCAAGAGCAAGCCGCTCCTGTCCCTCGCCAGATATCGAAATGAGTGGTGGGCGAACCGCAAGCCACCCATCGTCTGAGGTTTGCCTGGCCACCATGACCTTGACTGCCGGGGTAACCGGATACTTCAGAAGTTCGGCGACAAAATCCTCGACGCGGGCATCGTCCCTGCCTTCTTCCGCCATCAGCTTGACCTCCGCAGGCAGGAAGTTCGCCATCCCGGAGATCGCACCTTGTCCGCCGAGGCGAACACCCTTTGCAAGGTGGCGCTCGTCGCCGATCAGGATGATGAGGTCACCGTGCGCCTTCAAAAGGGCTTCGGTGAACGGCCAGTCGCCGGACGAATCCTTCACGCCAGTGACAACCGTTGGAAAGGCCGTCCGCAAACGCCCGATCAGAGACACGGTCAGGGGCACCATCGTAACCGAGGGAATATTATAGACGATGATGTCGCGCGCCTTGTCGCCGAGGATCACAAAGACCGCCGAGAACCATTTGAAGAGGCCGTCATCGCTTACGTTCTTGAAGTAGGAGGGCGGGGCAAGCAGGATGTTGCGCACGCCACGGGAAAGCGCATACCCGGCCTGCGCTGCAGCATCTTCGGCGGCGTCAACAAGCACTCCCATGACGATCTTCCGCGGCTCGATACCGGCATCCAGGAATGCCCCGAGGATACGTTCGCGCTCCTGGGTCCCGATCGACGATCCCTCGCCGGTGGTGCCAAAAAGCGTAACACTCGAACATCCTGCTGCAAGGCTTTGTTTTGCCTGCCTAATCATCGTGTCGACAGCGATCTCGCCGCCAGATTCGAACGGCGTGGCAAGCGCAACGGAAAGCCCAAATTTCTCAGTCAATGTCCATCCTCCAAGGCAATGTGTTAGATGTAGCAGACTGACATGTTAGTTGTAAATAGGTAATGTATGGCAATGGAAATTTTTCCTGCGGCAAGCAGGGCGGGCGGTGGAAAATGTAGGCTGGGCTAGGCAAGGCCGACCTTCAGGCGCCGTTTTCCTTGACCGCCTCCATGGCAACGAAGGTCGATGTGCTGGCGACGAAGGGGAGGCTCGATATCTTCTCGCCGAGCACGAGACGGTAATTGGCAATGTCTGATGTGCGGATTTTCAAGAGGTAGTCGAAAGCGCCGGCGATCATATGGCACTCCTCGACTTCCTGCAGCTTCCGCGCGGCGATGTTGAAGGCCTTCAGCGCGTGCTCACGCGTGTCGGAGAGCTTTACCTCTGTGAACGCGACATGGTTCTTGCCAAGTTTCTTCACGTCGACGATTGCGCGGAAGCCAAGAATATAGCCATCCTCGATCAATCGCTTTAGTCTGACCTGGCAAGGAGTGTTGGACAGGCCGACCTTCTTTGCAAGATCGGTAATCGACATGCGACCGTCGGCGACAAGGGCCTCGATAATCCTGTGATCGAACTGGTCGATTTCTCTGCCGTTTGCGATGGTAGTCACGACATTGCCTCTGATTTCCGTATAAATTAGGCAAATACATTTCATTCCAGCTTATTTCAAGTGAAATCAACTTCATAGATCTGCTATGTATCAGCCATACCTGATCTGGAGCAAAGACATGACGATCACCAACGATACGGTGGGCAACGAAACCAATGGCGTGCAGCCGCGTGACGCTGCAAATCCTTTCGAGGGTTTCGCGCCGGCGGTCCGACCGCAAAGCGAGCTGCGTCGTGCCATTACGGCAGCTTATCGCACGCCGGAGACCGTCTGTGTTCCGCGCCTCATCGAGGCTGCGACGCTGCCGGAAAAGGTCAGCCAAGACGCAGCTTCGACCGCTCGCAGGCTCATTGCAGCGCTTCGCGCCAAGCACAAGGGCACCGGCGTCGAAGGGCTCGTGCACGAATATTCTCTTTCGAGCCAGGAAGGCGTGGCACTCATGTGTCTGGCCGAGGCCCTGCTGCGCATCCCCGATACAGCAACGCGCGACGCCCTGATCCGCGACAAGATTGCTGAAGGAGATTGGAAGTCGCATCTCGGCGGTGGTCGCTCGCTCTTCGTCAACGCCGCGACCTGGGGTTTGGTGGTGACCGGCAAGCTCACCTCGACAGTCAACGATCGCAACCTCTCGGCAGCGCTCACCCGCCTGATTGCACGCTGCGGCGAGCCTGTCATCCGGCGTGGCGTCGACATGGCGATGCGCATGATGGGCGAGCAGTTCGTTACCGGCGAAACGATCGACGAGGCGCTGCAGCGGGCAAGGCCGCTTGAACAACGCGGCTTCCGCTATTCCTACGACATGCTGGGCGAGGCCGCGACCACAGGCGCCGACGCCGAACGCTACTACAAGGATTATGAAGCGGCGATCCACGCGATCGGCAAGGCATCCGACCGCCGCGGCATCTACGAGGGGCCGGGCATCTCGATCAAGCTTTCGGCCCTCCATCCCCGCTATTCGAGAGCCCAGAGCGCGCGCGTCATGGGCGAATTGCTGCCGAAGGTGAAGGCACTTGCGCTGATCGCCAAGTCCTATGATATCGGCCTCAATATCGACGCGGAGGAAGCCGACCGGCTGGAACTGTCGCTCGATATCCTCGAAACGCTGTGCCTCGACGAGGACCTTGCCGGCTGGAACGGCATGGGCTTCGTTGTCCAGGCCTATGGCAAGCGTTGCCCCTTCGTCCTCGACTTCATCATCGATCTTGCCCGCCGCGCCGGTCGCCGCATCATGGTTCGACTTGTCAAGGGCGCCTATTGGGATGCCGAAATCAAGCGCGCGCAGCTTGATGGCCTTGAAGACTTCCCTGTCTTTACCCGCAAGATCTACACCGACGTCTCCTATATTGCCTGCGCCAGGAAGCTGCTTGCCGCGACCGATGCCGTCTTCCCGCAGTTTGCCACCCACAATGCACAGACGCTCGCCACCATCTACCACATGGCCGGTTCCGACTACTACGTCGGCAAGTACGAGTTCCAGTGCCTGCATGGTATGGGCGAGCCACTGTACGACGAGGTCGTGGGCCGGCAGAATCTCAACCGCCCGTGCCGCATCTACGCTCCTGTCGGCACCCATGAAACGTTGCTTGCCTATCTTGTGCGCCGCCTTCTCGAAAACGGCGCCAACTCCTCCTTCGTCAACCGGATTGCCGACCCCAATGTCTCCATCGACGAGCTTGTCACCGATCCGGTTGAGATTGTCGCGAGAATGCAGGTGCCCGGCCAGAAGCACGACAAGATTGCGCTTCCCTCCGACCTCTACGGCCAGCGCCGCAACTCTGCCGGCCTTGATGTTTCCAATGAAACATCTCTACAGGCGCTTACAGAAGCACTGAAGGCGAGCGCCACCGTCTCGTGGTCGGCCGCGCCAACCAACCCGACCGAAGCGGGAACTGCCCGCGACGTTCTCAACCCGGCCGACAACCGCGACGTTGTCGGCGCCGTCCGCGAAGCAACCGCAAAAGAGGTCGCCTCTGCAGCCGCGATCGCCCTGAAAGCTGCTTCGTCCTGGGGATCGGTAACGCCGGGTCAAAGGGCAGCACTTCTTGATCGCGCTGCCGACATCATGCAGGCGAGGATGGAGACCTTGCTCGGCCTCATCATCCGCGAAGCCGGCAAATCGTTGCTCAATGCGATTGCCGAAGTGCGCGAGGCAATCGACTTCTTGCGCTACTACGCAGAGCAGACCCGCCGAACTCTTGGCCCTTCGCATGCGCCACTCGGACCGGTCGTGTGCATCAGCCCCTGGAACTTCCCACTGGCAATCTTTACCGGGCAGGTGGCTGCCGCTCTTGTTGCCGGCAACCCGGTTCTTGCCAAGCCCGCGGAAGAAACGCCGCTGATCGCCGCCGAAGCAGTTCGCATCCTGCATGAGGCTGGTATCCCCGACGATGTCGTCCAACTGGTTCCCGGCGACGGAAGGGTAGGGGCGGCCCTGGTCGCAGCGCCTGAAGCCGCAGCTGTGATGTTTACCGGCTCGACCGAGGTCGCCCGACTGATCCAGGCGGAACTTGCCAAGCGTCTGTCAAAGGATGGCAAGCCGATTCCGCTGATTGCCGAAACTGGCGGTCAGAATGCCATGATCGTTGATTCCTCGGCGCTCGCCGAACAGGTCGTTGGCGACGTGATCGCCTCTGCGTTCGACAGTGCCGGGCAGCGCTGCTCGGCACTTCGCATCCTGTGCCTGCAGGAAGACGTCGCTGATCGCACGCTGGCCATGCTCAAGGGGGCGTTGCGCGAGCTTTCGATTGCCAACACCAACCGGCTGGCCTCCGACATCGGCCCGGTAATCACCGCCGAAGCCAAGGAGATTATCGAGAAGCATGTAGATGCCATGGGCCGTTCCGGCAGTGCCGTGGAGCGCGTCGAATTGCCCGATGCGACCAGGAATGGCACCTTCGTTGCGCCGACAATCATTGAGATCAACAAGATCTCTGAACTCAAGCGCGAAGTGTTCGGGCCTGTTCTCCATGTCGTTCGCTGGCGCCGCCAGGACCTCGGCCACCTGATCGACGAGATCAATGCAACCGGATATGGCCTGACCTTCGGGCTCCATACACGCCTCGACGAAACGATTGCGAACGTTACCTCGCAGGTGAAGGCCGGCAACCTCTATGTCAATCGCAACGTCATCGGCGCAGTTGTCGGCGTCCAGCCCTTCGGTGGCCGCGGCTTGTCGGGCACCGGCCCGAAAGCGGGCGGGCCGCTCTATCTCGGGCGGTTGGTGACGACGCCACCAATCCCACCGCAGCACAGTTCCGTCTACAGCGACCCGGCTCTTTCGGACTTTGCGAAGTGGCTGGACCAGCAGGGCCTTTCCGAGGATGCTGAAATGGCACGCCATCTCGGCAGCCAGTCGGCCCTGGGACTTGAAACCGAACTTGCCGGCCCCGTCGGTGAGCGCAACCTCTATGCTCTTCATCCCCGTGGAGCGATCCTTTGCGCTCCGGTCTCCCCGACCGGCCTCATTCGCCAGGTCTCGGCTGTGCTTGCCACGGGCAACAGCGCGGTAATCGAATGCGATGGGAGCCTCCGCACGACGCTGAAAGATGTTCCCGTCAGCGTCGCGCAGCGGATTTCCTGGAAAAAGGCAACTGACGATACCGAGCCCATGGCCGGCGCACTTGTTGAAGGCGACGCTGATCGTGTCTCCGCCATGCTCGCAAAGATCGCCGCGATGCCGGGCCCGTTGCTGCTGACACAATCCGCTTCGACAGAAAAGCTCGAGCGCGATCCAGATGCCTATTGCCTCAACTGGCTTCTGGAAGAGGTATCCACTTCGATCAATACCGCCGCGGCCGGCGGCAATGCCAGCCTGATGTCGATCGGCTAGGCGGATCGACAAAACCAGATGCTCTGCTCAGGCGCAACCAGCTGCGCCTGACCAGGATTTGTTTTCCGTGTGCTTCACTCGGGAACTGGCGACCATGGAACGAGTTGTGCTTCAGTTCGCGCTAGGCTGCGGCAGCTAAAACCTTGTCATGTTCGCCGCCGGCGGGTTTGGTGATCGCGCAAGGCTCGCCTTATATTCTCCCACCGCCTGCAGCAGCGGCCCCAGAACCCAGTTGTACATCTCGCCGATATTGTGCTCCTCCTGTGGATCGGCCTCGATGTTGAACACTTGCGGATAACCGTTCATGGGTGCAGCACTCGCGCCAACGCCTCCCATCAACGTTGCGCCCCCTGCGCCGCTACGGCCGGGCGCCACGTTGACGAAATACGCACGAAACTGTTTCCAGCGGGCTGCGACCAATTCCGACCCGACGAAGGTCAGCAGATGATCACGGGCACCGTCGTCGTCCTCTCCCAGCAACAGGCTGGTTTGATCCACACCGTCGATCGGCCGGTCATCCGGCACTTTGGCGCCGGCGATGTGAGCGAAGGTCGGGAAGAAATCCATGATCGAAAACATCGCGTACGAAGATCCCGGTTTGATCTGTTGCGGCCAGCGTATCGCCGCGGCCGTGCGTATCGCGCCTTCGCTGATCTCTCCAAGCGCACCACGATACGGTCCGGAACTGCCAATATCCGGCATGTCGCCGCCGAACCGGTTTGCGCCAGGGCCGTCCGGTCCGTTGTCTGATGCAAAGACCACGATCGTATCCTGCTCAACCCCAAGGTCCTTGATTGCGTCAAGCACCGTTCCAACAATCGCATCGCCCTCCATCAGGGAGTCCCCGAACTGACCGATCCGCGACGCGCCCTCGAACCGTTTCGAAGGCAGGTTCGGGAAGTGCGTGCGCGATATCGGCAGGTAAAGGAAGAACGGCCTGCCCGCCGATTTTTGCCGCTTCATGAAGTCGATGCCGTGATCCGCCAGCTCCCAATCGATTTCGCGGCGCACTTCCTCGGTGTATGGCTTCACGGATTTAAGTGGCTGGCCGCGGCTCGCTTCGACGATTTGCGGTCCCTTGTCGAGAGGGATATCGAGCGCGTTCGTCTGCCTTCCCTGCGGGATCATTCCAAATGCGTCCCAGGTATCGCCGGGCGGAATACCGTAGAATTCGTCGAAACCCTGGTTTTGCGGTTGACTGTAGGCTTGCGCACCGAGATGCCACTTGCCGAAGATTGCGGTCGCGTAGCCTGCGTCATGCAGCATTTCCGCCATCGTGACTTCGTTTGCCGGTAAGGAAAAAGCCGTGCCCGGAACAGCAACCAACGACAGTCCGGAACGAATGGAATAGCGTCCTGTCATCAAGGCGGCGCGAGACGGCGTACAGGAGGGCTCGACCAGAAACTGCGTCAGTCGCAGCCCTTCGGAGGCAAGCTGGTCAATGCGCGGCGTCGGCGATCCACGCAAATTCCCGCCTCCGTAAACGCCAATGTCTCCGTAGCCGATATTGTCGCCGAGAATGAACACGATGTTCGGTTTTGCTGGCTGAGCGGATGCGGTTCCGGCAGAAAACGGATGCACGCTGAGGCAGGACGCCATTGTCAGTGCTTCGGCCATCGGCCGCCAGTGTCTAAGCCATTCCATATTAGACCTCCCTGTTAGCCTTCTGGCTGGTCAGTCTGCCTGAGCGTCGTGGCGGTCGGTCATCGAGCAAGAACTCACGATCCAATCGCCTTCTTCACCGCGTCGATAAGCCCGACCCCTGCGAAAGGCTTTCGCAGATAGGCGACACACCCGGCTTGTTCTGCCTTGGTTTTCAGGCGGGGGTCTTCGAGAGCGGTGATGAAAATCACCGGCAGTTTCGATCCTGCCTCTTTCAACTTGTGCTGCAATTCGATTCCAGACATGCCGCCGAGGTCGATGTCCAATACGAGACAGTCGATCAGGATGTTTGGATCGCGACCGAGGAAGGCTTCTGCAGATTGGTACTCAATGGCCGGAAATCCGTAAGCGTAGAGCAGGCGTCCGACGCTTCGACGCAGGCTCGCATCATCATCGACAACAGCGACCGTGCCGCGCAGCTTTCCCACTATCATGCCCCCATCGTGACATTTCTCGAGATCCGCAGTTGCCACCCATTGTAGGCGCGTCGTCGAAAACTCGATATTGCCCTAAGGGGAAGGCGGCCCGTCACTTTGCGTCACACGTCGTACTTGTCCGTGGTCGAGCCCGATGTCCGCGGCAATCGAGACAGCCTCCGCAAGCGACCTTGCTCCGAGCTTCTCCATCACCTGATGACGGTGAACCTTTACCGTGCGCTCCGATATACCAAGGGCATAGGCAATTTGCTTGTTGAGATGGCCACGGACAACAAGCCCAAACACTTCAGCTTCGCGGGCACTGAAGCCAGCCACCAAAGTCCTCATTTGCTGCCGGCGCTCATACTCGGTCCTGCGCCTCTCATACTGAGCCAACGAGCGCTGGATGGTTTCCATCAGGACCGCACCTGAACTCGGCTTCTCCAGGAAGTCTTGGGCGCCCGCTTTCATCGCGTCGACGCCGGCCTTTATGTCCCCTTGACCCGTAAGAAACACAATCGGAAGCAGCGGTGCGAGCTCGGATAGTTGGTGCTGTACCTGCAAGCCGGACCGACCGGGCATCTGCAGGTCAAGAAGAACGCAGCCCGGCTCGCAGCCTGGAAGGCGGGCAAGAAACTCATCACCGGATTCATAGACCTCCACTGCGAAGCCATAGGCGGAAAGCAGCCGTGCCGTTGCCGTGCGGTAAGATTCATCGTCATCGACGATATGGACGACCGGCTTCATGAGTGTCGCTCCCCGCCTCGGGCAAGCGGGAGCGCCACACGAAAGATTGCGCCACCTTCGGGTCGGTTGGTCGCAGAGATCGTTCCCCCGTAAGTCTCAACAATCGCGCGAGCGATGGAAAGGCCAAGACCCGTTCCTGCCTGCTTTGTCGTGTAGAACGGCTCGAAGATGCTGGACAGGCGTTCCTGCGGAATTCCGTTGCCCGTGTCTGCCACGCAGAGCTCGGCTTTCTCCTTCACTACTCCTGTTGCCAGCGTCAGAATCCTGCTGTCGGACCCCGCCTCGGTCATGGCGTCCATCGCATTGGTCGCCAGGTTGAGGACAACCTGCTGCACATGAACCTTGTCTGCGCGCACCGGTAGCTCTGTCGTCGGCTGCTTTGTCTTGAGCGTGATCCCCCTGCGTTCCGCCTCTCCGTGAATGATACTGATTGCGTTCGACGTGACATCGTTCAGGTCGAACTCCTGCCAGTCGATCTCGCTTCTTTTCTTGAGCAATCCTCTCATCCGGCCAATGATGTCGCCCGCACGCTGATCATCTGCCTGGATATCGAGAAGGATCTGGTGGATGAGCTGAAGGTCGGGGCTCACATTTTGAAGCAGTACGGAGGCAGCCTCCGCGTTGTTTCTGATGGCCGACAGTGGCTGATTGAGTTCATGGGCAACGGAAGACGACAACGCCCCTGCCGTCGCAGACTGGTTCAGGTGGACAGCTTCGAGCAGGTGAAGTCGCGACCGGCTTTCTGCGTCCTTTCGACGGCGTCGCTCGAGAAGTAGGGCTGCGATGACGCCGGCCTGCACCAAAACGACACCAAACGCTCCTGTCACTGCCAACCAGTGGCCTTCCCAGAGGCCCTTTTCCCTGTACATCTGGATGGTGCCCGCGGGCAGGTTCTTTTCCGCCAAGCCCCAACGCTTCAGTTGTCGCGCGTCGACGATGTACGTCTGGGGCGCTTGAATATCCTTAGTCGGCCTTCCGGCAATGGCATCGAGGACCAGGTTGCCGACGGTCTGACCCAAGGCTTCAAATGTGACGGTATTGCCGCCGACGACCCCGTAGTTGATGTAGGTCTGGTAGGGGCCATAAACCGGAGCACTGGCCGTTGCAGCAATTTTTCCTATCGCTTCGCGCGGTATGAAATTCCGCCCGGCCTGATCCTTGAAGACCGTCAACGCTAGTATGATGCTGTCGGTAGGGACTTCGGCTGCCCGTTCAATGAATTGCTCGATCGTCAGGTTTTCGAGGTAAGTCGTTTCGTATGACCTGGAGAATTCGGCGAGGTCGGCGCGCGCCGTTGCCAGCCAACCCTGGTCGAACTCAGATGATCCGCCGATGATGTAGAGGTGACGGGCGGCGGGTTGCAGACCTCGCGCCATTTCCGCGGTCTTCAGAATGTCGAATGTCGTGAACGCGCCGATCACGTCATCGGGAAGGTCGATGTTCTCCGAGGTCGAGTTGCCGAAACCGGCCGCCACTATCTTCGCGTCGGGAGCGATGCTTGCCCGGTTTGTCGAAATGAAACTGGCCGACTCCTTGCCCAGCGCGACAACGACGTCCGGGCGACGGATGGCATATTTCTCTGCCATGTAGCGCCCCAGTCGCTGGACATGTTCAGCCTCCGGAAACCGCGACAGGTCCAGGAACTCGGAGAACAGATCGATCTTCCCACTGGTTGCTTCAAGGAGCCGGCCCCGCAATGCTTCCCCGGCAGCCGTCGTCGCCGCGATCCTTTCGTCATATGGATAAAGTATGAGAACCCGCGGCGGCCGATCGAGAGGCGGTGGTGTGGTTTGAGAGGCAGAAAATACGACCGAGGCCGTCAGAAAGAGGGGTGCCAGCAAGACGCCAGCGTACTGCAGTCGACCTTCCCCCTTGCCTAAGGCCATCGGTCCACCCCCAAAGCCGGAGGATGATAACATCTTATCGGTGAGGTGTCATGCGCCGCCAAAGCCACTCATGGTTGCTCAGATTCCCCAAAGGGCAATATCGCGGAGGGAACGCTTTCGTTAGAGTCGATGCATACCGGAAGAGAAGGAACGCGCAGTCCGCGCCACTCTTACCCCGGGGGTAAAACAATGTTCCGCCACCTCGCCAACGCGCCACTCCACGTGGCTGCCGCCGTCATCTTTGGGACGTTCGCCTTCGCAATATCCGCATACGCACAGGGCGATCCCCTACCGTCCTGGAATGATACCGGGCCAAAATCGGCAATTGTGTCGTTCGTGGAGAGAGTGACAAAGCAGGGGGCGCCCGACTTCGTCCCGGAACCGGAACGGATCGCCGTCTTCGACAATGACGGGACCTTATGGGTCGAGCACCCCATGTACACCCAGCTTGCTTTTGCCCTTGACCGCGTGAAGACCCTCGCTCCGCAGCATCCGGAATGGCAGAACGTCCAGCCATTCAAGGCCGTGCTCGACGGCGACATGAAGACACTCGCCGCGTCTGGGGAAAAGGGTCTGCTGGAACTCATCATGGTGACCCATGCGGGAATGACCACATCTGATTTTGAGAAGGTGGTGACCGACTGGCTTTCGACGGCCCGCGACCCGAAGTTCAAACGACCCTACACGGAACTCGTATACCAGCCGATGGTCGAGCTGCTTTCCTACTTGCGCGCCAACGGCTTCAAGACGTTCATCGTGTCGGGCGGCGGCGTTGAGTTCATGCGGCCATGGACGGAAAAGGTCTACGGCGTCCCCCCGGAAGAGGTCATCGGCTCCTCGATCAAGACGCAGTTCAAGATGCAGGACGACACGCCGACCTTGTACCGTCTGCCGGAAGTCAACTTCATCGACGACAAGGCCGGTAAGCCGGTTGGGATCAACCAGGAGATCGGTCGTCGTCCCATCGCAGCCTTCGGCAATTCCGACGGCGATCTCGAAATGCTGCAGTGGACGACTATGGCAGGCGCGCCCGCGCGTCTCGGAGTGCTCATTCACCACACCGATGAGGAACGTGAATACGCGTATGACCGCAAGAGCGAATTCGGCCGCCTCGACAAGGCGCTCGATGCGGCCGCGATCACGGGCTGGACCGTCGTCGACATGAAGGCCGACTGGAAAAAGATCTTCAAGGACTAAGCGGCTCTGCTGTTTGGGAGGTCGCTACACCAGAAGTCTCAGACTTCAAAACGGGGCGTGGAAGGTGATGCAACACTACCCGTTCCAACTGCGAGGACAGATCCATGAAACTCGACCGATTGACGACGCTCATCCTGCTCGGAAGTGTTGCCTTGAGCCCCGCCGCCTTCGCCCAGGACGCACCGAAAAAGCCGCACGTGCCGTTGGAAAAGACGATTGGCGTGGTCACGCCGGCAGGGCCGGTCCCGTCATTGGCGGTGCTCAATTCGTCTGGCGCGAAAATGGAAAGCGGCAAGCTCATTCTGACCGGCGTGTCGGCCAATTCGATCGTCTTTGCCGACCGGCCGGTTCGGGCCGCAGGGCATGTGACGACCGAACAATTCATCATGCAGTGGGACGACGGCAAGGACAATTTTGCGGTCGACCCGCCGAACGCAACGGTGTCGGTTCTGGGCGGCGACGGTTCAGATGTCAGCGACGCTGTCGTGACGCTCAAGACCCCTAAACTGGATGGGACGACGCTCACCTTCGATATAACCGTTCTGGAGGGCAGCCTTCATGGTGCCTCCGGACCGGCAGCCCTCTTCATCGATCATTTCGGCGGTGGTGGCGGAGGTTTCGGTGGTGGAGGATTCGGCGGCGGAGGGTTCCGCGGAGGAGACTTTGCCGGTGGTAGCTTCGGCGGCGGAGGCAGATTCGGAGGAGACATGCGCGGAGGAGACTTTGCGGGCGGTTTCCGGGGGGACGACGTGCATGTCGGCGACACCAACATCAACCGCGTGGGAGGTACATACTGGCAGGCGCCGGTCTACCACGGGGCCTGGTATCGTGGCGCTCCCGTTGCCGCAGGTGTCGTTGCCGGCGCGGCTGTAGGAGCGGCCGCAGCGCGACCCTACTACTACAACTCCTACTACAACGGTCAGCAATGTGGGTACTATCCGTTCCCGCCTTGCTATTGATCCCAGCAGGGACACGTCACTTTCGTGGCGTGTCCCTGCCGTCAGGAAAGCAAGACTGAGGCCAACGAGCCACAGTTTCAGGCATTCTGTGGCTCCAGCAAGTCCGAATAGCCGTTTCGGCTTGCCGAACTCCAATCCCGTCACACACTGTCGACCCGGAAGCAATGCTGAGCGGTAAACGAGATCGGGGGATTCTCATGAAAACCATTCACTTGCCTGCGATCGTCATGCTCGCAGTCCTGTCGACCACATCGCTCGGCAATGCGGCGGATCTCACGCCCCTGGCACCCGAAGCGAAAACGGTCGAGACCCGCAGCGGCTGGGAGTTCACCGTGGCGCCCTACTTCTGGGCTGCCGGAATTTCCGGGAACGTGCGCCAATTCGGGCTTCCCGAGGTCAATATCGATGCCGATTTCGGCGACATTCTCGACAATCTCGACTTCGCGTTCATGGCTACGGCCGAGGCACGATATGACCGCTACAGCGTCGTCGGAGACATTGTCTACGTCAAGCTGGGGGCCGATGCGCACACGCCGCGCGGCATCTTCGCCGATAGCGTCGGAGTGACGTCGGAGACCTTTGCAGGCCTTCTGGGCGTGGGCTACGCCGTACTCGAAGATCAGAATGGCCACCTCGACGTGTTCGGCGGCATGAAGGTCTGGTCGGTTGAGACCGACATCACCTTCAACGGCGGACTTCTGGCTGGTGTGGAGCGGGATGACAGTGCCACCTGGGTGGACGCCGTCGTCGGCCTGCGCGGAAACTACTTCTTTACCCCCGAAATCTATGTCACGGGATGGGGGCTGGTGGGCGGTGGCGGCGCCGACGTTGACTGGGACGTGGGCCTCGGCCTCGGCTACAAGTTCAACGACACCATCTCGGCAGTGACCGGATACCGTGCCATAGGCGTCAACTACGAGGATGATGGTTTTGTCTTCGACGTCGTCCAGCAGGGGCCGATCATAGGGGTAGCCTTCCACTTCTAGTGAAGGCGAACCTGCACAGTTCGAGCTATCACCGCAACTGACGATCTTTGTGCTCACCTTGGGAGAGCCTGATGTCCTGCAGGAACCGGAACAGGGATCCAGCCAGAAAGCAAAGCGACGCGATGAAAAGCACGGCGGCGCCTGGTTCGTGGCGGTACCCCAAGAATGCCACAACAAAGCCGAAGAGGAGTAACAGCGTCACCCCGATCCCGGCAAGGACAGCGAGGTGCAAGGCACTGTTCAAGAGCAGCTCCCGCCGCCTGAGTACGCCGATCTCCTGCTTTAGCTTGGCTCGAACGAGGTCAGCTTCATCGATCTCACGCAGGTTTCTGATCCGCTCGGTAACGGAGGAAATCCGATTGACGAGCACGGCCACCATCGCCGCGACGCCGTTGAGCATGAACGCCGGCGCCACCGCGTGATTGATCATTGTTGAAAGCTGATCGGCCTCGACTGACATCAGGCACCCTCGATCTCGACGGAACGAACAATGCGCCGCTACGGAATGACATTGACGGCGCGCGCAGCCACGAGCACGAGCGTCAACAGAGCAATGGCACTTTCGATCATCATCAGTCCCTTCGCACGTCTTGTCAGCGGCAGCACGTCGGTGGGACTGAAGGCAGCCGCCGTATTGAACGCGAGGGAAAGATAGTCGACGTAGAGCGGTCGCCAGTCCGGCGGTGCTAGTTCCGGTGCCGAGGTTTGGGGGAAAAGCCAGTCGGGTCGTCCTGCCATGCCACGCGCGAGGCGCGCGGGACCACCCGCGTCGATCTGCCAGTAGAGCAGCGAGAAGGTGAGGACGTTGGTGATCCAGATCGTAAAGGATGATGTCAACAGCGAAACCGATCGCGTCTCGGGCGGATGAATGGTGATGATCCCGACCATGTCGCCAAGCTCCGCTGCCGTATTCCCCGCGTAAACACTGGCGAGCAGCATGATCGCGACATGCTCGACCCGCAGCCACACGGCATTTTCGCTGGAAAGCGTGACAAGGACCATCGGTACAATGGCTGCCACCAGAACCGCATATGATATCCACCGCGGCAGGGCGTAGACGTGATGCGGCAGCACCTCCAGAAAGGCAAACACCCCGAGGATTGCCAGCACCGGAGCCCACCGCGGTTCATCACGATCTGCTTGGCTGAAATCGCTCATCGTTCGGCCCTCTGCAGCCCTTGAGCATACCGATGTAGCGGCCGCCATGTGACGGCCGCTACAAATGTCGTTGTTTGCCCGCGCGTCAGTCGTGACCAGTCTTCATTTCGCGGACCTGCTGCATCACTTGCTCCAGATTGTAGCTTGCGGGATTCTGCAGAGGCGGGAAGTCGACGTAGCTCTCTAGATGCTTCAGCCACAACTGCTGGCCGATGGGCAGGATGTTCCAATCATAGACATAGGCGGTGGACGGTGACGCGATGGCGCCGGCCATGCCAAAAAGGGTCTTGATCTGCTGTCCGACCGAGGTCTCGAACGGATCGCGCTTGATGTTTACGACCTGCGTCCACGAATATGGCTGAACGCCGTGGATGAAGCCCGCGGGATCGTCGGACACCATTGCGAAATACATCTTCCAGTTCTTGTAGCGGACTGCCGAAGGCTCCTTGCCGGAATAGTACAGGAACGAGTCGCGCTTGGATGGCGACTTGCCTTCCAGGAAGTCGCGCTGGTCGATCCCGTCGAGCGTGGTCTTGACGATGCCAGGATACTTGCCTGCCTCGATCTCTTTTTTCAGGCCATCGCCCTTGGGACCGCCGGCGATATTCACAAACGTCGGCAGCCAGTCAAGGGCCGAGAACATGTCGTTCTTGACCGTACCGGGCTCGATATGCCCTGGCCACCGAACCACGAGCGGCGCACGCATGCCGCCTTCCCAGGTGCTGAGCTTTCCGCCCTTGAACGGAGTGGTGCCCCCGTCCGGGAATGTGATCGTCTCGGCTCCGTTGTCGGTGGTGAAGACAACGATGGTGTTGTCGAGTTCTCCCATCTCCTCGAGCCTCTTCAAGACATAGCCGATGTTGTCGTCCATCTGTTTCATGCCGGCTTCGTTGACACCCCAGTCCTTGCCGCCCTCCTCACCAACCATCTTCAGGTACTTGTCCGGCAGCATGGTGGTGATGTGCATGCGTGCGGGGTTGTACCAGACGAAGAACGGCTTGTTGGTCTTCTTCGGGTCGTTGCGGTCGAGGAAATCGATGACCTTGGCCGAGATCTCCTCGTCAATCGTCTTGGAGCGCTCGAGCGTCAGCGGCCCTTCGTCCTTGCATGACTGGTTGGCAGGCGACCCGTCGGAGGATTGGCACGCGAGCATCGGACGCGGCGGCGTCAGGCAGGTGGTGGTTTTGGCATCCACCGCCGCCGGATCGTCCGCTATGCCAGGAATGGCCGTGTTCCTGCAAGGTGGCGCGATCCCCTGCTCGGTTGAGGTCTTGTTGATGTCGGGGAAGCTCACCCCCTGCATGGCGTCGAGGTGATAGAGATAGCCCCAAAATTCCTGGAACCCGTGCGCCGTCGGCAGGGATTCTGTGGTGTCTCCGAGATGGTTCTTGCCGAACTCACCTGTGGAGTAACCGAGATCGTACAGGAACTTGGCGAGGTGAGGCGTGCCGGCCCGCAGGTAGGAGGGACTTCCGGGAATCTCCGGCAGAACCATGCCGACGCGCACCGGCTGCATGCCGGTAATGAACGCGGTTCGCCCTGCCGTGCAGCTCTGCTCGGCATAGTAAGTCATGAACTTCGCGCCTTCCCGGCCGATGCGGTCGATATTGGGGGTTTCACCGACCATCAGGCCTTGGTGATAGATGCTCGGCTGCATCCATCCGATGTCGTCACCCATGATGAACAGGATGTTGGGTTTCCTCTCCTCCTGCGCGTGTATTGTCGCTGTACTCGCAAGCAGGCTGCCCGCGACCGCCATCGCCGTTGTTATCAGCTTCGTGGTCCGTCTCATTTCGAATGCCTCCCTCTGGGGGCCGCCCGATGACGGCCAAGGTTGGTTGAAAGACGAGTCAAAGCAAAAGAGGGTTTTCTAGGCGGCGCCCATTTCACTACCCAGTGGGCAGGTCTGCTCCGGTAAAGACGCGGCTCACGGCCGTAGGTGACCCTCGACTTGCAGAAGAGGACTTCCACTCTTCCAATCATTTTCTACAGTGTATTAGGGAATGCAGATATTGCCCTTTAGGGAATCGCCGTGATCAACCGCTGTGCTTGCCAGCGATGGATCCCGTCCACGACGGCGCATTCCTTGACTCGTACCATCAGTGAACCGTGGGCTTTCCGACTTATCCGCGAACGCGCAGAGCAGACGCTTCCGCGTATTTGTGGCTTTGGATTGGCAATTGATTTTCTTGACGGATATCCAGCGGACGCGCGTCTTCTCGACCGCCACGCACCCGCATTGTTCCCCGAAAAGATAGCACTCACCGAAGGCGAAGACGGCGACCGCCGACGGTTCGGTTTCGTCGAATTCTGGGGCGCCGGAGCACCGCCGAAGTCTGGTCTCCTTCGCTATGTCGGCGATTGCTTCTTCGCCGATCGTCGTACCTGCGAGTTCGTCTGGCAGGCCTGCATTGAAAAAATCGAAAACGACCGGCCCGTCGATGAGAGTGTTGCCTTTAACGCCCGTCGCCAAACAAGGCGGCGGGTCGGTCAGGCTCATCGCTGAGTTTGACTTAGAGCTGTCCAGCGTCGTGCGCCTTTATGCGCTCCGTTTGATGGAGACGCCAGACGGTCGCCGGATTGTGTACGCACCGAATGGGAATGGCGGGCGCCGGCTGGCGACCTTCTCCCCCGAACTCGCCGCCGAGATCACCAAAGCTGCAACCGAAAAACTTGAAGGGCACGATATCGCCAATGGCTCCAATTCCGAAGATTAAGCAGCCCTCCGTATCCTCATTCGACGAACCAGCTGTCCGTGAAGATGTCGAGATGCTGCATCGCTTGGCGCGGGGCCTGCAGGGAAAGTTCGTTGTCTCTACGTTCTTCGCCAACCCATCCGGCGAGGACAAGGGCGGCGGCATTATCAGCCATCATGCCATAGGGGACATTGATGGCATGGTCGACGCTGTCATGGCACACGCGACGACGCCCCATGCGAACTGCTACGTGTGCCCCAAACTCATGCGGAACAGTCTAGAGCGGGGTAAGAAAGGCGCAGAAGCGGACGTAGTGGCGGTGCTGGCGCTCGTCGCAGATATGGACGAGGATAGGGGATTTGGTGGCGCATCGATGGTCGCGTCAATGAAGGCGAGAAAAGCACAGGCGAGCGTATTGCCGCGGCTGAGGCGAAGGCTGTGAAAGCCACTGATGATTTGGGCGAGTTTAAGCTGAAGGTTTCCGAAACCTACGCAACGAAGGCGGGGATGCAGGAACAGACCGCCCAACTCCTTCGGGCCATCGAGGGCGTGGGAACCGCATTGACGGATTGCACGAGCGTTTAGATAGAGTTTTCGAACGAACTACCGGTCGCAGGACGCGCGGCTGATGACATAGGCATATTGCATAGTTAGCAGATTGCCTATATATTGCCTTCATCGACCACGGGAGGCACATATGACCAATCCAGACGCAAGCACCGAGCAGCTTGTTTACCAGCCAGAGGTGACTTTCGAGCTAGCCCTCAAAGCGTGGCGACACCGCACCGGCTTCACGCAGGTGCAGACGGCCGCGCTTCTTAGGGTGCCGCTCACGACGTACCAAGGGTGGGAACATGGGCGTCCTTGCCCTACTGCTTTCGCTGTCATCACAGCGCTGCATGCTTTGGCGTCTGATTCTGCATGATTTGATACCAAGCCGCGTCTCCTTAACGGGGGAGGCGGCTATTTCGTGTTTAAGCAATCATTAATATTAATAAATCATGGTTTGAGCTGATCGGGGGAAACGATGACATGTTTCGATCAAAGCTGCTCTTTCTCATGCTAGCTGCCATGTACATGGCATTTTTCTTCGTCCCGCACTTGTGACGGCTTCTAGTTGGGTACCGAAGTCCAAAAAAAGCCCCGTAGAACGGGGCGAGGTCAGAAGTTTGGACGCCAGTAGGATACTGTCGATTTTCACTAAATCCAACTTTTGATTTTCGTAGAAACCTTCCGCCCACGCTCAGTCTCGCGAAAGATGCCTCACCATCAAGCGAGCGCCCTTGTGCCCACACCTGCAGCGCATGAGGCCGGCGAGTTGACCGAGCGTCAATCCTTTCCCAACCTTCTTCTGTATCCCCAATCGATCGATAGGCTTCCGGCGATTGCACCCGGAGCATAGCGCGAATAGCGCCTCGTATTGCGCCAATTCGCCGAGCGTTCGTTCCTGATCGGCCTTAGGTGGAGGCACCTCTATGCCCAGTATTTTCACGGCAGAATGGTCGTACCTTATCTGACACTTGTCGTTGAACGGTGCATCGTGTCCGCGATTGCATCCGAACTCCCTGGCGAAGTCGTAGCGCAGTTCCGGCCTGGGCTTGTTGCCGTAGCGGGCGAGGGCGTCTGCAGCGGCCATGGATCCGCTTTTTTGGCATTTGGTGCAGGAATATCGAAGCTCGCGCCCAATGAAGTCGGACGGGTAATATGCCATGCGCATTGCGTTCACTGGACCCTATTTCCGTTCGAACGCCGGCGACCAGCCTCGTGTCATGCCGCGGCTCATGGCGCCTTCGGTCAACGCTAGCTGCTGGCGAAGGTGGCTGATGTCCTCGAGCAATGTGGCAATCGTCGCTTTCACATCGTCATCGTGCCAGGCGAGGGCCGCCTGCACTTCGAAGTCGACATCCTCTTTCGTCATCGGTTGCATCAGTGCAAGTCCAGGCTCAGTTGCTGGCCTTTGGCCGCAGGCAACGGGAGACCGATCTGGATCTTGCCGAACACGCGCTTGCGGCGTTCCTCGTCACGCTCGCGCTCGGCCCGGCTGGCGGCAACGGCTGCTAAGGCATTCGCGATGACTTGCTCTGTATGGGTCATGAGAACCTCCGTCGTAATGTTCCTATTTTGTTCTCATTTTGAGGAGAGGTCAAGTGGGTCCTCGCATCGAGTTAATTGTCGTTTTAAGCTTTCCCTTATTTAATTGCCTGATGGCAAAGTCTCCTTCCAAGCCACTCCTGGCAGATGAAAAGCCGCTTCGTTCGCGAGCACGAAAGCCGCGCGATCCGTCGCAACCACGACTTCCCTTCGATCCGATGCCTGACCGCGTGGAGTCATGTCTCGCGCTCCTAAAGCCGCGTCCGCCAGTCGGGCCGGACTGGCTGTACGAACTAAAATGGGATGGGTATCGCATTGCCGTCCACCTGAACAACGGCCATGTCAGGATACTCACTCGCGGCGGACATGACTGGACGCACCGCTTTCCCGGCATTGAAGATGCAGCCAAGCGCCTCGGCGTCGGCACGGCTATCCTCGACGGCGAGGCCGTTGTTCTCGACGAGGAAGGCCGCCCTCACTTTGGTATGCTACAGAACTCGCTCGGCGGGCGGGGAGGGAAACTGCCGGCCGGCAACGCTGTCATGTACGCGTTCGACCTTCTTTACTTCGACGGTCATGACATTCGCAGCCTTGACCTAATGGCGAGGCGCTATTTCCTCCAGTCCCTCTCGCAGAACGAGCAGGGCGCTATCCGCCTGTCTGAAGCGATCGATGGCGATGGACGCGATATCTTTACTGCCGCCTGTGAACACGGACTTGAGGGTATCATCGCCAAGTTCAGGGATGCCCCTTATCGTTCGGGACGGTTCGGCGAGTGGGTTAAGGTCAAGTGCACTCTGTCCGACAGCTTTATCGTCGTGGGCTACGAACATTCGACTGTTGCGCGATCGGGCATCGGCAGCCTGTTGCTGGCAGCGCGGAAGGGCGGCGATTGGGTCTACGTCGGCTCCGTCGGTACGGGCTTCAATGAGCGCAGCGCGGAGTATCTGCGAAAGACGCTAGACCGGATCAAGCGCAAGACACCGCCCGTCAAATATGAGGGGAGGCGGAAGAACCTCGTCTGGGTGCAGCCGACGCTGATCGCTGAGATCGAGTATCGGGCCTGGACCCATGACGGCAAGCTGCGACATGCTTCTTACAAGGGCCTGCGAGAGGTGCAGGATAATGCGGCGGTTTATGAGATTGGTGTTTGATCTACTCTTCTTGATTCGATATTGGTGTGAGAAGGGCCACTTTAAGAAATAGGGCGTGCGTGGCGAGGCTCGGGTGGCAGATTGACGTCCCGCCGCTGTCACGAGATCACGTGACCGCCCGATAATACGCGCCTCGACGCCCACGCTGAGCTAGCCCCCCCCTCTCAATAACTGCACGACCGATCGTTGCTCGGCCTAAAGCCATCCGCACAAGCGGGGTTCACCGAAGTCCTTGGTTGGTACTGGTAGACTTGGCCCGTCGGCGCGAATGCCGGCGGGTTTTTCGTTGTGAGAAATACCCCGTTAGAATCACTTGCTCTTCAATGGTTCGTATATTTTATTAGGCTGATCTAAATGAGGAGCGACGCATGGATGGACTGCAGAATCCTGCCTCGGAAGAGAAGGCGGCTTATGATCGGCATGCTGCTCGGCTGCTGTTGCACATGCGCGCAAGCAAACGCTTGCTCGATTCCTTCACGTTACGTGATGATGGGGGCGGCTCTGCATTAAGTGGCCCATCGGGCGAAAAGCACTAGTCGAAAGCAAAAGCCCGACGGACGGGGTTGTCGCCGGGCTTTTTTGCTAGACCCGCCACGGGGGCCCAACAGCAAGGTGCTGCACAGCACGAGGTAGCGCTGCGACCGGAAACTTCCAGCACGAGCTTTAGTAATCCCTTAATAAGTAGTGGCTACTATCAGATTGTCACAAAGGTTATCGTGACAGGCAACGCCGACACGACTCAAAAGGCTCGTCTCCTGTGTTTGGTGGCGAGCCTCTTCTTATGGCTAATGCCCAGCCCCGAATCTGAAATAGAAAAGGCCCGACGACTGGGAGGCGCCGAGCCTTTCACAAGGCTGGTCACTAGTTGGGACCGGATTCCAGCTTACGATGACGGCTGGGTGGTCATCGCATGTCTAGAACTGCGGAGCGTGCTTAAGGTTCCGGATGATGAGCAAGCAAAGCCCGGCAAGGAGGGGGTCCCGCCGGGCCTTAGTGCGGACCAAGCATTGCGAGGTCCGTGCAGCGTGTGTGTGGGCGCTGCGGGTAAGGAACGTGAGGCGGCGTAGAATGTTCCTTCGGTGTCGCTGTCTTCTTAAGAGCCGAAAAGGCGGCCTTTTCACGTTATGGCAAGCGGATAAAAATCGCTAAAAACACAACAGAATCAATTGGATTGGCGGAAGATGTGGGATTCGAACCCCCAACCAAGCGGTTATGAGCTGCTTGTTCGTTTCGGCTAGGCGGATCGACGAAACCAGATGCTCTGCTTCAGGCGCAACCAGCTGCGCCTGACCAGGATCTGTTTTCCGTGTACTTCACTCGGGAACTGGCGACCATGGAACGAGTTGTGCGCGAGTTCGCGGAAAAACTCCACCGATCGCGGCCGCTTGCTGGAATGAAACCGCCCCCAAGCCGGTCACGGTGGAGGGTTGTCGAGGCGAGAGGCCCCCACGGTCACGTTGTGGCCGATTGGCGGCGGCATTTCTGAGCAGCGTTGACGCGGTCGGATACCGCAGTTGGCCGCGCCACGGGCTCTTCTAATGATCCAGGCCCTTTTCGACTATCAATCTTTGAAGCTGAGAAAGTCGCGTGCGGAGTTGTTCAATTTCCGCAATCAAACTCGGTTTGTCCGAACCGCTCAAACCCAGCGACATCTCTAAGCGCGTTACTATTTCCGCTGTGATGGAACGGGAGTTAGCACGCGCGGAAGCTTCAATCTCGCGCTTCAAATTTTCAGGGATACGCAACCTGAAATGAGGATCGTCCCTACTCATGACGGATCACGCATTTTCTGCTTGTGCGAACGACGCACAGTGTGCTACTTGTCCAAATGACGCACCGTGCGTCATGCATTTTACTCCGAAACAAGGTGCGTTCATTAGAATAATCAC
Source organism: Rhizobium sp. 42MFCr.1 (assembly GCF_000377185.1). Lineage (NCBI taxonomy): Bacteria > Pseudomonadati > Pseudomonadota > Alphaproteobacteria > Hyphomicrobiales > Rhizobiaceae > Rhizobium > Rhizobium sp. 42MFCr.1. The sequence continues at coordinate 27,622 of NZ_KB897872.1, forward strand.
ACTCTGAAAATGTCGCCTAAAGACAATGAGACAATGGCCGAGCGCGGAGCGCACCGGTTTCCTGTCCCGTGGACCTATGCGTGTCAGGATAATCAACGATCTTACCAATGGCAAACATCGGTTGCTGTCTACGATCCTTTTCCCACTCAAAAGGGTTTCTCATGGAACTGCGCCAACTCTCCTATTTCAAAGCAGTGGCCGAGGAACTGCACTTCGGGCGGGCGGCGGCCAGGATGCACATTGCCCAGCCGGCCTTAAGCAATCATGTGATGTCGCTGGAAAGGGAGCTTGGCTGTCCGCTGTTCATCCGCTCGACCAGAAGGGTGGAACTGACCAGGGCAGGGGA
>NZ_KB897873.1:0-26549 GCF_000377185.1 Rhizobium sp. 42MFCr.1
CCCGAACGCGAGCTTTTTCTTGGTCGCCCCTCCGGCAGCGCCATGCCCTTGGTCTGGGCCCATGCTGAACACATCAAATTGCTGCGCTCGATCCGCGATGGTGTCATTTTCGACATGCCACCCCAGACTGTTGCCCGCTATGTCGCCGGTCAGCCGCCGATTGCGCCCTTCGCCTGGCGCCTGACGGACAAGCGGACTGTGATGGCGGCAGGACGTAGCCTGCGCATTGAACTGAGCGAGACTGCCATCGTGCATTGGTCGACCGACGCTTGGGCTCATGTCACGGACAGCCATACCCGTGATACGGGCTTCGGTACTCATGTCTGCGACTTGCCGACCAAAATGCTCGGCCCAGGCATCGTCCTCTTCACCATCTTCTGGACAACTAGGCAGCAGTGGGAAGGCACCGATTTCTACATCGACGTGATTTGAGAGTTTCCGGGTGAAACGGTGGGATCGCGAAGAAGACACCGCGGCTCTAGAAATGCAGAAAAAATGTCCGAATACGTGTAAGAAAATCAATGATTTAACAGAAGGAAGTTATTCCTGCCTGTCCTAAAAGTTGTTCCATCATGTCCCAAAGCCGCCGACCATTGATTTTATTGCTTTTCTACGATGGACAAGTCCTCAACGCGATCCACGCACGATCGGCGGCCGACAGTAACTCTCGACAGTGCTAAGTATTATTTCGGATATGTGCGTCGCATTGACAAAGGACTGCCGGCGGCCAGCAGGGGCCGAAGAGCCCTCGCGCGCCCTGGCAAATTTGATGCTGCGCTCATCGACTACAGAAGCGATCGCCCGCCAGCCTGCTCCGACGACTCTTACCGCTCAAGCGCCGATGGAAAGAAGGCGGGGGATGTCCGCGCGGCGCAGGATCAATTGCCCCACCTGTTCGAAGGGAAACGCAGGTTCGATATCGTTGATCTTAAATCTAGCATCGAAATCTCCACGGCGGAGCTGATGCTCATCCCTTTGACCTGATGCCCGGACCCACGCCGCCTCTCGGTCGAAAGGTTGAGCTGTTTTAAAGGAGAAACGACTGCGGCGCTCGTCTTCCGGGCACCCAAAATCGGCGCACATTCTCCGATGAAAATGTGAAAGTCTTGAAAAGTGTTGCAGTATTGCAGAACTTCGTTGCAGTTTTGCGCACGTCTTTGCCCCTGGAAACGCATTTTTCGAGATTTTATGCGAAGGCGGTTGATTTTACCGGAACCAATGGCTGGATGTTGGCCAGGTCGACCGGGCAATCTTGCAACACCGGACCCGACAGCGAGAAATGATGTCAGAAGAAAACGCACACTTTTTGAATGGAGTGCCGCTTTTCATCGATTGGATCGATGAAAAGGGCCGGATCGTCAAAATGAACGCCTACGAGGCGCGCGAACTCTCCATTGAGCCAACCGACGCGGACGGCGGTGTTGCTCTCGAGCAAATCTACAGCAGCGAGTCTGCCAGTTTCCTACGGTTGCTCGCGGCTGATGGCGTACAGGAAGCACATAGCTTTCCGGTCTGGGTCAACGCGTCGGCGTATGATGAGACGCCGATGGTCGCAACGGCATTTCGCGACAAGGAGCGGGGGATTGCCATTGTCAAGCAGGCCCTGACTTCTGCGGCTCTGGGTACCGCTCCGGAACTTGCTGAACGGATCGAAATTCTCTCGCAGATGATTGGTGCGGCTACCGAGGCGTGTTGGTGCATCGAGTTCCTCGAGCCAATCGACGTCTCGCTCGCCGAAGATGAGATAGTGGACCGCGTTTTCTCCAATCAAAGCCGCTGGCGAGCGTGCAACGACGCCATGGCTCGACTCTATGGCGTGCCTGAGTCTCTCGATTTCAACACCCAGCCGGTATCGCGCTATTTTCCGGACACCAATGTGAACCGACAGATGATCCGCGACCTGGTGCGATCGAACTATCGCCTCGATCACGCCGCGGCGATCGACCGCAGGCACGACGGCTCTGAGATGCTCGTCGAGAACGACTTCCGGGCAGCCATCAAGGACGGTCTCCTCGTGCGCCTGTGGGGAACAACACGCGATATTGGTCCACATCGTCGCCGCGAGCAGCAACTCTCCGATAGGGCCGCTACGATGCTCGACATCCTGAGCGCCACGCCGGATCCGATACTCGTCATGTCCGAGGAGGGGAAGGTCCTTGCCGCGAATCCTGCTGCAGAGTCTGCTTGGGGCAGGTCGGCAGAACAGATTTTAGGCAAGCCTGTCGATCACTTTGTCGAGGGCAGGGATGTGGCAGCACGGCTGCGACAGGCAGCGGTTGACGGAAGCGAAGAGGACTACGGCTGCGATCTTGCGGTGACGGCTGCCGATGGCTCGAAGGAGATATGGCGCTTTCGGGCGGCAGGCATCGAGGGAGAGATACGTCGCTACGTTCTTACAGCCCGTCGCAAGGCCCGTCGCCGTGCGCGTACCGCCGTGATGGAGGACGGACGATGAAATTTTATGGCAACGACGTCGCAACTCTTTCCCCCCGTCGCCTTCGGCCCGCGTTCATCGACGATCCGCAGATGGCCAGCTTCCTCGAGGCTCTACCGGACGGCGCGGCCCTTCTTGAAATTGACGGTACGATCAAGTTGGTCAACACCAAGCTCGAGGTTCTGCTCAATCTCGCCAAGAGCGCGATGGTTGGAACGGCGCTCGGAAAGCATGTCAAGACGGCCGGACCTGTTATGCAGAAGCTGGCGGCATCGCTGCAACAGCTAAAGCGGATCGAGGTTTCCGGAGTTCTAAATTCACAGCGTAGCGTCGTGGCGTCTGTCAGTATCCTTAGGACATCGGATGGTGGTGCCTACGGCGCGCTCATGACGATGCGTGAGTCTGCACGCGCTACGAAAGCCCCAGGTTCGGAAGGGTTCCGGTTTGAATCCGAGTTGCCGCTTACGGAAGTGGCGCAGTACGTTGAAACTGAACGCCTGGGCGACCTGCTGAGACGGGCCTCCAAAGCGATTGATCGCGGCAGTCCGGTCCTTCTGACAGGTGATAGCGGCACTGGAAAGACCGAGTTCGCCCGGCATCTCTCTCTACGGTCCCAGGCGGACTCCACCCCCTTCGTGCATGTTAATTGCGGTATGCTGTCGGCCGAAAATTTCGACATTGAAATGTTCGGTATCGAGCCCGGATCCGAGCTCGACGCATCAACAAGAGGCAAGTTGGGTTACGTAGAGGCGGCGGACGGCGGGATTCTGTTCCTCGATCAGATCAGCGATCTGCCCCACTCAGCGCAGATGAAGCTCGTTGCGCTTCTTGAAACCCAGACCTTCAGCCGTGCCGGATCGTCTCAGCGACGCAGGATCAGAATACGCTTGGTCGCGGCGACAAACGAGGATCTGAACGCGCTCGTCGAGGACGGAAAATTCCGCAAGGACCTCTTCTATCGAATATCGGTCGTGAATATTCCTCTCCCGACTCTGGCCGGAGATCGCGAGCTGCTTGATTTGCTTATCGAGCGTCACCTCCAACGGATCAATCAAGGGCGAAGTCCCGCGCTCAAATTGTCTTCGGGCTTCCGCGACCGCCTCCTCGCACATCCCTATCCCGGCAACATGCGGGAGCTAGTCAACATACTTGATAACGCAGCCGCGGCAGCAGACGACGTGGCGCTTCCGGAACATTTCTGCGTGCCGCTGGAGGGCGCGACGTCTGCGGGCGCGAATCCCGGCGCGGTCGAAGCGGCATCAGGTGCGTTTATGGCGCGATCCTTCAAAGATCTCGTCCACGAGTTCGAGACCTGGGTTCTCGAGAAGTCCATCGCCGAGAATGGAAGCAAAAGAAGCGCCGCCAAGGCGCTCGGCATCGATGTCGCCACGCTTGTTCGTAAGACCAAGCGCATTCAATGACGTTCTAAACAACAAGGGGAACGAAGAATGAATAGAATGAAAACAGTAATAGCCACGTTGGTAGCCACTGCTTCAATATTGCCACAGGTGGCCACTGCGTATGCCGGAGACCTCAACATTCTTACCTGGGAAGGCTACGCGGCGGACACTTTCATTCCCAAGTTCGAGAAGGCATCCGGTTGCAAGGTGACCGCCTCCTATGTCGGTTCGAATGATGACTTCGCAGCAAAACTCGCAGCGGGCGGTGGAGTGTACGACATTATCACCCCGTCGCTCGATACCGTTCCGATGATGCAGAAGGCCGGCTTTGTTGATCCGATCGATACTTCGAAAGTCGAGGGGTACAACGGAGTCTATCCGGAATTTTCTAAAGCCAGCGCAGTCACCGCCGAAGGCGAGACATGGGCCGTACCGTTGATCTGGGGGTCGGTGTCGCTGATCTATCGTGCCGACAAGGTCGCTGGAACTCCAGATTCGATCAGCGTGCTGTTTGATTCGAAATACAAGGGCAAGATCTCGTTGTGGGACGATAAGTCGGCCCTTTACTGGACGGCACGATATCTCGGCTACAATGACATCTACGACCTTACGGATGAACAGCTTGAAGCAGTGAAGGCAAAGCTGATCGAACAGAAGCCGCTCATTCGCAAATACTGGGCCTCGGCCGGCGAACTCACCGAGTTGATGGCCAATGAGGAGGTCTACGTGTCGAACGCGTGGACAGGGCTCACCAGCAAGGACGTCAACGGCCTCAACAAGGGCTTCAAAGTGGTTGAGTTCACTCCAAAAGAAAAGTCGGAAGGCTGGATGGACTCGATGATGATCGCGAAGGGGTCTGCTAACACCGAGTGCGCCTACAAGTTCATCTCGTTCATGCAGTCGCCAGAGGGCCAGTGCGGGATTGCTCAGTCTACCGGTTACTTCCCCGTGAATCCGGAGGCCGTCTCGTCATGCATGGACGAAACGTTGAAGAAGGAGCGGCAGGTCGGCAACATCGGCTTCGTGAAAAGCCTGGTGATGTGGGAGCAGCCGAAGCGGCTCGACAAGTATCTCGAGGTCTGGAACGCTGTAAAGGCTGCTCCGTGATGGGCTGAGACGTCGACAATTCCGCATGCTGAGAGGTCTTCCTCGGCATGCGGAATCCCACTCTATTCATCAATCGGAAAAACGCATGACTTCGCGACCAATCGTGACGCTGAACGGCGTGACCAAAACCTATGGCCATTTCACTGCCCTGCATGAGACCAATCTGGAATTGAACGAGGGCGAATTCGTCACTCTTCTGGGACCGTCCGGCTGCGGCAAGACCACGACACTGCGGCTCGTGGGTGGCTTCGAGCAGGCCAATTCTGGCACCGTTACCATAGCCGGCTCAGACGTTACCACCAGCCCGCCCTATCGCCGTCCCGTCAATACAGTGTTTCAGGACTACGCTCTGTTCCCGCACATGACGGTCGCGGAAAATGTCGGTTACGGACTCTCCGTAAAATCGAACAATGTCCCCAGAGCGGAACGCGCGAACCGTGTCGAGCAGGCCCTCGCCCTCGTGGGCTTGGAGGCGTTCGGTTCGCGGCGTCCCGGTGCGCTCTCCGGCGGGCAGCGTCAACGCGTGGCGATGGCGCGAGCTATCGTTAGGCGCCCGAGAGTGCTTCTTCTGGACGAACCGCTCTCCGCTCTTGACGTGAAGCTCCGCGAGTCCATGCAGGTCGAACTAAAACGGCTACATCGCGAGCTCGGGATAACATTCTTGATGGTGACCCATGATCAAAATGAGGCACTCGCTCTTTCTGATCGCATCGTCGTGATGCAACAAGGGCGTATCGTGCAGACGGGAGCGCCCACCGACCTGTACGATAATCCGAGAACGACCTACGTCGCGGACTTCATCGGCGCATCCAATCTGTTTCCCGCGACGCTCCAGTCACGATCGAAAGACACGGAAGCATTCACTCTTCAAAACGGCTTGATCTTAAAGCGAGAGCGCATCGGCGGCCAGGCGGATGTCGCCGCATGTCCGGGCACGCGCGTCCAACTCGGAATAAGGCCGGAACGGCTGCGGCTCGATCCGGTGGCCGGAGCAAATGAGATCGAAGCCAGAGTGGTCGACAGCCTTTTCCACGGCGACAGGGTGCGTCTCGAATTCACGCTCGTGGACGACACCAAGCCCTTCTTTGCCGACGTTCCTCGTGCTGCTGCACGATATTTCGCCTTGGAACCGGGATCCCCCGTCAAGCTTCACGTAGAGCCCCGCGATGTGATGTTCTTCCTGGAGGAAGCGCGATGAACATGGTGGTTCGCCGAAACTTCCGGTCATTCGCCGCACTGTTCGCCGGCCCGTTCGCCTGGGCTTTAGTCTTTATGATCATACCCTACGCGATCATGATTTCCGTGAGTTTCTGGACGCGGCAGTTTCCATTGTTCGTGCCTGACTTCCAATGGGGGAACTTCTCCCAGATCTTCAGCGACCCGCAATACGTGACTGTAATTCTCCGGACGTTGAAGATCGCCGCACTCGTCACGATCCTCTCGACGATGCTCGCCTACCCGCTTGCGTATTTCCTGGTTTTCACTGTTACTTCCGGCGCCTTGCGCAGTCTGCTCTACATGTCGGTGATCGTTCCGCTATGGGTTTCCTACCTGCTTCGAGCGTACACTTGGAAGATTATCCTCGGCACGAACGGCGCTGTGAACTCGCTCCTGATTTCCTTCGGACTTATCCGGGAGCCACTGTCTGCGTTCTTGTATAACCAGACCTCGATGGTCATCACGCTGGTCTACATTTTTATACCGTTCATGGTGATGCCTTTGTTTACGGTACTGGACAATATCCCGAAAGCTCTCGTTGAGGCGTCCGAAGACCTGGGTGTCGGGCCATTCCAAACATTCTGGCGGGTCATTTTCCCGCTTTCCATCGGCGGTCTCGCTGCCGGCGCGACTATGACTTTCTGCCTGTCGTTTGGCGATTTCGTCGCCCCAGTCCTGGTGGGAGGACCCGACGGAACCATGATCGCCAACCTGCTTCAGACACAATTCGGAGCGGCGCTGAATTGGCCTCTCGGATCTGCGCTCGCGACGCTTGTTCTTATCCTCGTGCTCGTCGTCCTCAGAATTTCCAGCAGGTTCGATCGCGTCGGCCAGCTCGACATGCGATAGGAGAGAAAACATGCGCACTCTTCAATGGTGGCAGCGCGGGCTGGCAGGCGTGAGCATTCTCGTTCTGGCGTTTCTTTATGTGCCGATCGCGATCCTCGTGATGTTCTCGTTCAATGATAGCGCAGTGACATCCTTTCCGCTCTCAGGCTTCACTTTGCGTTGGTACCAGGCGTTTCTTTCGAATGGACAGATGTTGGCCGCGCTAAAGAATAGTCTTCTAGTCGCGTTGTTCGCCACCGCAGTCAGCGTGACCGTCGGAGTGACGGCGGCATTGGCGATCGACAGGTATAACTTCCCAGGGCGGAAGCTTTTCCAGAACGTCATACTTTTGCCGCTCAGCCTACCAGGTATCGTAACCGGCATTGCGATGCTGAACTTCTACAAGCAGATCGGTATACCCCAGAGTCTCTTCGCTGTGGTCATTGGCCATTCCACGGCTCTGCTGGGAGTAGTGGTGTCGCAGGTACTCGCGCGACTTTCGAAGCTCAACAGCCGTATGCTTGAGGCTTCCTCCGACCTCGGAGCGGCACCGCTCGAAACGTTCTGGCGCGTGACGCTGCCCAATATCAAAACGTCGGTCTTCGGCTCGGCACTTCTTTGCTTCACGCTGTCGTTCGACGAAATCCCGGTCACGTACTTCCTGACGGGCCGAGATGTGACGCTTCCCATCTACATCTATTCGACCCTTAGGCGGGGGATCACGCCTGAAATCAACGCGGTAGGCACGTTGATCGTAGCAGCTTCGTTCGTGACGGTGGTCGCCTCGGTGGTCCTTCTACGAGATCGAAAAATAAACAGTTAGCTAAAGGAGAACGGCTATGGACATGGCAACTTACACGACAGCCTTCTGGCACGAAAAGGCGAGGGCACTCAAGCTCCGGCCCTTGCACTTCATCGACGGATCCTACGTCCCGTCGCAGGATGGCAGAACATTCCCCACCATCAACCCCGCGACCGGCGGTACCATCGCCGACATCGCGAGAGGCGGTCAGGTAGAGGTCGACAACGCTGTCAGAGTGGCGCGCAAGGCGTTCAAGCATGGCGTCTGGTCGCGCATGGACCCAAGGAACCGTATGGCAGTGCTGGAGAAATTCTCTGCGCTAGTCGAGCAGCATGCGGAGGAGTTTGCGGTGCTGGACAGCATCGACATGGGTAAGCCCGTGATGGACATGTTGAATATCGACATTCCCGGCTCGGTGATGGCGTTGAAGTTCTTCGCGGAGACCGTCGATAAGATCGAAGGCACGGTGACCGCGACTGCCAGCAGTGCATTGCACTACATTCTCCGCCAACCTCTCGGCGTGGTCGGTGTCATCGTCCCATGGAACTATCCATTGATGATGGCGGCATGGAAGCTCGGCCCGGCGCTTGCCACCGGAAATTCTGTCGTTCTCAAACCGGCGGAGCAGTCACCACTTTCGGCAAATCTGCTCGCGGAACTGTTCATGGAGGCCGGCGGCCCCGCGGGGGTATTCAACGTGGTGCATGGCCTCGGCGAAGAAGTCGGGAAGGCGCTCGCGCTTCACAACGACATCGATAAGATAGGGTTCACAGGTTCGACCGAAGTCGGCAAGCTTCTGATGATCTACGCCGGCCAGTCGAACATGAAGCGGGTAAGCACCGAGTGCGGTGGCAAAACGCCTCAGATCATTCTTGGCGACTTCGATGATCTCGATACAGCCGTCACTTACGCGGTGAATGGAATCTACGGCAATCAGGGCGAGGTATGTAACGCTGGCTCCCGCATCTTGGTGGAAAAGAACATCCACGATGATTTCGTTGAACGGTTCACAGCCAAGACGCGCGAGAATTTTGTACTCGGCGACCCGCTCGATCCCTCGACCACGATCGGCCCGCTCGTTACCTCGTCTCATCAAGCGCGGGTGTTGAACTACATCGACATTGGTAAGAAGGAGGGCGCCGTGCTGAAATTCGGCGGCGGCACACCGTCGTCACTTTCAGCGGGTGCTTACGTCGAGCCAACGCTGTTCACCGGTGTGAACAACTCGATGCAGATCGCGCGTGAGGAGATTTTCGGACCCGTCGCGACCATCATTCCGGTCAGTGGCGCGGAAGAAGCTGTCGAAATCGCGAATGACTCGATCTATGGGCTCGCTGCCTCGATATGGACGCGTGATGTCGGGAAAGCTCATCGGTTCGCACGCGACGTCGAAGCTGGCGTCGTCTGGGTCAACTGCTTCGACCACGGCGACATGACCTCGATCTGGGGCGGGTTCAAGCAGACGGGCAACGGTCGCGACAAGTGCCTGGAGGCACTTACGCAGTATAGTCAGACCAAGTCCGTGTGGCTGAACATCGACTAATGCTTCGAGAGCCAGACGGACTCTACCTCCTTCTGGCTCCTTCTTTTCATCGAATATTGGAGACACGGCATGACCGCCTCTATGGAACTAAAAACGCGCCAGAACTCGGCCGTCGCAACCGGCGTCGGCACGCGCAACATCTTCGTCGAGAAAGCGCAGAACGCCGAGCTTTGGGACGTCGATGGCAACAGGTTCATTGATTTCGCAGCTGGTATCGCGGTGAACAATACGGGTCATAGGCATCCTGTCGTGATGCAGGCGGTCACCGATCAGGCGCTGAAGTTTACCCATACATGTTTCCATGTTGCGCCCTATGAAGGATATGTGCGTCTTGCGGAACATCTGAACGCGATCGCTCCGACGGGTGTTGAAAACCGGACCATGCTGGTGACGACTGGCGCAGAGGCCGTGGAAAATGCCGTCAAGATCGCCCGTGCCTTCACGGGGCGCTCTGGAATTGTCGCATTCTCAGGCGCGTTTCATGGCCGCACGATGCTTGGGATGGCGCTCACCGGCAAGGTCGTTCCGTACAAGAAGAACTTCGGACCTTTTCCCCCCGAAATATATCATGCGCCATTCCCTAACGCTTACGTTGGCATCTCGGTCGAAGAAGCACTCTCGGGTTTGGAGCGCCTCTTTGCTGCCGACGTGGATCCTGAGAGGGTGGCCGCCTTCATTATCGAGCCGGTCCAGGGAGAAGGCGGCTTCAACATCGCCCCGACCGAATTCCTTGTGAAACTGCGCGAACTTGCCGATCGCCACGGCATACTTCTGATCGCTGACGAGGTGCAGGCCGGCATGGCTCGAACGGGCAAGATGTTCGGTATCGAGCACTCCGGCGTAAAGCCTGATCTCGTCACGTTGGCCAAGGGGCTAGCCGGCGGCTTTCCGTTGTCGGCGGTGACTGGAAGAGCAGACGTAATGAATGCAGCCCATCCCGGTGGTCTGGGTGGAACCTACGCCGGCAATCCCCTTGCCGTAGCCGCAGCAAATGCCGTGCTTGACGTAATCAATAATGAGGCGCTTCGCGAACGCGCGGTTGAAATAGGGCGTCGAGCTGTGACGCGGCTTCGTTCTGTGGCGGAGCGACAGGGAATGGAGCGCATTGGTGACGTCCGAGGTTTGGGAGCAATGATCGCTTTCGAACTCGTGGACGACCGGGAGACAAAGGCCGCGTCGCCATCGTTGACAAGCCGAATTGTCGCTGAAGCGGAGCGTCGTGGTCTTATCCTTCTGTCCTGCGGCACGCGCCAGAACGTCATCCGCCTGCTTCCCCCGCTGACAATCGAGTACGAGATACTCGAAGAGGGTCTCGACATCATCGAAGAGTCGATCGAGGCAGCAATCGCGTCGGAAGCGGCTTCGGTCGCATAGTCGGATAAAGCGCTCTCCGTCCATCCGTCGCGGATCCTGCCTGCGGCGGGTGGACACTCACTTGGGCGACTTGTTGAAAGCCCCGACGCGGTCGAACAGCCAAGATCTAAATCTGCCCACAGAGGAGTCGTTGGCCTTCTCAATGGGGCACACGAAATAGTAGGACACCGGACTGTCTACGGGCAAGTCGAGGGCCTTCACCAATCGGCCGCTTTCGAGCTCGCTGGCGATAAGGAATGATGGCATCAACGCCACGCCCAAGCCAGCACGGCATGCTTGGGAAACGTTGATAAACTGCTCGAACCGCATACCTTCGCGATATCGCTCCGTTATACCAAAATGTGAAAACCACAGCCTCCACGCCTGAGGCCGTGAGGCCATTTCCAGGAGCGGGATCCGCAGGAGTGCGGCGGGGCCGTCGAATGGATTTCGCTGCAGGAATTCCGGGCTGCATACGGGCACAACAGTTTCCTTCAGGAGAAGCTGACAGTCGCATCCCGGCCAATCTGGTCGGCCCACATGTATCGCGGCATCGAGCTCCTCCTTTCCGAAGTCGAACTGCCCGATACGAGTGGAGAAGTTGATCGTGACATCGGGATGCCGTTCGACAAAATCAGGGATGCGCGGCAGGAGCCACCTTGTTCCAAACGTAGGCGGAATCGCGAGTTTTAGGGTGCTAGCGGTGCCTTGAGCCATAGCTTCCAACGAAATCAATCGGATCTTCTCGATGACCTCGGCGACGCCCTTCGCATATTGCTCACCCTTCTGGCTGAGGTTGACGCCCTTGTTGTTGCGAACGACGAGTATAGTTCCCAGTTGCTCTTCTAGAGAAGCGATCTGTCTGCTTATCGCGCCAGGGGTGAGGTCAAGCGCGGCGGCGGCGGCCGACAGGCTCCCCAGACGGGCGACGCAATCGAAGGCCGTGAGTGCAGCGGTGGAGGGGATAAGGCGGCGCTGAAAATTGCTCATCTGTTTTGCATATTACTCAAAGCAGCTTGAGTAAATATGGTTTGTGCGTCGGCGAAGGATAGGGGAGGCTCGGAGCCACAAACCGGGAGCTGAAATGAGTACGCAAGGGCACTTCCAATGGGACGATCCACTTCTTTTCGATGACCAGTTGTCCGAAGAAGAACGGATGATCCGCGAGACCGCCAAATCGTTCGCGGACAGCGAACTCCGTCCCATCGTTGACGAAGCTTATCTGCATGAACACACGGATCCCGCGCTGTTTCGGAAGATGGGAGAGACTGGCCTTCTTGGCGTCACTCTGCCGGAAAAATATGGCGCCGCCGAAGCGAACTATGTGTCGTACGGACTCGTCGCGCGGGAAATCGAACGGGTGGATTCCGGATTTAGGTCTATGATGAGCGTGCAGTCTTCGCTCGTGATCTATCCAATCTACACTTACGGCTCAGACGAACAGCGCCAGAAATACCTGCCGGGGCTCGTGTCGGGCGAATTGATCGGATGCTTCGGGCTAACGGAACCCGATGCAGGCTCAGACCCCGGCGGAATGAAAACCAGGGCGGAAAGGATTGATGGCGGATACCGCCTTCGCGGTTCGAAAACCTGGATCTCGAACTCCCCAATAGCCGACGTATTCGTAGTGTGGGCCAAGTCCCAGGCCCATGACAACGAGATTCGCGGCTTCATCCTGGAAAAAGGTATGAAGGGCCTCTCGGCGCCCAAAATCGGCGGCAAGCTGTCGCTTCGCGCCTCCATCACGGGCGAGATCGTTCTGGACGGCGTCGAAGTTACGGAAGAGGCGTTGCTACCCAACGTTTCGGGCCTGAAAGGCCCCTTTGGATGCCTTAACCGCGCGAGATATGGCATCTCGTGGGGAGTCTTGGGCGCCGCGGAAGAATGCTGGACGCAGTCTCGCCAATACGGCTTGGACCGACTGCAGTTTGGTCGCCCACTCGCGGCCACGCAGCTTTTCCAGAAGAAGCTCGCAGACATGCAGACGGAGATCGCCCTGGGCCTCCAAGCCTCTCTTCGCGTCGGCAGGCTGATGGACGAAGGCAGGTTCGCGCCCGAAATGGTCTCGCTGGTCAAGCGCAACAACTGCGGAAAGGCGTTGGATATCGCGCGTACGGCGCGCGACATGCATGGAGGCAACGGCATTCAGATTGAGTACCAGGTAATGCGCCATGCACAGAACCTCGAGACGGTCAACACTTACGAGGGCACTCACGACGTCCATGCACTCATACTCGGCCGTGCCCAGACCGGGCTGCAGGCCTTCTTCTGAGGAAAACAAGAATGTCCTCTCCACTAGAAGGGCTGCGTGTTCTGGAACTTGCCCGAATCCTTGCAGGACCGTGGGCAGGGCAAACGCTTGCCGATCTCGGCGCCACCGTGATCAAGGTCGAGGCGCCGGAAGGCGACGATACCCGTCGATGGGGACCTCCGTTTATTGGCACTGAGGCCGAACGAGCTGCGGCCTACTTTCATTCCTGCAATCGCGGAAAAATGAGCGTAGTTGCAGATTTCCAATCGCCATCGGATCTGCAACGGGTGAAGGAACTGATCGCCCAGGCTGATATAGTGATTGAGAACTTCAAGGTGGGCGGTCTGCAGAAGTTCGGGCTCGACTATGAGACCGTCAGCCGAGAAAACCCTCGCCTGATCTATTGCTCAATTACGGGGTTTGGTCAGACTGGACCCTATGCCCACCGTGCGGGGTACGATTTTATCGTGCAAGGTATGGCGGGAGTGATGCATCTGACTGGTGAACCAGATGGCCAGCCCCAAAAAATGGGGGTCGCGTTTGCTGATATTTTTACTGGTCTCTATTCGGTAATCGCCATTCAATCTGCGTTACTGATGCGAAACCAGACGGGCAGGGGCCAGCACATCGACATGGCGTTGTTCGATAGCACCGTCGGAGTACTGGCAAATCAAGGGATGAACTTTCTGGCCACGGGTGTCTCGCCGGTGCGGCTTGGTAATGCCCATCCGAATATTGCGCCCTACCAAGTCTTCCCGGTCTCCGACGGATACGTCATAGTTGCTTGTGGTAATGACGCTCAATTTGCTCGCCTAGCTTCAACGCTGGACGTGCCGTTTCTTGCCGGTGATCCGCGCTTCGTCAGCAATGCCGAAAGAGTGAGAAATCGCCAGGAGCTCACCCAAATTCTGGAAGATAGAACGAGGACGATGACGCGAGACGAATTGTTGTCAGTGCTCGAAACCGTCGGGGTGCCGGCTGGGCCGATCAATACACTAAACGACGTGTTCGCTGATCCGCAGGTTCGCCACCGTGAAATGGTGCTCGGGAACGATGGCGTCCCAGGATTGAGGACTCCGATTGTCTTTTCTGGTGCAGAGCTTTCGCTCGCCCGACGTTCGCCTCGGCTCGGAGAACACAACAAACTTGTTTCGTTCGAATGGCCCTCCGACGAATGACATTCTGGTTCCGTCCCTCTCCATCGCTGGTGCGACTGCAGTCAGATCGCGCCCGTTCCATCACCTATAGAAGTGGAACGATCGATCATAGGACAGGTTCGCACGGCGGAATGGCCATCATGCTGGACGCCTTCCTTTCGACGATCTGGAACCGCTCTTTGCCCCTGGCAGAACGCCCTATCAAGGAGGTCGCATGATGGAAGAACAGACCCGTACGGTGGTCATCATCCCCGTCGACAGTATCAACCTTCTCAATCCTCGGGCGCGCAGCAAGAACTCTTTTCGCGAGCTTGTTGACAGTATTGAGACGGTCGGGTTGCAGCGGCCGGCGGGCGCGCTCAACATCGTCTCGAACGCGCCAGCCGAAGCTTCGGCAATCGTCGAGACACTGATCGCCCATCCGGTCGTGCGCCGCATCAATTTCACCGGCTCGACCCACGTCGGGCGGATCATAGCCCAAACCGCCGCCAAGCACCTCAAGCGCTGCTTGCTGGAACTCGGTGGCAAGGCTGCCTTCATCCCGAGGGCCGGCTCGTACCTTTATCCGTTGGAAAGCGGATCTCGTTTTGAAGTCGCCGCGGGGCAACGAGGTCTCATGCAACTATTGACACCCGTTCGACGTCAAGGATCGGAGGTCGGAACCGCTGAAACCAATGGCTCCGCCGAAGCTCTTGGGATCGCCGGTGCGAGAAAGCAGTTCCATAATGTATGTTATGCCACGTTTTGCTAAGTATCTGAAATAAAACGATAATAATGTTTGACGCGAAGCGCAATCGAAGCGGAGCCAAAATCGACCAACCGCTCGACAAAGCGGCGGGGCTTCCGAGTGCGCTGCTTATTAAGCGGTCTTGGGAAATGTCTCAGCACTATCTAACTGCTGGATCTGGCACGGTTGCTAGCCGTCCTTACCGTGTTCTTTCATCTGCGACTTTTCCGGTGCACCGGTACCGCCGAACTGAACGCGTTGGGTGACGTTTCGTCGATAAGCCGGCATTGGAACAGACCGTCTATTCGAGGCCGTCAGACCCAAGTTCCCTTCATGGATTGTTGGCGCTCCGTCTGCGACCGCGATGAGACGTGCCTAACCTTAGTACGGCTTCGCCTCGATCGATCCCCCCAACGGCAGTCGCGTGTTCTTACTCCACCTTCCCGTTTCGCCGTCTTTCCTCGCCTACTAACAAACATGCGACTGCCGCCCTCCGTTTCATTTCGGCCAAATAGGTGCGGTCCGATCGTCCACGGACTCGTGACTGTCATCGAGGCCGCGATGGGCGCGGCCGGAAACAACGAAAGGAACTTAGAATGGCAACCATCGGCACCTTCACCTCCACCGAGAACGGATTTACGGGTTCGATCCGCACTCTCGCCCTCAATCTCAAGGCTCGCATCTCCCGGGTCGAGACTCCCTCCGAAAAGGGCCCTCACTTCCGCATCTATGCTGGAAATGTCGAGTTGGGCGCTGCTTGGCAAAAGACCTCCGAGCAGGGCCGGGATTACCTCTCCGTCAAACTTGACGACCCGAGCTTTGCTGCCCCGATTTACGCGACACTCGCCGAAGTCGAAGGCGGAGGAAGCCTCCAGCTTATCTGGTCCCGCCCGAACCGGGACTAGCGAGTGACCCGGCTCCGCCACAAGGCGGAGCCGGTTTTCAGCCTTTGCTGCGAACAGAGGGAGTATAGCTGCCCAATAAAGCTTGATCGGCTGTCAGCTCCCCGACAATGAGCGGTTTTCCCGATTGTGCGGAGCCTCTTGAAAAAGGCTTCCCACTCGCCCGCGTCATCGGAATTGATGCGATCCCCTGCCCCATCTAAGTGTCACTGGCAGCGGTTGTCGTCCTTCACGAACTTCAGGAGACGAAACGATGACCAATTTTATCGAACAGCAGATCGAAGAACTGCGCGCCGAACTCCGCAATGCAGGTTGGGCTTCTGGGCGTCGTCAAATCGTAGCCGAGCTCGAAATTGCCAGAGCAGAGCTTGCCGTCGCCATGGCCGAACAGTTCGATATCGCGCAAGTCGAGCTACCACCCTTAGGGCGTTCACTTTCGTCTCGAGTGCGACCCGGTGCACCTTTGCTGCGGATCGCGTTTCATCGCGATAGGGACGATGCCTCCCGCGCGTAGTGCTTAAAGCTGGCAGTCAGAATTCTGACGCGAGGTCCTTTGCTCATCAGTCGTCTTCAGGATGAGCGACGCCCACTGGCGACCGTGGCGTACCCTCTCTTTCGCTTAAGCCGGATCAGATCCAGAAAGAGCACCACTGCATCGTGCTCTCGCTCGAAATGGTGGGTCATTGTCTGTCCTTTGGCGCCTATGCGTCCCCATCGACGGGTGAGGCAAACGTCACCAAACAGAGTCGCGTCAATCGACATGGCATAAAAGCGAGCCATGTTGCGGGCCGGATCGGTGCGCTCGATGTAGAGTTTGTAGGGTTGCGAGATCATGCACACAGAATCGCGCTTTGGAGATTCCGGGTCCAACGACAGTTTTGAATCGGTTCCGGCTCACCGATTCATTTCAGTGATGTCGCGATGTGACGCGGGCTAGTTCGAGCTCACCTTCAGGGGCCGCCCGACGTGACTGAAAAGCGGCTCGCCCGAACGCATTGCCGCATGTCCTCACGTCGGAACCAGATGGCGCGGCCGCAGCGAAGCGGTGGCTTGCCGGTGGTAAAGATGATCTGCTCATCGGCTCGCATGCAAAGGACTTCGTGCGGCTGAATCAGTGGCCTCGGCGCCAGTTGCTTCGATCGCGTGCGCGATGATCCGCGCGACTGGGAGCTCAAGCTGACTTGGTCGATCTCTACCGTGGTCATGCCGCAGCGATGTGAGATGTAATCTGCCGTTTCAGGATCATTAATCGCCGCAAAGGAAAGCCAGCTTGCGCTCTCAAACCACTTGCTTGATGCATCACGGCCACCGTAGGTTTCACGCAACTGACCGATCGACTGGTAGATCATCATCAGGGTGATGCCGTACTTGCGACCAGCGTCTCGCGCCGTCTCTAGAATTCGCATGTACCCAAGGCGTGCCACTTCATCAAGAAGGAAAAGCGCGCGCGTATTCATCCTGCCATCCCGATTGTAGATGGCGTTCAGGAACGTGCCGATGATGACGCGCGCCAGCCCGGAGTGCATTTCGAGCGTCTTGAGATTGATGTTGATGAAAACATCCGTGTCGCCGTCGGCAATCGCATCTGTCATAAAGCTCGATCCGGATACCAGCGCAGCGTAGTTTGGGTAGGAAAGCCAATGCGTCTCTTTGATTGCATTCGCATAGACACCGCTGAAGGTTTCCGGTGTCATGTTCACGAAAGAGGCCACGTTCTCCTTCACGAAATCGGATTTGGAGTTGTCGTGAATCTCCTGCAGTCGCTGGCGCAGTTTCGGCTCCGGTTCCGCTAAGTTGCTGCGTACCTGGCGAAGGGTCTGTTCTTCGCTCTTCGTATGGCCGGACAGGCAGACATCGGCAATGATTGCGGTGAGGAGCTGAAGTGCGGAAGCACGAAAGAAGTCATCGCGTACGCCCTGTGCTCGCCCATTTTCGCTCATGATCCAAGATGCGACCGAGGCCACGTCTTCCTCTTTGGTGCCACCGAAACGTCCGATCCAGTCGAGGACATTGATCCCGATGTCTGGGTGCTTTGGATCGAGGACAAGAATGTCCCTGCCAGCCTTTCGGCGATGTTCGATCACGATAGGCGCAA
Organism: Rhizobium sp. 42MFCr.1; assembly: GCF_000377185.1. Taxonomy (NCBI): domain Bacteria; kingdom Pseudomonadati; phylum Pseudomonadota; class Alphaproteobacteria; order Hyphomicrobiales; family Rhizobiaceae; genus Rhizobium; species Rhizobium sp. 42MFCr.1. The sequence continues at coordinate 17,818 of NZ_KB897873.1, forward strand.
CCTCGTTCGATGAATCAAGCACGACAAGCGCCCCGCCCCATTTGAGCGCGGTTGGAATGGTGATTGAAGTCGTCTTAAAGCCACCGGACCCTGCAAAGACGATGCCGTGGGACGATCCGAAAGATCCATCGAAGCAGAGCAGCGGCGACTTGCCGCCAACGCCCCAGGTCTCAGGATCGTCAACCCGAAATGGATGTGAAGCAACGTCGTCACGATCGACGCGGTAACACTCTCCAATCACGATGCCCCCGCTATTCGGGAAAAGCTGCGCCGCTTCCTGCATCGTCATCCAGTCGGCCTCCCCATGGAGGGCGCGTTTGCCCATAACACGCCTTGGCTCGGCGCGCGGGAATGCCGCATTTCCGAGAAGCGCAACCCGCAGCGCGAAACATCCAGTCATCAGTGCAGTCACCGCCCCAGCTATCGTCCCTGTCTCAAGATCGGCAACCATGCTGCTGCCTCTGGGCAATTGGTTTGCAAAAACAGAAAGGAGAAACACCTGGCGGGCAAATGCCATCAGGAATGTGGCGGCGGCTCCGGCAACGACGCCCCAGGCAGCAGAACGAATGTTGACCGAGCCGCCTGCGGCGAAGAGGACGATCACCCCGGCGCCTCCGCTTGCGACGAAGGGCGCGGCAATACCTAGATGCTTGAGCGCGGCCTTGGCCGCATCGGTGTTGCCGAACGTTGCCAGCCATTGCTCGATGCCAGTGGTGCCAACGGTAACACCAATCATCAACATGATCGGTATGAAGAGGAGCACCACCCTATTTGCTGTCATGGCGGAATGCCTCGTTGCCGATGGCCATCAGTCGCGCTCGCTCGCCATCGTCGATCCCGAGACGGCGATTGAGATCGATCAGAGCGCCGAGAAGAAGTGCGCGCTTCTCGTAGCGAAGGCCCGCCTTGACTATCAGGCCCCCGAGTTCGATCTTGTCGCGTGTATCCTTCTTCCGCGCTTGCGAGTTTCTTGCGCGCTGCATCCGATCAATTCTCGCCAGTGCTGACTTGATCTGCTCCAGGGCGGTTCGACGCGCTTTGCGGAGTTCTACTTGCCCCGCCTTTGTCCTTTTCTATCGACGCGGGTCTCGTCTCGCAAAATCGTTTGACGAGACCTTCGAATGCCGTCTGAAGGTCTGATTCCTCGATTTCCATGTCGCCTAGCCCAGCCTTGAGAGCGACGCGACCAATGCGCTCGGCCTCCCGCGTTTCGGCTTGCTTCAACTGCTCCTGGAGACGGACGATTTCTTCGCGAATTCTTGCGGACGGTTTCTTCATTCCCGGTCGGCCTTTCATACGGTTTCGACTTCCTCAAGCAGGAAGGTCCCGCAGATTGGCGAGATGATCTACTGACAGAAATGCGAGTTGGCGCAGCCAACACCTTTGAGCATGATCCCGACCGTTCCGAAGGAGCGGATCCGAAGGGCGCAATTATACGTCGCTGACGCGACGCTCTGCGCTTGGCCTTTTCGGGCCGCCGCTCCTGACGAGCTTATTGAATTCGATTGCTCGAAGGAGCTGGTTTCACAGTGACCGTCCCGCATTTTTCAGTCACGATCGTTGCCCGCGGGTCCGGCCGCAGCGCAGTGCTGTCGGCTGCCTACCGCCATTGCACCAAGATGGAATATGAGCGGGAAGCCCGGACGATCGACTACAGCCGGAAGCAGGGTCTGCTTCATGAGGAGTTTGTCATTCCAGTCGACGCGCCGGGGTGGTTACGCGAAATCATTGCCGACCGCTCGGTTTCATCTGCGTCGGAAGCCTTCTGGAACAAGGTCGAGGATTTCGAGAAGCGCTCTGACGCACAGCTTGCCAAGGACGTGACGATTGCCTTGCCGATCGAACTCTCGGCTAAGCAGAATATCGAGCTTGTCCGCGATTTTGTCGAAAGGCATGTCATCGACAAGGGCATGGTGGCCGATTGGGTCTTCCACGATGCGCCTGGCAATCCGCATGTCCATTTGATGACCACATTGCGGCCGCTGACGGAAGACGGTTTCGGTGCCAAGAAAGTGCCCGTGCTCGGAGCGGACGGCAATCCGCTCCGCAACGACAGCGGCAAGATCGTCTATGAGCTTTGGGCTGGAAGACTGGATGATTTCAATGTCTTTCGCGACGGCTGGTTTGCCTGCCAGAATCGGCATCTGGCAGTTGCCGGTCTCGACATCCGCATCGATGGCCGTTCCTTCGAAAAGCAGGGTATCGAGCTGACCCCGACCATCCATCTCGGTGTCGGCGCCAAGGCAATCGAACGGAAGGCGGAAGGCTCGGGCGAACAGGTCTCGCTCGAGCGGCTGGAATTGCAAGATGAGCGCCGGGCCGAGAATGCGCGACGAATTCAGCGCAATCCGGGGATCGTACTTGACCTGATTGCGCGGGAAAAGAGCGTCTTCGATGAGCGCGATGTCGCCAAGTTCCTGCATCGCTATATCGACGACGCAATCCTTTTCCAAAGCCTTCTTGCTCGCATCCTGCAGAGCCCCGCGACCCTGCGTCTCGATCGGGAGAGGATCGACTTCGCCACAGGTCAATGTACCCCGGACAAGTACACAACCCGCGAGTTGATCCGGCTGGAAGCCGAAATGGTCAATCGAGCAATCTGGTTGTCGAAGCGATCGTCGCACAAGGTTCAAAAGACAGTGCTCGGCGCGACCTTTGCGCGCAATGATCGCCTGTCCGATGAACAGACGAGCGCAATCGAACATGTCGCCGGTGGCGAAGGTATCGCGGCAGTGATCGGTCGGGCCGGTGCTGGCAAGACCACAATGATGAGGGCCGCTCGACAGGCATGGGAAGCAGCTGGATATCGCGTCGTTGGCGGTGCCCTTGCCGGCAAGGCAGCGGAAGGTCTCGAGAAGGAAGCAGGCATCATCTCCCGCACGCTTTCGTCGTGGGGGCTCCGTTGGAGCCAGGGCCGCGATCAGCTCGACGACAAGACGATTTTCGTTCTCGATGAGGCGGGCATGGTCTCGTCGCGGCAGATGGCGCTGTTCGTTGAAACAGTCACCAAAGCCGGCGCCAAACTCGTTCTCGTCGGCGATCCGGAACAGTTGCAGCCGATCGAGGCGGGCGCTGCCTTCCGAGCGATTGCCAATCGTATCGGCTATGCCGAACTCGACACGATATATCGCCAGCGCAAACAATGGATGCGTGACGCCTCGCGCGATCTTGCGCATGGCAACATCGGCAAGGCGGTCGAAGCCTATCGGTCGAATGGAAGGATGATCAGCGCCGAGCTGAAGATTGAAGCGGTCTCAAACCTCATTGCGGATTGGAGCCGCGACTATGATCCAGCCAGGTCTTCCCTGATCCTTGCGCATTTGCGTCGTGATGTCCGGACGCTGAACGAGTTGGCGCGTGCCAAGCTCATTGAGCGCGGCGTCATCGATGGCGGGTCTACCTTCAAGACAGCCGATGGAGATCGCAACTTCGCGGCCGGCGACCAGATCGTTTTTCTCAAGAACGAGGGATCACTTGGTGTCAAGAACGGCATGCTTGCCACGGTCGTTCAAGCGGGGCCTGGCCGCATCGTTGCCGTCATCGGCGAAGGCGAACGTCGCCGCCAGATCGCGGTCGAGCAGCGCTTCTACAACAATGTCGATTACGGCTATGCCACTACGGTGCACAAAGCCCAGGGCGCTACTGTCGATCGAGTGAAGTTGCTGGCATCTCTTTCCCTCGACCGTCACCTCACCTATGTCGCCATGACCCGCCACCGCGAGGATCTCAGCGTCTATTATGGCCGCCGGTCCTTCACAAAGGCTGGAGGCCTCATCGAATTGCTGTCTCGCACGAACGTCAAGGAAACGACGCTCGACTATGCGCAAGGCAGCCCCTACCGACAGGCGCTCCGCTTTGCTGACGCACGCGGCCTTCATGCCGTCAATGTCGCCCGAACGCTTGTTCGTGACCGGCTCGCTTGGACAGTCAGGCAAAAGCACAACCTCATCACGCTCGCGTCGCGCCTGGCCGCTGTCGGATCCCGACTCGGCCTGGTCGGGCCGGCGATGAAATACCACGCAATCAAGGAGGCAGAGCCCATGGTTTCCGGGATCACCATTTTTTCGAGGTCGATCGGGCAGGTCGTCGAGGACAGGCTCGCGGCCGACCCGGGTTTAAAAAAGCTATGGGAAGATGTCTTCGTTCGGTTCCACCTCGTCTATGCCCAACCTGAGACCGCATTCAAGGCCATCGATGTCGCTGCGATGCTGGCTGACACGACGAGGGCGTCAGCGACACTGCTCAAGATCGCCGAAGAGCCGAGTAGCTTCGGTGCCCTCAAGGGCAAGACGGGTTTGTTCCCCAGCAAATCCGACGAGCAAGATCGGGACACGGCGCTCGTCAATGTCACTGCGCTGGCGCGCAATCTGGGCCGCTATCTTGAAATTCGCGCCAATGCAAAACGAGAGTATGAGACAGAGGAGTGCGCCGCCCGCCAGAAGAGCGCGATCAATATTCCCGCTCTTTCTCCGAGCGCCAGATCGGCGCTCGAGCAGGTTCGCGATTCGATCGACCGCAGTGACCTGCACGCAGTTCTCGAGCACGGGCTCGCCGACGAGAGGGTGAGGCTGGAGCTTGAGGGGTTTGCAAGGGCTGTTGCGGAGCGCTTCGGGGAACGGACTTTCCTAGGGATTTCGGCAAGGGACCCGAGCGGGCAAACCTATCGGTCCCTCACGGCCGGGATGAACTCTCTGCAGAAGGCAGAAATGAAGACCGCCTGGAATTTTCTGCGCGCGGCTCAGCAATTGTCCGCCCAAGAGCGATCGACATCCTCTCTGAAGCAGTCCGAGGCCTTGCGGCAGACGATCAGGAAGGGGCTTTCACTGAAATGACCTTTTTGCACGATCAGCGCCTGCAAACATCGCGAATTTGGCGTCGGGTGAGTTTGCCTGTCGCACTTATTTCAGTTCTCTTAGCTCTCATCGTGTCCGGTGGCGCGCTTGGGTATCGGATCAATTTAACGCCGAGCGAACCTCTCGGGATCTGGCGAATTCAAATGCCGGAAGGATCCTACAAGATTGGCGACCTGGTCTTTGTCTGTCCGCCGCCGACGCCCACCATGCGAGAAGCGTTTGACCGCGGTTACCTTCGATCGGGGCTCTGTCCTGGTGGCTATGCGCCGCTCATCAAAACCATCGTTGCGATGTCATCACAAAGGATCGAAATTGACCGCTTGGTTAGTATCGACGGCCTTGCATTGCCGCATTCCGAACCGGCCCAGCTGGACGGCAGAGGTCGGAGCTTGAGGCGGTTCAGCGGAGGAACAGTACCGACGGGCTACGTGTTTCTTCACTCTGGTTTCATCGGGTCCTTCGACTCTCGCTACTTTGGTCCAGTGCCTGCCTCCGGGGTGCTCGGCCTGGCAAAGGCGGTCCTCATCTATGCGCCGTGAACTGGTCCGCAACAGTGTCCTTTTGGGCGCGGCACTGGCGGCTGGCTGGATCGGTTGGTGCGGAAATCCCCTCGCCCTTCCTATGTCTGCCGCCTTTCCGTTTATCTGGTCCGTGGCGCGCGACCGGCCAAGCGCCGCCATGGCATCGGCGACCTATTTCCTTGCGGCATCTCGAGGTTTGCCGCATGGCGCAGTCGCCTTCTATGGTTCAAATCTCTTATCCGGTCTATTGCTCTGGTTGATCGCGTCGGCGGCCTTCGTCGGCGTCCACGCTGTTCTGTGGACCGAGAGATCGGGATGGCGTCTTGCAATCCGTTATCTCTTGGTCATGTTTTTGATGGCAGTGCCGCCCTTTGGGATTTTGGGCTGGGCTCACCCGATCACCGCCGCCGGAGTTCTGTTCCCCGGCTGGGGGTGGGTCGGTCTTGGCGCAATGGCAGCCGGCCTCTTGATCATGACGACCAGGCTTCGGCCGGCTGCAGCCATGGCCATAATTGCCTTGTGGCTCTGGTCCGCCGCACAATGGACGACGCAGCACCCACCCTTTTCGTGGTATGGTGTCGAGCTTACACTTGGAGCGTCGCTCGGCCGAACCAGCAATCTCGAACGGCAGCGTGGCCTTGTTGCAACGGCGCGGGCGGCAAGGCGCGGCAAAGGCGCCGTGGTTGTGTTGCCAGAGAGTGCGATCGGCTTCTGGACACCAACGGTCGAACGGCTATGGCTGCGTGAATTGCGGGCAAGCGGGTTGACGGTCGTCGCAGGCGCATCCGTGGTCGACGAGATCGGTTACGACAATGTGCTCTTGGAACTTTCGGAGTTCGGGGCGCGAATAGTCTACCGCGAGCGTATGCCGGTACCCGGTTCGATGTGGCAGCCCTGGCAGTCACTGATTGATGGCGGCGGCGGCGCACGTGCGTATTTCTTCTCCAATCCCGTCGCCGAAATCGCAGGCAAACGGGTTGCGCCGGTGATTTGCTACGAGCAACTCATTGTCTGGCCGGTCGTTCAGTCCATGCTTTACGACCCTGATATCATCGTCGCCGTTGGGAACGGCTGGTGGACAGGCAGCACGTCTATCGTGCCCATCCAGCGTGCCAGTGTCGAGGCTTGGTCGCGTCTCTTCCACAAGCCGCTTGTCTTCTCTGTCAACACGTAGTTCCGGGAGCCCTTCATGCTTGATCCTGCCCTCATAACAAAATGTGCCGATTCCTCCTTGAGGCCGGCGATCGTCGAGCAGTTCGTCAAAGCCGCAGGCTCTTCCGATCCCCTTGCTGTCACCGTGAGAGCGGGAGGGCGATTGGTCCTCGTTCCGAAGCCTAGAACACCCAAGGAAGCAATGGAAATCGTCAAGCAGAATGTCGGACATTCAGTCGTGCGCGTCGGCCTCACGCAGTTTCCTGCAGGTGTTGGCGTAAAAGACATTTCGGAAGTGACGTCTGGTCTTGTCGATCCGTGCGTGAACCTGCGCCTGGGAACGAGAATGTTCGCCAAGATTCTTCGCATTGTCAGCAAATGGTACGGAAACCCCGAAAGCGCTGAAGCTTTCCCGCAAGTGTTCGAGGATGCCATCGATGCCTGGAAAACGGGCGAGTTCGAGGCTCAAAGCGTATTTCAGGCCAAAGATCCCAGTGGATCGATCGCAGGTCAACGCGAACTGGACGATCCAAACGGGAGTTATGCAGGAAAGCCCGAAAGCGCCTCATCGAACTCGTCCGAACCACCCGGTGAAAACGAACTCGGCCGCGCAGGCATGCGGATCGATTTATCTCGAATCCTTGGCCAGTAGGTCACGTGCGAAAGTCTTGACGACCCAATGCGTACGGCGGTTCACCTGCCCTTCGAACACAACCGTCCCAGGCGGCGCTAGTTTGTCGATCGTGAAGAACTCGCTTTCAGGCAGGTTGTTGCGGCATCGGTCGGCTCTGGAACGTGAGGAGGAGTGCGGCGAACAGACACAAAAGTTGCCTGAACCATCGCAGCAGGAGGGAGAAGTTGTATCCGGCGGCGGCCAGAACGGCATTGACGGCATCCCCCTGTTCGCCAGCGAGATAATTCCGGTCCATTCTGTGTTCGCTCTTGAGGTGTCCAATGACGGGTTCGACCGCCGATCGTCGTCGCATCTGGCGCTTGATGGCGGGTGTGAGACGGCGCTTCTGGCCACTGGTGAAGACTCTCAGCTTGTGACTTTCGGGAGCATTATGGCCGCGGTATCCAGCATCGGCCAGAATGCGGGAGAGCTCGTTGCCAATCATCTTTTCCATATCCGGAATGACGGTCGCGAGCGTGTGGCCGTCGTACGGATTGCCGGGCAGCGCCGCTGCGTGCAGGGCGAACTGCCCGCCCTTTGAACGGTTCAGTGTTGTGGCCACGGACACCTTCACTCCGAACTCATAGGGCTTGTGCGCCTTGCCTTTACCAATGCACTCGACCTCGTCGGCATGCAGGCTGTAGATCTTGCGGCCACGCTGACGTTGCCGCTGCGCGATGACCGTTTTTGCCTGATAGAGCGACCATTTGAAGATCGCGTCGAGTTGTTCGTCGCCGGCGATCTGACGTTCGACGTCGCGAACGGTCCGGCCGAGATAGGTCTTCAACTTGCGCAGCGCCTTGCCGGCCCGTTTGAATTGCTTCGCATGAGCGTAGCGCTGGTGCTGGATCAGGGCGAATTTACCGACCCGAATATAGGTCTGGCGCAGATCAAGCCCCATTTTCTTCGCCAGCCGCACCAGCCGTTCGCGCGCCCGGTGAATAAGCTTGGCATCCGTCGGGAACATGACGTTCTTCGGTTGAACGGTCGTGTCCACGATCACCTGCCGCGTATCCTGCGGCTTCATCGCGCCTGTCTTGACGGCCACGGCCAGGCTCTCCTGCAAGAGCGCGCCGATCCGTTCCTCGCCCATGCGCTGCCGCCAGCGCGTCATCGAGGAGCGGTCGAACGATAGTTCGTGACGAAAGAACTCCTCGCCGCAGAGGTACTGAAAGTAGGGGTTCTCCACCCAGCGCTCGCACAGCGCCTCGTCCGACAGGTTGAACGTGTGCTTCAGAATGGCCAGCCCCGCCATCAGCCGCGTCGGCAATGGCGGCATGCCAGCTCCGTCCGAATAGACCGTCCCAAAGCGGGCTTCCAACACAGGCCAGTCAATAGCCTGCGCCAGACGCACAAGTTCGTGCTTCATGTTGATGATCTGGTCGAGCCGGGATCGGAATAAATCCTGTTCACCCGTTTGGCGCCGTTCGCGTGGTTTACCCATTCCTGGCTCTCCGATTCACCGCGATAAACCCAGTGAATCACGCTCCGCCAACCAGGGAAACCTCAAACTGATTTTGCAAGGAAACAGCC